>NZ_JAHUTH010000015.1:0-187337 GCF_025376855.1 Variovorax endophyticus
CGGCCCGCAGATCCGGCTCGCGCCGGCGCACGGCGAGGTGCGCTACGCGCTTTCCAATTCCTTCGGCTTCGGCGGCAACAACTGCGCGCTGGTGTTCGGCAAGGCGGCGCAGGCATGAGCGCCGCGCCGACGATCTACATCGAGGGTCCGGCCTTCTGGGCCCCCACCCTGCCCGGCTGGGAGGCAGCGCGCGCGGCCTTCCGCGGCGAGGGCGCGCTCGCCGATCCGCCGGCCAAGCGCCCGGCGCCGCAGGTGCTGGCCCCGGCCGAGCGCCGCCGCGCGCCCGACACCGTGGCGCTGGCGCTCGAGGTGGCCGCCGCCGCCATCGCGGGCTCGGGCCGGCAGGCGGCCGACCTGCCCTGCGTGTTCGTCTCGGCGCACGGCGACCTGTCCATCAACGACTACATGTGCAGCACGCTCGCCACCGATCCCTCGGTGCTGTCGCCCACGCGCTTCCACAACTCGGTGCACAACGCCGCCGTGGGCTACTGGACCATCGGCACCGGCTGCATGGCCGCGAGCAATTCGATCTCGGCCTACGACAGCAGCTTCGGCGCGGCCCTGCTCGAGGCCGCGGCGCAGTGCGCGGCCGACCGCGAGGCGGTGCTGCTGGTGGGCTACGACGCGCCCGCCACCGGCCCGCTGGCGGCCGTGACGGGCAGCCAGGGCCAGCTCGCGCTGGCGCTGGTGCTGGCGCCCGAGCCCACCGAACGCACGGTGGCGGCGCTCGACTGGTCGCTGGCCAGCGACGGCGCGGCCGGCACGACGCCCACGTCCGACGCGGCGAAGACGCTCGCGCAGGTCAACCCGATGGCGCAGGCGCTCGGCCTGTTCGAGGCGCTCGCGCGGCTCGACGGTCCGGCCGGCGCCGAGGTCGCGCTGCCGCTGTCCCCCACCCTCTCGCTGAGACTGCGGCTGCGGCCCGGCGGGCACTGACGAAGGAATCCGCATGAAGCAGACCGCCCCGCGCTACGACGCAGTGATCATGGGTGGCGGTCTGGCGGGGCTCACGCTGGCGCTGCAGTTGCGCCAGCGCTTCGACGACCTCTCGGTGCTGGTGCTCGAGCGCCGCGCGCACCCGGTGCCGCACGCGGCGCACAAGGTGGGCGAATCCTCGGTGGAGATCGGCGCCCACTACTTCGACACCGTGCTGGGCCTGAAGCCGCACTTCGAGAACGAGCAGTTGCGCAAGTTCGGCTTCCGCTTCTTCTTCAGCGAGGGCCGGCGCGACATCGACGGCGTGACCGAGATCGGCGCCAGCCGCTACCTGTCGGTGCCCAGCTACCAGATCGACCGCGGCATCCTCGAGAACTACCTCGCGCAGGAGGCCGCGCGCCACGGCGTGCACTTCGCCGACGACGCCTTCGTGCGCCGCATCGAGCTGGCCGAGGACGGCGCCACCCACCACCGGCTGCAATGGACCCAGGGCGGCGAAACCCGCGACACCGAGGCGCGCTGGCTGATCGACGCCTGCGGGCGCGCGGGCCTGCTCAAGCGCAAGCTCGGGCTGGCGCAGCCCAACGACCACGACGTGAACGCCGTGTGGTTCCGCATCGGCGAGCGCATCACCATCGACCACTGGAGCGAGGACGAGGCCTGGCGCGCGCGCTGCGACCCGCAGGCGCGCTGGCTGTCGACCAACCACCTGGTGGGCGCGGGCTACTGGGTGTGGCTGATCCCGCTGGCCTCGGGCTCGCACTCGGTGGGCATCGTGGCCGACCAGAAGCTGCATCCGCTGGCCACCATCGACACCTTCGACAAGGCGATGGACTGGTTCGCGACCTATCAGCCGCGGCTTTACGAGGCGCTCGACGGCAAGCGCCACCTGCTGCAGGACTTCGCGTTCCTGCGTCACTTCTCGTACGGCTGCAAGCAGGTGTTCTCGGACCGGCGCTGGGCGCTGACCGGCGAGGCCGGCCTGTTCCTCGACCCCTTCTATTCGCCGGGCAGCGACTTCATCGCGATCGGCAACACCTACATCACCGACCTGATCGCGCACGACCGGCGCGGCCGCTCGATCGAGGCGCGCGCGCAGCTCTACGACCAGATCTACCACTCGTTCTACGAGAGCACGCTGGCGCTCTACCAGGACCAGTACCCGCTGTTCGGCGACCCCGAGGTGCTGCCGGTGAAGGTGATCTGGGACTACGCCTACTACTGGGGCGTGCTGTCGCAGATCTTCTTCCAGGGCCGGCTCACCGACCTGGCGCTGCTGGGCAGCGTGCGCGACGAACTGCAGCACTGCCAGCGCCTCAACATCGCAGTGCAGGCGCTGCTGCGCGCCTGGTCGGGCGCGAGCGACAAGCGCAACCGCGCGGCGATGCTCGACCAGGCCTCGATGCCGTGGTTCGCCGAGCTCAACCGCAGCCTCAAGGACCGGCTCGACGACGCGGCCTTCAAGGCGCGCATCCGGGCCTCGACCGCGCAGCTGCGCCGGCTGGCCGGCGAGATCCTCGCGCGGGCGCGCACCTGCGATCCGGCGCTGGAGGCCGTCGCGCTCGAGGCCCTGCTCGCGCTGCCCGAATACCGTGACGCCCAGCGGCTTTCGGCGGCACGGCACGAGGACGGCGCTATGCTTTTCGCAGTGCCGGCCGGTTGACATGGCCGCACGAGGTTTACGCAACTTTACGGAGCGTTCAAGCCAGCTTGCTCCCGGTGGACCACCATGAAGCGCATGAGCACCCCTCAACTCCTGATGATCGAAGACGACCAGCGCCTGGCGCAGATGGTCGGCGAATACCTCACCCAGTCGGGCTTCGGCTTCAACCATGCGGGCGACGGCGCCAGCGGCCTCGAGCTGCTGCAGCAGCACGCGCCCGACCTCGTCATCCTCGACCTGATGCTGCCCGACACCGACGGCCTCGAGGTCTGCCGCCGCATCCGCGCGCTGCCGGGCGCGATCTCCAAGGTGTCGGTGCTGATGCTGACCGCCAAGGGCGACCCGATGGACCGCATCATCGGCCTGGAGATCGGCGCCGACGACTACCTGCCCAAGCCCTTCGAGCCGCGCGAGCTGCTGGCGCGCATCCGCGCCGTGCTGCGCCGCCGCGGCGAGAGCAACACCGAGGCCGAGGCCGCGTCGATGATGCGCTTCGGCACGCTCGAGATCGACCGCAACGCGCGCACCGTCTCGGTGGCCGGCCAGGTCGCCGACCTCACCTCCTACCAGTTCGACCTGCTGGTCGCGATGGCCGAGCGCGCGGGCCGGGTGCTCACGCGCGACCAGATCATGGAAGCCGTGCGCGGCCGCGAGCTCGAGGCCTTCGACCGCTCGATCGACGTGCACATGGGCCGCATCCGCGCGGCGATCGAGGTCGACGCGAAGAATCCGAAGCGCATCCTCACGGTGCGCGGCGTGGGCTACGTGTTCGCCAAGCAGCAGGACTGAACGGCCGGCGGGTCATGTCCGTCCCGCTCGCGGCACCTCTCCGAAAAACGCGGCCGACCCCGGCCGCCGCGCCCCACACCTCCCCATGATCAATCTGTATTCCCGCCACCTCTACGTGCGCATCTGGCTCGCGGTGGTCGGCGGCGTGGTGATCCTCACGCTGATGGCCAACTGGATCGTGCGCGTGGCGGCCGAGGCCGAGCGCGAGCGGCTCGCGCCGGTGCCGCGCGAGGTGGTGGTGCTCGACGCGCAGGACAAGCAGATCGGCGCCGGCAAGGCGCTGCGCGTGCCGGGCCAGGGGCTGGAGTTCGACGTGACGCTCAGCGACGGCAAGGCGATCACGCTGCGCGTGGCACCGCGCGAGCGCGCCACCGGCACCAGCGGCTTCGCGCCCTGGCGCACGCCCTTCGGCCTGGGCTGGATGATCGCGCTGGTCGGCGTGGCGGTGGCGCTCGGCGTCTATCCGATCGTGCGCCGGCTCACCAAGCGGCTCGAGACGCTGCAGCGCGGCGTGCAGCGCTGGGGCGAGGGCGATCTGTCGGTGCGCGTCACCGAGGAAGGGCAGGACGAAGTGGCCGATCTCTCCAAGCGCTTCAATGCATCGGCGGTGCGCATCGAACAGCTGGTGCGCTCGCACAAGTCGCTGCTGGCGAATGCCTCGCACGAGCTGCGCTCGCCGCTGACCCGCATCCGCATGAGCCTGGAGCTCATGGGCGACCAGCCGAGCCCCGCGGCGCGCGCCGAGATCTCGCGCAACATCGCCGAGCTCGACCAGCTGATCGACGAGATCCTGCTGGCCAGCCGCCTGGACGCCAGCGAGGCCGACATGGGCACCATCGAGGCGGTCGACCTGACCGGTCTGGCCGCCGAGGAATGCGCGCGCGTCGATGCCGAGCTCGACCTGGTGGCGGGCACCGACAACGCGGCGCTGACCGTGCCCGGCGTCTCGCGGCTGCTGCGCCGCGCGATCCGCAACCTGCTCGAGAACGCGCGCCGCTACGGCGCCGGCGAGATCTCGGTCGAACTCGGCAGCGCCGACGGCCAGGCCACGGTGCGCGTGAACGACCGCGGCCCGGGCGTGCCGGCCGCGCTGCGCGACCGCATCTTCGAGCCCTTCTACCGGCTGCCGGGCGCGAGCGAGCGCAACGGCGGCGTCGGCCTCGGGCTGGCGCTGGTCAAGTCGATCACCGAGCGGCATGGCGGCACGGTGCGCTGCGAGGACCGGCCCGGCGGCGGCGCGAGCTTCGTGATCCGGCTGCCGCGCGGCTGAGGCACGCGCGCCCAAGCCCCGCGCGCGCCGGGGGTGAAGTCAGGTTGCGCCGGAAGGCGGCCCCTAGAATCCGCGCCCTATGCAGAGATCGCACATCGTCCGGCCCGCGGCCATGTTCTGGGGGCTCGCGGTGTACATGCCGGTCGGCGTCACCTACCTCTCGGCCCTGCTGCTGCTGGTCGCCCTGCTGGCGGCGGGCAACGGCCGCGAACGCAGCGCGCGGCTGCGCGCCAATCCGCTGTGGTGGCCGGTCATGGCCTATGTGGCCTGGACCCTGATCGTGCTGGCCATCCGGCCGCACTACCCCGAGACCCCCTCGAACCTGGTGCACGGGCTGCGCATCGCCGCCACGCTGCTGATGGCGATGGCGCTCGCGCGCGACGAGGCGATGTGGGCGCTGCGCGGCTTCCTGCTGATCTCGGCGCTCAACCTGCTGCTGGTGGTGGTGTTCTACGCGGTCGGCGGCTTCCACATCTGGGGGCCGCTGCGCGGCGTGGTGATGGAGGTCGGCAACAAGTCGATCAGCAATGCGCTGCTGTTCAGCGTGGTGGCGTCGACGGCGGCGGTCTGGGGCCTGTCGCAGATCGCGGCGCGAAGGCCGCTGCGCGCGCTGCCGGCCTTCGCGCTGGTGCTGCTGCTGATGGCGGTGGTGGCGCTGCCGCTGACCTCGCGCACCTCGGTGCTGGCGCTGCTGCTGGTGCTGCCGCTGGTGTGCATCCACCAGTGGCGCAGCCACCTGAAGGCGCTGTCGGCGGCGCTGATCGTGGGCGCCGTGGTGCTCGGGGCGGGCCTCTACCAGCTGCCGCAGCTGCAGCAGAAGGTCGAGCTCGGCGTCCAGGAGATCGAGAAGGCGCAGGCCGGCGAGATCTTCCACGGCAGCATGGTCATCCGCTACTTCATGTACCGCGACACCGGCCGCATGATCGCCGACCGGCCGCTCACCGGCTGGGGCATCGGCGGCTGGACCGAGCAATGGCACCAGCGCGGCCCCGCGCTGTTCGCCGACTCGAACATGCCGCACAACGACTTCCTCTGGATGGGCGCGCAGGGCGGCCTGCCGGGGCTGCTGAGCCTGCTCGCGATCATGGTCGCGGCCGTCTGGCAGGCCTGGAAGCGGCCCGACATCGCGGGCCGCTATGCGCTGGCGGCGACCTTGATCGCGCTGATCGCCTCCTGCGTGAACTCGGCGCTGCGCGATGCCCAGATCGGGCTGGCGCTGCTGTGGATCGCGATGGTCTACCTGCGGCTGGCGCAGGAGCGGCAGGACCCCGAGCCCTGGCGCGACCTCTGGCCGGGCCGGCGGATCGGCGGCGAATCCGAGGCCTCGAAGCGCGCTGCGGCACCGGGCTGACTCCGGAATCTCGTACTAGACGACTGGTCTAATCGGCGCTAGAGTCCGGCGCCATGACTGCCGTCGCCACGCCTCCCGACGTTCGCCGCCACATCCTCGACGTGGCGCATCCGCTGTTGCTGCGCAAGGGCTTCACGGCCGTCGGGCTGGCCGAGGTGCTGAGCCTGGCCAAGGTGCCGAAGGGCTCGTTCTATCACTACTTCGGCTCGAAGGAGTCCTTCGGCGAGGCGGTGCTCGAGGCCTATTTCAGCGACTACCTCGCGCGCACCGACGCCCTGCTGGCCGAGTCGGGCACGGGCGCGCAGCAGCTGGTCGCCTATTTCCAGGACTGGCTCGACTCGCAGACCGGCGACGACGCCCAGAGCCGCTGCCTCGTGGTGAAGCTCGGCGCCGAGGTCTGCGACCTGTCGGAAACCATGCGCGCGGCGCTGGACCGCGGCATCCGCCAGATCACCGACCGGCTCGCGCGCTGCATCGAGACCGGCCGCGCCGACGGCTCGCTGCCGGCCGCCGAAGCCGGCGATCCCGCGCAGGCCCAGGCCGTCTCGCTCTACCAGAGCTGGCTCGGCGCCAGCCTGCTCGCGAAGATCGCGCGCGACCGCGCACCGCTCGACCGCACCATGGCCGGCACCCGGCAGGCGCTGGGTCTGGCCCCCGTTCCCACCCCGGTCGGCTGAGAGGCGGGACGACCGATGTCGCTCCCGCCTTTTTTGCGGTCATCTTCTAGACGACCGGTCTAATTACCTGCCAGGTCATCCCCCTTCCACCACCCAGGAGCCCCTGCCCATGCCCCAAAGCGACACCGTCAACCGCCGCCTCGTCCTCGCCGCGCGCCCGCGCGGGCTGCCGACACCCGCGCACTTCCGCCTCGAGGAGGGCGCCGTGCCCGCGCCCGCCGAGGGCCAGGTGCTGCTGCGCACGCTGTACCTCTCGCTCGACCCGTACATGCGCCAGCTGATGGACGAGGTCGCGCCGATCTACGCGGCCTCGGTGCCGCTGGGCCAGCCGATGGTGGGCGGCACGGTCAACCGCGTCGTGGCCTCGAAGCACCCGCGGTTTCGCGCCGGCGAACTCGTGCTCGGCAACGCCGGCTGGCAGGACTACGCGCTGTCCGACGGCCAGGACCTGATGCCGCTGGGCGACATGGCGCGCCCCTCGCTCGCGCTCGGCGCGCTCGGCATGCCGGCCTTCACCGCCCACGTCGGCCTGCTCGACATCGGCCAGCCGAAGCCCGGCGAGACCGTGGTCGTGGCCGCGGCCACCGGCGCGGTCGGCGCGATGGTCGGGCAGATCGCGCGCTTGAAGGGCGCGCGCGTGGTCGGCATCGCGGGCGGCGCGGACAAGTGCCGCCACGCGGTCGAGGTGCTGGGCTTCGACGCCTGCCTCGACCGCCACGATCCCGCGCTGGCAGAGCGCCTCGCCGCGGCCTGCCCGAAGGGCATCGACGTCTATTTCGAGAACGTCGGCGGGCCGGTGTTCGACGCGGTGCTGCCGCTCTTCAACATCGGCGCGCGCGTGCCGGTCTGCGGCCACATCGCCGACTACAACGCCGACGGCGAAACCCAGGGGACGAACCGCCTGCCACTGCTGATGGCCTCGCTGCTGCAGAAGCGCATCCGCATGCAGGGCTTCGTCATCCTCGACCACTACGGCGAGCGCTTCGAGGCCTTCCGCCGCGAGATGGGCGACTGGATCGAACGCGGCGAAGTGCGGCCGATGGAGGACATCGTCGAGGGCCTGGAGCACGCGCCGGCCGGCTTCATCGGCCTGCTGCAGGGGCGCAATTTCGGCAAGCGCGTGGTGCGCGTGGCCGACGAGAACTAGTTCGAAAACAGCGCGCGGATGCGCGCGTCGTGCGCCTCGATGTTCGGCGCATGCGCCGGGTCGAGCGTGCTCAGGAAGGCCGCGTTGGCGTGCGCCTGCGCATCCAGTTGCGCATCGTGCGTCTCGGCCGCGCGCTCGATCGCGGCGGCCGCCTCGAAGACCTCGAACTCGGGGTAGTAGTAGCCCACCTCGCGCAGAAACGGCGAGTTGTGCACCAGCGCGTAGTTGCCGTAGAGCGCCTCGTACAGCAGGTAGTTGAGCCCGTTCTCCCACTGGTGCGACACCACGATGTCGGTGTGGTGCGCGGCCCATTCGACGAAGGGCGCGCGCGGGTCGGCCGTGGCCTTGCCGTCCTGCACCATCCGCAGTCCCAGCGCGATGTGCTTGAAGGCCGTGTTCTCCTTCTTTTCGAAGGTGTTCGTCATGTAGACGTGCTGCACGAGCTCGGGGCGCCGCACATGGCATTCGTTGGCCGCCAGCATCGGGATCAGCGAGCTCTTCACCACGTTGAGGTTCGGCTCGAAGAAGGCGATGCGCTTGGCCCGGCCCTGGTTGCGGTAGCCGAAGCGTGCCTTGAGCTCGGCATGGGCCGCGAGGCTCTGCTCGAGGAAGTACGGCGACCACACGTGCGGCAGCACGTGCACCGGCGCGCGGTACACGGCCTCGAAGTAGCTCTTGCAGGTGTGGGCGTGCTGCGGGTTGGTCCAGAGCTCGTCGAACTGCACGCGGTGCGGGTTCGGCAGCCATGGATTGGCCTGGAAGTTGATGGTCTCGACCGCCACCACGTAGTCGTTGCCGAAGCGGTACGACACGCAATGCCCGCCGCGCCGGCGCACCGCCTCGACATGCGTCGGATGAACGAAGGCGTTCATCTCGATCAGCAGGTCGGTCTGGTGGACCACCGCCGAGAGCGGCCGCAGCGCACCGGCCAGTTCGCCGAGCATCATGCCCTCGGCATAGGCGGCGACGCCGTCGCCGTGCACCAGCCAGACCTCGCCCACCAGCGGAGAGCGCTTCAGCAGCATGTAGAGGTACACGCAGTGCTGGTTGGCGCCGTTGAACCAGATCGATTGCCGTGCATCGGCCCGGATCTCCATCGTGATCGCGACGTTGATCTTCATGGACGTTCCGGGCCTCCCCCGGTCTCTTCTTCTATCGCCGCGTCAGTGGCGCGCGGAAACCACCTCGCCGGCCTTGAGCCGGTAGGTGGTGCCGCAGTACGGGCACCTGGCCTCGCCGGTGCGCGCCACGTCCAGGTAGACCTTGGGGTGGCTGTTCCAGAGCTTCATGTCGGCCTTGGGGCTGGGGCAGAACACGCCGCCCTGGTGGTTGAGCTCCTTCGCGAGGAGTTCGACGACTGCAGTGGTGGACATGTTCTTCAGACCTTCGTGAGCCAGTGGGCGTACTTGGGGTTCTTGCCGTTCACGATGTCGAAGAAGGCCGCCTGGATCTTCTCGGTGACCGGGCCGCGCGCCCCGCCGTCGCCGCGGTTGCCGATCTCGACGCGGTCGAGTTCGCGGATCGGCGTGACTTCGGCCGCGGTGCCGGTGAAGAAGGCTTCGTCGGCGATGTAGACCTCGTCGCGCGTGATGCGCTTCTGCACCAGCTCGATGCCGAGGTCCTTGCACACGTGCAGGATGGTGTTGCGCGTGATGCCGTTGAGCGCGCCGGCCGACAGGTCGGGCGTGTAGACCACGCCGTTCTTGACCACGAACACGTTCTCGCCTGCGCCCTCGGACACGAAGCCGCTCGCGTCGAGCAGCAGCGCCTCGTCGTAGCCGTCGTCCAGCGCTTCCATGTTGGCGAGGATCGAGTTGGTGTAGTTGCTGACCGTCTTGGCCTGCGTCATCGTGATGTTGACGTGGTGGCGCGTGTAGCTCGAGGTCTTCACGCGGATGCCGCGCTTCATGCCTTCCTCGCCGAGGTAGGCGCCCCAGGACCAGGCCGCGACCATGGCGTGGATCTTGTTGCCCTTGGGGCTCACGCCGAGCTTCTCGGAGCCGATCCAGATCAGCGGGCGCAGGTAGCAGCTCTCGAGCTTGTTCTCGCGCACGACCTGCTTCTGGGCCTCGTTGAGCTGTTCCTGCGTGAACGGGATCTTCATGCGCAGGATCTTGGCGCTGTTGAACAGGCGCTCGGTGTGCTCGGCCAGGCGGAAGATCGCCGTGCCGCCGTCGGCCGTCTTATAGGCGCGCACGCCCTCGAAGGCGCCGCAGCCGTAGTGCAGCGTGTGGCTCAGCACGTGGATCTTGGCGTCGCGCCAGTCCACGAGTTCGCCATCCATCCAGATCTTGCCGTCACGGTCGTCGAGCGAGGGGGGGATCGAGCTCATTTCCTGATTCCTTTGGGAGCTTTTGCAGAAAGCCTTCAGCGGGGGGAGGCTGGGGGGTGCGGCCTGAAGGCCGCCAAAGCCGCCGATTTTACGGCGCCGTGCCGCTCTTGCCTGACCGGCGCCCCGGGCCATGCACCGCCGGTGGCGCGAACCGGCCCGACGCCGCGACAATGGCCGGTTCCGCCAAACAAGCGATTGAAGGGAAAGATTCTCCGTGTCCGTATTCAAGAACGTCATCGTCTACCGCATCGAGCCCGGCTGGTCGCAAACGCTGGCCGAGGCCGAGGAAGGCCTGGGCAAGCAGCGCTTCGAGCCCTGCGGCGCCTCGCAGGAGAAGTCGGCCGGCTGGGTCGAGCCGCGCGGCGAGGCCCACGGCCCGCTGGTGGAATCCATCGACGGCCAGTGGCTGCTCGAGTACATGATCGAGAGCAAGTCGGTGCCGGGCTCGGTGGTGCGCCGCAAGCTCGACGAGCGCTGCGCGCAGATCGAGGCCACCACCGGCCGCAAGCCCGGCAAGAAGGAAAAGAAGGACCTCAAGGAGGACATCGCGCACGAGCTGCTGCCGATGGCCTTCACGCGCACCGCGCGCGTCACGGTCTGGGTCGACCAGGCCGAGCGCCGGCTGGTGGTCAACAGCTCCAACGCCGCGCGCGCCGACGAGGTGGTCAGCAGCCTGGTGCAGAACTTCACCGGCTTCGGCACCATGCAGCTCAACACCCAGATCGAGCCGGCCGCCGCCATGTCCGAATGGCTGGCCTCGCAGGAGCCGCCCGCGGGCTTCACCATCGACCGCGAGTGCGAGCTCAAGGCCACCGACGAGTCGAAGGCCGTGGTGCGCTATGCCAAGCACCCGCTCGACATCGACGAGGTCAAGCAGCACATCGCCGACGGCAAGCGCCCGACCCGCCTCGCGCTGACCTGGGACGACCGCGTGTCCTTCGAGCTCACGCACGGCCTGCAGATCCGCAAGATCGTGTTCCTCGAGGGCACCGACGAAGGCGCCGGCGGCGGCAAGAAGGAAGACAACTTCGATGCCGACGTGGCGATCGCGACCGGCGAGCTGGGCCAGCTGGTGCCGGCGCTGCTCGACGCGCTCGGCGGCGAGGCGGCGTTCACCGCGGCGCCTGCCGAGGAAGCGCCGAAGGCCGCCGCCACCGCGCCGGCCGCGGCCACGGCCGAAGAGGAAGACGCGCCGTTCTGAGCCGGCGCGGCGGGCGTCAGGCCACCAGGTAGGTCTGCGCCAGCCGCACCCAGCAGGCCGCGCCCAGCGGCAGCACCTCGTCGTTGAAGTCGTAGCCGGGGTTGTGCACCATGCAACCGCCGAACTCGCCTTCGCCGTTGCCCAGCAGCACGTAGCAGCCGGGCAGCTCGGCCAGCATCCAGGCGAAGTCCTCGCTGCCCGCGAAGCCGCGCGGCACCGTCGCCGCCACCTTGTCCGCGCCCACGAGCGCGGCGCACACCTCGGTCATCAGCCGGCTCTCGGCCTCGGTGTTGACCACCGGCGGCACCAGCGGCCGGTAGTCGATGGAGGCTTCCACGCCATGCGCCTGCGCGGTCAGCGCGACGATCTCGCGGATGCGCGACTCCACCAGCGCACGCGTCTCGGGCCGGGCCGCGCGCACGTTGAGCCCGAGCGCGACCGACTGCGGGATCACGTTGTGGGTGGCGCCGCCGCGGATGAAGCCGACCGACAGCACCGCCGTGTCGTCGGGCGCGACGTTGCGCGCCACCACGCTCTGCAGCGCGGTCACGGTGGCGGCGGCCGCCACCACCGGGTCCTGCGCGCGGTGCGGCATCGCGCCATGGCCGCCCTTGCCCTGGATCGTCACGTCGGCCACGTCGGACGAGAGCGTGACCGGCCCCGCCTGCACGATGAAGCTGCCGGCCGGCACGCCGGGCGCGTTGTGCAGCGCATAGACCGCGTCGCAGGGAAAGCGCTCGAACAGGCCGTCCGCGATCATCGCGCGCGCGCCGCAGAGGTTCTCCTCGTCGGGCTGGAAGATCAGGTTCAGCGTGCCGTCGAAGTCGCGGCTCTTCGCGAGCGCCTTCGCGGCCGCGAGCAGGATCGCCGTGTGGCCGTCGTGGCCGCAGGCATGCATGCGGCCGTGCTGCCGGCTCGCATAGGGCAGGCCCGTGGCCTCGACGATCGGCAGCGCGTCCATGTCCGCGCGGATGCCCAGGCGCCGCGTGCCGCTGCCGAGCCTGAGCTGCCCCACCACGCCGGTCCTGCCGATGCCGGTGTGCACCTCGTAGCCCCATTCGCGCAGCAGCCGCGCGACCAGTTCGCTGGTCGCGCTCACCTCGAAGCCGAGTTCGGGCTCGGCATGGATCCGGCGCCGGATGTCGACGAAGGCCTCGGTGTCGATCTCGATCGGCGGCAGCAGGCGGGACAGGAGCTTGGTGGTCTGGAGGCTGAGTTCGCGGGTCATGGGAGGCAATCGTTTCGCGGAAAAGGTGGGAAGGAAGGCGGCGCTCAATCGGCGCGCCGTTCGCGCAGGCTCAGCAGCGCACCGATGCTCAGCACGCCGCAGGCCATCATGTAGAAGGCCGGCGAGAGCGGGTTGCCGGTCTGCGCCAGCAGCCAGGTCACGATGAACTGCGAGGAGCCGCCGAAGATCGTGACGCCCACGCTGTAGATCACCGAGATGCCGCTGGCACGCACGCCGATCGGCAGCATCTCGAGCAGCATCAGGAACATCGGCGTGGTGCCGATGTTCACGCTCGCCGTGAGCAGCGCCGACAGGCACAGCACCAGCGGCACGCTCGGATGGTGGCTGATGAGCCAGAACACCGGGCCCACCGCGACCAGGCTGAACAGCAGCGAGCCGATCGCCAGCGGCTTGCGGCGCTCGAGCCGGTCGGCCAGCCGGCCCGCCACCAGCGACACCACGAACAGCGTGATGCCGGTGACGCAGCCCGACAGCAGCGACAGCGAGGGCGGCATCTTGAGCACGCGGATCATGTAGGTGGGCATGAAGAACACCACCAGGTACATGGTGGCCGTGCCCGCGGTGGTCGCGAGGATGCCCTTGAACACGGTGCCGCCATGCGCGCGCAGCAGCCGGCCGATCGGGCTGGCTTCGTGGCTCTCGGCCTGGTGCGTTTCCTCGAGGTGCGAGCGGATGTACAGGCCCACCGGCGCGATCAGCAGGCCCAGCAGGAAGGGCAGGCGCCAGCCCCAGCTCTCGAGCGAGGCCTGCGGCAGCAGCGCATAGAGCAGCGCACCGGTGAGCGCGCCGGCCAGCGCCGACAGGCCCTGGCTCGCGAGCTGCCAGCTGACGCGGAAGCCGCGGCCCTTGACGCCGCCGGCCTCCATCAGCATCGAGGTCGCGGCGCCGACCTCGCCGCCGAGCGAGAAGCCCTGCAGCAGCCGGCCCGCGACGATCATCAGCGAACCGAACACGCCGGCCGAGGCATAGGTGGGCGCGAGCGCGATGCACAGCGTGCCGGCCACCATCAGCGCGATGGTCAGCGTCATCGCGGCCTTGCGGCCCTTGCGGTCGGCGTAGTTGCCGATGATCACGCCGCCCAGCGGCCGCATCACGAAGCCGATGCCGAAGGTCGCGACCGCGAGCAGCAGCGAACCGAAGGCGCTCTCGGAAGGAAAGAACAGCTTGCCGATCAGCAGCGCGAAGAAGCTGTAGACGGTGAAGTCGTACATCTCGAGCGCATTGCCGATCGAGCAGGCGGCGATCAGCCGGAACTGGCTCTGGCCGCCCTTGGTGGCGGCGGCATTGGCGGGCGGGGCGGAACCCAGCACGGGGCTGGCTGGCAGGGCGGCGGCTTCGCTCATTCGATCTCCACGGGGTGTTGTTGTGCGGACGACGGATTCGCGAAGCGCGAACTTCATGCGGCGCATGGCACCCCGAACCCGTGGCGGCGGAGTATTCAGGCAAAGCGCGGCGGCGAGGAATCACAAATTTTCATGCCGATAACCAAAAGGCATCCCCCGCAGAAGCGGGGCCGCGAAGCCATCGGTGGAACTACCGAGAGGGCCCGTCGCGCGCCATTCGCGTGCGTGCCGCCTTCACAATGGCGCGTCGGCGCACCGCCGCCTCCAGAACAAGGACAACACCATGAAGCTCATCCGCCACTGCCTCTGCCTGCTGGCCCTCGCGCCCTGCTGCATGATGGCCGCCTCGGCCCAGGGCAGCCGGCCCGTCGTGCAGTTCATCGCCACCGGCGGCACCATCGCGATGAAGGTCGACCCCGTCACCAAGGGCGTGGTGCCCGCGATCTCGGGCGACGACCTGATGCAGACCGTGCCCGACGCCGGCAAGTACGCCACCATCGAGGTCAACAACTTCTCGGCCATGTCGGCCAACTACGTCGAGCCCAAGTGGTGGACGCGCCTGACCCAGGCCGTGGACGATGCGCTCGCGCGTCCCGAGGTGGCGGGCGTGGTGATCGCGCACGGCACCGACACCATGGAGGAGACGGCCTACTGGCTCGACCTCACGGTCAAGTCGAACAAGCCCGTGATCCTGATCGGCGCGCAGCGCAACGCGTCCTCGCCGGACTTCGACGGCCCGCGCAACCTGCTCAACGCGATCCGCATCGCCACCACGCCCGAGGCCGTGGGCCAGGGCGTGATGCTCGCGATGAACAACCAGATCAATGCCGCGCGCACCGTGACCAAGACCCACACCGGCAACGTCGAGACCTTCAAGTCGGGCGACTTCGGCTTCATCGGCGAGGTCTGGGACGACAAGGTGGTGTTCTCGCGCACCGCGCTGCGCCGCCAGCACATCGACATCGGCAGCGCCGAGATGCCGCGCGTGGAGATCCTCGCGATGTTCGGCGGCGCCGACGGCTCGCTGCTGCGCTACGCGGTGGACCAGGGCGCGAAGGGCATCGTGGTGCAGGCCGTGGGCATGGGCAACATGAACGTCTCGATGTACGAGGCCGTGAAGTACGCACTCGGGCGCGGCGTGCCGGTGGTGATCGCCACCCGCGTGCCCAACGGCCGCACCATGCCGCTGTACGGCTTCGTCGGCGGCGGCAAGACCACCTTCGATGCCGGCGCCGTGATGGCCGGCGACCTGAGCCCGCAGAAGGCGCGCCTGCTGCTGATGCTCAAGCTGCACCAGGGCGTGAGCGACAAGGCCGGCCTGCAGGCGGCCTTCGACCGCTGATGCCCGCCGCGAAGCGATGAAGCTGCAGCAGTTGCGCGTGCTGCTCGCGGTGGCGCAGCACGGCAGCATCCACGAGGCGGCGCGCGGCCTGCACACCACCCAGCCGGCGCTGTCGAAGGCGATCGCCGAACTCGAGCGCGAACTCGGCGTCACGCTGATGTCGCGCTCCACGCGCGGCGTGAGCCTCACGCCCTACGGCGCGGCACTGGTCAAGCGCGCCAGCGTGGTCGAGCAGGAGCTGCGCCATGCGCTCGAGGACATCGAGGCGATCCGCGGCCACGACGAGGCGCGGCTCGACATCGGCTTCACCGCGGTGGCCTCGAACGGCCCGCTGCCCGAGGCCATGGCGGCGTTCCGCCAGCGCTTTCCCAACGTGGCGCTGCGCGCCTTCGAGATGCGGCCGCAGCAGATGCTCGAGGGCCTGCGCGAGGGCCGGCTCGACCTCGGCCTGATCTCGACCTGCAGCGGGCCCGGCTCGAACGTGTTCCAGTGGGAGCCGCTGTTCTCGGTGGCGATGCACATCTCGGTGCGCGCCGGCCATCCGCTGCGCCGCGTGCGCAAGCTGCGGCCGCTGCTCGATGCCGACTGGCTGGTGCTCGACCCGGTCGACGATCCGTTCAGCCCGCTGGTCAGCACCATGCGCCTGCACGGGCTCGAGATGCCGCGGCGCATGGTGCAGAGCGCCTCGAACCTGCTGGGCCTGCAGCTCGCCACGCAGACCGACCTGGTCAGCATGTGGTCGGACGCGGTGTTCCACGGCGCCGGGCCGCTGCGGCTGAGCGGCGACGCGCTCGAGCGGCTGCCGATCACCGACGAGCTGCCCGACTTCGAGGTCTACCTGGTCTACCGCTCGGCCGACCTGATGACGCACGCGTGCACCGAGTTCGCGAAGGAGGCGCGCCACCATGCGCGCACCAATCCGCCATGGCGCGCGCCGCGCGGCGCGCGCAAGGCCTCGGATTAGGCCGCGGGAGTCTCGGCCTCGTCGTCCTGCGCCGGCGGGCGCGTCAGCGTCCAGCTCTGCAGCTTGCCGCCGTTGAACACCGTGTCGACGTACGAGCCGCCGGCATCGGTCCAGCGGTAGTGCTCGGGCTGCTCGTCCTGCGGCGAGCGCAGTTCGCCGAGCGCGCGCGTCATCGCGATCACGTGCATCAGCGTCACGCCGGGCTTGAGCTTGGCATTGAGCATCACCGAGCTGGCCACCGTGCCCACGGGCCGGTCGGCCGCGCGCTTGAGCACCTGCATCGCGCGATTGAAATGCATCAGCAGGAACATCACGATCGCGCCGGCCGCCAGGGCCACGCCGCCCCAGCCATAGCTGCGCCAGGCCACGCCCAGCACGACGAGCGCCCCCACGGGCACGAGAAACTTCTGGAAATTCATGGCCCGCATTGTCGCCGCGCCGGCGCGCCGGGGTAGCCGACCCGGCTACCGCCAGGCGCATCTCGCGCTACCGGGCCACAAAGCCGCCCGCGCCGCGGGCCGTCGCGGGCACATTTCGCCGCACGGGCATCGGCCCGGGCCCCGCAGACACCGCAGATGAACATTCCACGCTCCGTCACCTTCGTCCGGCTCAGCCTCGCCGCCCTGCGCGGCACCGGCGAATCCCGGCACGAACAAGGCGGCCGCGGCGGCCCACGTTGTCAGGGAGAGGCCGCCGTCGGCGGCCGGAACGCGATGAACCCGGCCCCGTCGCCCGGCGGCCAATGCCGGCGCGACGGCGGCCCGGCGTTCACGCCACGCAGCGACGCACGAATTAGGGGGTAGGAGGTTGGGAGCTCGCCGGGCGCGCCGCCACCGATGCGCCAGGCGCTTTTTCACGGGCCGTTGCGGCCCGTTTTTTTGGGCGCTCGCTCACTCGAGCTCGCGCACCACGTCCATCGCCTCCTCGATCCGGTCCACCGCGTGGATCGTCAGGCCCTCGATGTCCTTCGAGCCCTTGCGCGGCGCATTGGCCCTGGGCACCACCGCGATGCTGTAGCCCAGCTTGGCGGCCTCTCGCAGCCGCTCCTGGCCGCGCGGCGCGGGCCGCACCTCGCCCGCCAGGCCCACTTCGCCGAAGGCGATGAAGCCCTTGGGCAGCGGCTTGCCGCGCAGGCTCGAGGTGATGGCCAGCATCACCGCGAGGTCGGCCGCCGGTTCGCTGATGCGCACGCCGCCGACCGCGTTGACGAACACGTCCTGGTCCATGCAGGCCACGCCCGCATGGCGGTGCAGCACCGCCAGCAGCATCGCGAGCCGGTCGCGGTCCAGGCCCACCGACAGCCGGCGCGGGCTCGGCCCGCCGTCGTCGACCAGCGCCTGGATCTCGACCAGCATCGGCCGCGTGCCCTCGAGCGTGACCAGCACCACGCTGCCGGGCACCGGTTCGGTGTGCTGGCTCAGGAAGATCGCGCTCGGGTTGGCCACGCCCTTGAGGCCGCGCTCGGTCATCGCGAACACGCCGATCTCGTTGACCGCGCCGAAGCGGTTCTTGATCGCGCGCACCAGGCGGAAGCTCGAGTGCGTGTCGCCCTCGAAGTACAGCACCGTGTCGACCATGTGCTCGAGCACGCGCGGGCCCGCGAGCGCGCCCTCCTTCGTGACATGGCCCACCAGCACCACGGCCGTGCCGCTGGTCTTGGCGAAGCGCGTGAGGTGCGCCGCGCATTCGCGCACCTGCGCCACCGAACCCGGCGCCGAGGTGAGCTGGTCGGAGTAGACGGTCTGGATCGAGTCGATCACCGCGATGGCCGGGCGCGTGGCATCGAGCGTGGCGATGATCTTCTCGAGCTGGATCTCGGCCAGCACCTGCACCTGCGAGTGGTCCAGCCCCAGCCGCTTGGAGCGCAGCGCCACCTGCGCGCCGCTCTCCTCGCCCGTGACGTAGAGCGCGTTCTGCCCCGCGCGTTGCAGCGCATCGACCGCCTGCAGCAGCAGGGTCGACTTGCCGATGCCCGGGTCGCCGCCGATCAGCGTGACGCCGCCGGCCACCACGCCGCCGCCGAGCACGCGGTCGAGCTCGTCGAGGCCGGTGGGCGTGCGCGCGACGTCGCTGGCCTCGATCTCCGAGAGCACCGCGAGTTCGGAAGCCCCGGCGAGCGACGCGAACTGCGTGCCGAAGCGGTTGTTGGCCGGGGCGTTCGCGCCGCCGGCCGCTTGTTCGATCAGTGTGTTCCAGGCGCCGCAGCTCGGGCACTTGCCGAGCCACTTCGCGCTGGTGCCGCCGCATTCGCTGCAGACGTAGATGGATTTGTCCTTGGCCATGGCCGGGAGTTTAGGGCGTGGACCCGCGCCGTCCGGGCGCGGGGCCGCCCGTTCAGCACACGCGGTTGACCAGCGCGCCCACGTCGCCCACCGCCAGGGCCGCCGCGTTGTCGAGCAGCATCGGCAGCACCTGCCGCGCATAGACGTCGCTGAGGCCGCCGATGTGCGGGGTGGCGATCACGTTCGGCAGCCGGCGCAGCGGATGGCTGGCCGCGAGCGGCTCTGTCTCGTAGACGTCGAGCCCGGCGCCGGCGATGGTCCCGCTCTCGAGCGCCGCGAGCAGCGCGTGCTCGTCGACCACGCCGCCGCGCGAGAGGTTGACGAGGAAGGCATGCGCCGGCATGGCCGCGAGCACCGGCGCATCGATCAGGTGATGGGTGCGCGCATCGTGCGCGGTCAGCACCACCACGAAATCGGCCTGCGCCACCACCTGCGGCAGCCGCTCGCGCGCCTGCACGTCGTCGAAGCCGTCGATAGGCGCGGGCGTGGCCGAGATGCCGCTGACCCGCATGCCCATCGCCTGGCAGCGCCGCGCCAGCTCGCGCGCGACGTGGCCGGTGCCGACCAGCACCGCGTGCCGGCGCCACAGCAGCGGCTGTGCCCATCGGTTCCAGGCGCCTTCGCGCTGGTCGCGCAGCATGCGCGGCAGGTCGCGCGCCAGCGCCATCATCATCAGCAGCGCGAGCTCGGACATCTGCGGGCCATGCACGCCGCGCGACGAGGTCACGAGCGTGCCGGGCCGCAGCGCGGGCGAGCCGGTGATGGTGTCGGTGCCCGAGGTCAGCGCATGGACCCAGCGCAGCGCGGGCCCGGCCGCGAGCATCGCGTCGTCGACCCACGGGCCCGAGACCACCAGCGCCTCGACCTCGGCCAGCAGGCGCAGCGCCTCGGCACGCTCGGTGGTGGCGTGCACTTCCAGCGCCGGGCAGCGCGCGCGCAGGGCCTGCGCATAGAACCCGGCCTCGCCGTTGAAGACCAGCAGCGAGCGCAGCGGCGGCGCCGTCATTCGAGCTTGATGCCGGCGGCCTGGATCACGGCGCGCCACTTGGCATTCTCCGAAGCGATGAACTCGGTGAACCGGGCCTGCGAGGACGGCGCGGGCTCGACGCCGATGAGTGCCAGCTTCGCGCGCACGGCCGGATCGGCGATGACCTTGTTGAGCTCGAGTGCCAGCCGGTCGACGATGGGCTGCGGCGTGCCCTTGGGCACGGCCAGGCCGGCCCAGGTGTCGAAGTCGATCTCGCCCACGCCCGCCTCGGCCAGGGTCGGCGCCTCGGGATAGAGCGCCGAGCGCGTCTTGCCCGCGGTCGCGATGATCTTCGCGCGGCCGCCCTGCACGTGCGGCAGCGCGGCCGGCAGGTCGGCGAACATGAACGACACGCGGCCGGTGGCGACCTCGGGCGCGGCCTGCACCATGGCCTTGAACGGCACCGCCGTCATGTCGGCCTTGAGCTGGCGCTTCATCAGCTCCGAACCCAGGTGGCCACCGCTGCCGCTGCCGCCGATCGCGAACAGCAGCGGCTGGCTGCGCGCCGCCGCCAGGAACTTCGGCATGGTGTCGAGCGGCCCGCCGGCCTCGACCATCAGGAACAGCGGGAAGTGCACCAGCTGCGTCACCGGCGTCAGCGCATCGCTCGCATAGGGCAGCTTGTCGTAGAGGTTCGGGATCACGGCCATGGTCGACAGCGCCGCGAAGAACACGGTGTAGCCGTCGGGCGCCGCGGAAGCAGCCGCGGCCGCGCCGATCACCGTGTTGCCGCCGGGCCGGTTGTCGATCACGATCGGCTGGCCCAGCGCCACCGAGAGCTTCTCGGCAATGATGCGCGAGCTCTGGTCGGTGCCGCCGCCGGGCGTGTAGGGCACCACCCAGCGGATCGGCTTGCTCGGCCAGGCGGCCTGCGCGCTCGCAGTCATGGCGCCCGCGGCCAGTTGCAAGGCCACGGCGGCCATGCCCAGCAGCGTGGCCGCGCGGCGCGGCCATCCAACGGTCTTCTTCTTCGTCATCGTGTGTCTCCTGTCGTTCTCGTTGGGGCTGCCGGCTTCAGGTCGCGTACGACGGATCGATGCGGTCCAGCAGCCGGCGCAGCGCCGGCCAGTCGTTGTCGCGCGCCGAGCGGCCGGGCCGGTCGAGCGCCTGCGCCACCTTCTCGGCGATCTCGTCGCTGCATTCGATGAGCTCGGCGCCGCCCGACTGCGCGCGCACCTGCGCCTCGCAGGCACGCTCGAGGTAGTAGAGGCGCTCGAAGGCCTCGCGGATGGTGTCGCCCGCGGCCAGCAGGCCGTGGTTGCGCAGGATCATCACGTTGTGCGGGCCGAGGTCGCGCACCAGCCGGTCCTGCTCGCTGAAGTCGAGCGCCACGCCCTCGTAGTCGTGGTAGCCGATGCGGCGGTGAAAGCGCATGGCGTGCTGCGACAGGTTGAGCAGCCCACGCCGCTGCGCCGCCACCGCGATGCCGGCCGCGGTGTGGGTGTGCAGCACCGCATGCAGGTCGGGCCGCGCGCGGTGGATGCAGCTGTGGATCAGGAAGCCCGCGGGGTTGATGCCGATGCCGGTCGGGTCGAACACCACCTCGCCGTCGATGTCGACCTTGACCAGGCAGGAGGCCGTGACCTCGTCGAACAGCACGCCGTAGGGGTTGATGAGGAAATGCGCCTGCGTGCCCGGCACCTTGGCCGTGAGGTGGGTGTAGATCTGGTCCGTCATGCGGTAGTAGCCGGCCAGCCTGAAGGCCGCCGCCAGATCGACGCGCTGCTGCCACTCCGCGTCGGACACGGCGGCGCGCGTGTGCGCGAATGAAAAGCCCGAGCCGTTCATCGAGTCTCCTGTTGTCGTTGGCGCCCTCCGGATGCAGGGCATGGGCGCGATTGGAGCGGAGGACGCAGCGCGAGAGAATCGAAACTTATTTTGCAAGCGTCGAAATAAATTCATGAATCACGATGGCTCGATCCCCGGCACCAGCCTGCGCCAGCTGCGCGCCTTCGTGGAGGTCTACCGCTGGCGCAAACTCAGCGCGGCGGCCGACCGGCTCTACCTCACGCACTCGGCCGTCAGCGTGCTGATCCGCCAGCTCGAGGCCGCCACCGGCACCAGCCTGTTCGACCGCACCACGCGCTCGCTGAGCCCGACCGAGGCCGCGCACGAGATGCTGCCGGTGGCCGAGCGCATCCTGCGCGACGTGCGTTCGCTCGAGACCGGCTTCCGCGGCCAGGCCGCGCCCAGCGGGCGCATCGGCATCGCGGTCACGCCGACCATCGCGCTGACGCTGGTGCCGCCGGTGATCCGGCATTTCAACGACCTGCATCCGGGCGTGCGTGTGCAGCTGGTCGACTGCGAGACCGAGCAGTTCGTGCCGCGCATCCTCTCGGAGCAGGTGGACTTCGGCATCGGCTCGCCCGACCAGGAGGTGGCGGCGCTGAGCCAGCGCACGCTGATCCACGACCACCTCGCGCTGGTGTGCCTGCCCAGCCATCCGCTGGCGCGGCGCCGCCAGGTGCGCTGGAGCGACCTCGCGGGCCATGCGCTGATCACGGTGAAGGCCGGCTACGGCATCCGCAATGCCATCGACCGCACCGCGCGCGCGGCCAACGTGGCACTCGACATCCAGCAGGAGGTGTCGCTGTTGACCACCGCGCTCGCGATGAGCGCCTCGGGCCTGGGCGCGTCGATCGTGCCGGCCGAGCTGGTGGCGCAGTGCGGCTTCAAGGAACTGGTGGCGCGCAAGATCCACGCGCCGGTGGTGACGCGCAACATCTCGGTGGTCGCCAAGCGCGACCGCACGCTCTCGGTGGCGGCCAAGACCTTCATCGAGACCATGCAGGCCTACCTGGCGCGGCCGCGCGCCTGAGCCTTCAGATCGCGAATTCGCTCGCCAGCAGGTCGGCGAAGGCCGCCGCGGCCGGCGACAGCGAACGGCCCTGCCGCGTGACCACTGCGATGTTGCGTGCCACGGTCGGCCGGATCAGCCGGCGCGCGACCAGCCGCGAGGGATCGGCATGCGCGAGGATCGAGGCCGGTAGCAGCGCCGGCCCGAGCCCGCCCGCGGCCATCGCGAGCGCGGTGGTCAGCAGCGTCACCTCGTAGGCGATCTCGAGCCGCACGCCGGCCTCGGCGGCCGCGGCATCGATGCTGTTGCGCACACCGTAGCCGGGCTTGACTGTGATGAGCCGCAGCGCCGCGAGCTGGCGCCAGGTGATGCCCGCGGCGCCGCCGGGCAGCGGCAGGTCGCGGTCGGCGATCACGGCGAGGTGGTCGTGCACGAACACGCGCTCGTCCAGGCCCGGCGTGCGCGCCTGCAAGGTGCCGACGCCGAAGTCGACCTGGCCGCTGAGCACGGTCTCGACGAACTGGCTCGGCGCGCAGTCGTCGATCGCGACCTTCACATCCGGATGCTGCTGCGTGTAGCGGCGCAGCGCGCGCGGCATCAGCGTCTGCGCGATGGTGGAGGTGACGGCGATGCGCAGGCGGCCGCGCCGCCCGGCCGCGAGCTCGGCCATGCCGCTGCCCAGCGCGTCGAGCTCGGCCAGCACGCGCTCGGCATGGCCGATGGCCTCGTCGGCCGCGGCGGTGCGATGCAGGCTGCGCGTGGTGCGGTCGAACAGCCGCACGCCGAGCCGGTCCTCGAGCTCGCGCAGCAGCACGCTGACCGCCGGCTGGGTGAGCGACAGCGCCGCGGCGGCGCTCGACAGCTGGCCGCTGTGGTAGACGGCCGCGAAGGCGCGCAGCTGGCGCACCGAGGGCACGCCGCGCATTGATAAAGGCTTTTTATGAATGGCCATGAAAGTTTCACTTCTGTCGGATGGCACTTCGGCACTGTAATGGCCGCCGTCCACAACGAGAGACAAGCGAACCCATGACAGAACCACTGCAGGCGCAGGTGCTGATCGTCGGCGGCGGGCCGGTCGGCCTCACGCTGGCCATCGACCTGGCGCAACGCGGCATCGACGTGCTGGTCACCGAGATCCGCCACCGCGGCGAGCCGCCGAACGTGAAGTGCAACCACGTGTCGGCCCGCTCGATGGAGATCTTCCGCCGGCTCGGCGTGGCGCAGGCACTGCGCGACGCGGGCCTGCCGGCCGACTATCCGAACGACGTGGCCTACCGCACCACGGT
Source organism: Variovorax endophyticus (assembly GCF_025376855.1). Classification (NCBI taxonomy): domain Bacteria; kingdom Pseudomonadati; phylum Pseudomonadota; class Betaproteobacteria; order Burkholderiales; family Comamonadaceae; genus Variovorax; species Variovorax endophyticus. The sequence goes on from NZ_JAHUTH010000015.1 coordinate 23,657, forward strand.
GACGGGGCCCGAGCTCTCGCGCATCCCGATCCCCGCGCGGCGCGAGCGCTACACCGCCACCGGCGGCCCCGACACCTGGTGGCCCACGGCCGAACCGCCGCACCGCATCAACCAGATCTTCCTCGAGCCGGTGCTGTTCGCGCATGCCGAGGCCACGCCGGGCCTGCGCATCCGCAACCGCACGCGCATCGACGACTTCGAGCAGGACGACGAGGGCGTGTGGGCGACCGGCGTCGACCTCGACGACGGCAGCGCGGTGCGCATCCGCTGCCGCTACCTGATCGGCTGCGACGGCGGGCGCTCGACAGTGCGCAAGAAGATCGGCGCCAACCTGCGCGGCACCGACGTGGTGGGCCGCGTGCAGTCGACCTACTTCCGCGCGCCCGCGCTGCTGGGCCTGCTGAAGAACAAGCCGGCCTGGGCCACCTTCGCGCTCAATCCGCGGCGCTGCGGCAACGTCTATGCGATCGACGGACGCGAGACCTGGCTGCTGCACAACTACCTGCTGGCCGACGAGACCGACTTCGAATCGATCGACCGCGACTGGGCGATCCGCCAGATCCTCGGCGTGGGGCCGGACTTCGAGTACGAGGTGATCTCGAAGGAGGACTGGATCGGCCGCCGCCTGGTGGCCGAGCGCTTCCGCGACCGCCGCGTCTTCATCTGCGGCGACGCGGCCCACCTGTGGATCCCGATGGCGGGCTACGGCATGAACGCCGGCATCGCCGACGCGATGAACCTGTCGTGGCTGCTCGCGGGCCACCTGCGCGGGTGGCTCGCCGAGGCCGCGCTCGGCGCGCACGAGGCCGAGCGCCAGCCGATCACCGAGCAGGTCTCGAAGTTCGCGATGAACCATGCGCTGGCCCTGCAGAAGCAGCGCGAGGGCGTGCCCGAGGGCATCGAGGCACCGGGCCCCGAGGGCGATGCGCTGCGCGCCGCGCGCGGCCAGGCGCTGTACGACCTCAACGTGCAGCAGTACTGCTGCGGCGGGCTCAACTTCGGCTACTTCTACGACGCCTCGCCGCTGATCGCCTACGACGGCGAGGCCGCGCCGGCCTACACCATGTACGACTTCAAGCCGGCCACCGTGCCCGGCTGCCGCGTGCCGCACCTGTGGCTGGCCGACGGCCGCTCGCTCTACGACGCGATGGCCGCGCTCGGCGAGGGCTACGTGCTGCTGCGCCGCGACCCGGCGCTCGAGGTCGCGCCGCTCGTGGCCGCGGCCGCCGCGCGCGGGCTGCCGCTGCGCGTGCTCGACATCGACGGCCCCGAGGCCGCCGCGCTCTACGACCGCGCGCTCGTGATCTCGCGCCCCGACCAGCACGTGGCCTGGCGCGGCGATGCCGTGCCGGCCGATCCCGAGGCGCTGGTCGACCTGCTGCGCGGCGTCGCGCCCGCGGCCGCTTCCGAATCCAAGAAAGAAAGAGAGACATCCGCATGAACCGCCGCCACGCCCTGCGCCAGCTCGGTGCCCTGTCCGCCGTCGCCTGCGCCGCCGGCCCGCTCGCCGCGCTGGCGCAGAACGACAAGCCCATCACCATCGTCGTGCCCTACGCGCCCGGCGGCACCACCGACATGCTCGGCCGGCTGATCGCGCAGCAGCTGGGCACCGCGCTCGGCCGCACCGTGATCGTCGACAACAAGCCCGGCGCGGGCACCGCCATCGGCGCGTCGCAGGTGGCGCGCTCGGCGCCCGACGGCTCGACCCTGCTGGTGGCCACCAGCACCACGCTCGCGATCAATCCCTGGCTCTACAAGAAGCTCTCGTACGACCCGGCCAAGGACTTCGCGCCCGTGGGCCTGATCGGCGCGGTGCCGCTGATGGTGGTGGTGCATCCCTCGGTGCCCGCGCGCACGCTGGCCGAGCTGGTGGCGCTCGCCAAGTCCAAACCGGAAGGCCTGAGCTACGGCTCGGCCGGCAACGGCAGCCCGCAGCATCTGGGCGCCGAGATGTTCAAGTTCGCCACCGGCACCGCGATGACGCACGTGCCCTACAAGGGCAGCGCGCTCGCGCTCACCGACCTGCTCGGCGGTCAGCTGCAGCTGATGTTCACCGACATCGCGCCGGCGCTGCAGCACGTGCGCAGCGGCAAGCTGCGCGCGCTGGCCGTGACCTCGAAGAAGCGCCAGCCCACCTTCCCCGACGTGCCGACCGTGGCCGAGTCGCGGCTGCCGGGCACCGCCGATTTCGAGGCGGTGGCCTGGCAGAGCATCGTCGCGCCCGCGGGCACGCCGGCGCCGGTGGTCGAGCGGCTGAGCCAGGAGATCGCGAAGGTGATCGCCCAGCCCGCGCTGCGCCAGAAGCTCGAGAACGACGGCTTCGAGCCCGGCTCGAGCACGCCCGCGCAGCTCGCGGCCTACATCCGCAGCGAATCGGAACGCTGGGGGCAGGTGATCCGCGCCTCGGGCGCGACCGTCGACTGAAGCCATCCACCCTGGCCCGAGCGCGGGCCAGGGTTATCCCGTAGCCGTGTTTTTTTGCCGATCATTTAACATGTTAAATAAATCGACCAACATGAACACCGCCTTCACCCACCGCAACCTTCCGCGCCTGCTGCTGCAGGCGCGCGAAGCCGTCATGGCCCACACCCGGCCCAGCCTGCGCGTGCATGCGCTGTCGGACCAGCAGTGGCGCGTGCTGCGCGTGCTCGGCGAACACGGCGCGGTCGAAACCGGCCGCGTGGCGCGCGAGGCCTTCATCCTCGGGCCCAGCCTCACGGGCGTGCTCGCGCGCATGGAGCGCGACGACCTGATCACGCGCAGCCGCGACCCGGCCGACCAGCGCCGCACCGTGGTCGAGGCCACGCCGCGCGGCATGAAGCTGGTGAACAAGCTGTCCTCGAGCATCGAGGCGCACTACCAGTGGATGGAGCAATCCCTGGGCAAGGACAAGCTCGGCCAGCTCTACGAGCTGCTCGACGAACTGATCGCACTGGAACAGCCATGAGCCCCCCTTCTTTACCTTCCCATTTCCTTCCCGCCGGCACCGTCTACGGCACGCTGCTCAACTTCCGCGCCGAGGTGGAAGCGCTCGCGCCGCAGATGAGCGCGCCGCCCTACAAGGCGCCGCCCAAGGCGCCGGTGCTCTACGTCAAGACCGCCAACACCTGGAGCCCGCACGGCGCCGCGATCCCCGTGCCGGCGAACCTGCCCGAGGTCGAGGTGGGCGCGAGCATCGGCATGGTGGTCGGCGCCGACGGCGACATCGAAGGCTTCGTGCCCATGAACGACCTGTCGGTGCCGCATGCCAGCTTCTTCCGCCCGCCCGTCAAGTTCAAGTGCCTCGACGGCTTCCTCGGCATCGGCCCCGCGCTGCGCGACGCGCAGGAGGTGGACGATCCCGCGGCATTCCGCGTCGAGGTGCGCATCAACGGCGAAGTCAGGCAGACGCTGGACTTCTCCACGCTGGTGCGCCCCGCGCGCCAGCTGCTGGCCGAGGTCGGCGAATTCATGACGTTGGCGCACGGCGACGTGCTGATGCTTGGCTGCGGCGCGGGCCGGCCGCTGGCGCGCGTGGGCGACCGCATCGAGATCTCGGCGCCGGGCTTCGAGACCCTGAGCAACACCCTGGTGGCAGAAGAGACGGGAGCCGCCGCATGAAGCACGCACGCATCCGCTACGAGAACGCCGTGCACGAGGCCGTCGAACACGACGGCGCGCTGCGGCTGGCCGATGGCCGCGTGGTCGGCTTCGACGCCGTCGACTGGCTGCCGCCGCTCGCGCCCACGCCGCGCCCGCGCACCATCCTCGCGCTCGGCCTCAACTACGCCGACCATGCGAAGGAGCTCGAGTTCAAGGCGCCCGAGGAGCCGCTGGTCTTCGTCAAGGGCCAGAGCGCGCTGATCGGCCACCGCCAGAAGACCTTCCGCCCGGCCGGCGTGCAGTTCATGCACTACGAGTGCGAACTCGCGATCGTGATCGGCAAGACCGCGCGCCACGTGAAGCGCGACGACGCCTACGACTTCATCGGCGGCTACACCGTGGCCAACGACTACGCGATCCGCGACTACCTCGAGAACTGGTACCGCCCCAACCTGCGCGTGAAGAACCGCGACACCTGCACGCCGATCGGCCCCTGGCTGGTCGATGCGAAGGACGTGGCCGACCCGATGGCGCTCGCGCTGCGCACCACGGTCAACGGCCAGGTCACGCAGCAGGGCAACACGCGCGACATGATCTTCGACGCGCCCTTCCTGATCGAGTACTTCAGCCGCTTCATGACGCTGTCGCCCGGCGACCTGATCCTCACCGGCACGCCCGACGGCGTCGTCGACTGCCAGCCCGGCGACGAGATCGTGACCGAGATCGAGGGCATCGGCGCGCTGGTCAACACCATCGCGGCGGCCTGATTCTTTCCAGCGCGCCCCCGCGGCGCGCTCTCCTTTTCCATTCACACGCCCAAGAAATCAGCGGAGACGACACGACATGATCACCGGCAAGAAGCTCCTCCAGTCCGTGGCCGCAGCCACGATGGCGCTGGCCGTCTCGGCCCTCGCCGTCGCACAGACCGCCTACCCCGCCAAGCCGGTGCGCTGGGTGGTCGGCTATCCGGCCGGCGGCGGCACCGACTTCCTCGCGCGCACCGTGGGCGCGCAGGTGTCGCAGCAGCTGGGCCAGCCGGTGCTGGTCGACAACCGGCCCGGCGCCGGCGCGATCATCGCGTCGGAGAACGTGGCGCGCTCGGCCGGCGACGGCTACACCGTGTTCTCGGCCGACAACGGCGTGCTGGTCTACAACCCCGCGCTCTACAAGAAGCTGCCCTACGACGCCGAGAAGGACTTCGCGCTGGTCGGCATGATGGGCCGCTCGCCGCTGATCATCACGGCCGCGCCCAATGCGGGCATCGCCGATGCGAAGGCGCTGCTGGCCGCGCTCAAGGCCTCGCCCGGCAAGTACAGCATCGCGACGCCGGGCACCGGCAGTCCGCACCATCTCGCCTACGAACTGTTCCAGCGCGAAGCCGGGGTGTCGATGCTGCACGTGCCCTACAAGGGCGGCGCGCCCGCGCTGCAGGACCTGATGGGCGGCCAGGTCGCGCTGATGATGCTCGACCTGCCCAGCGGCGTGAGCGCGGTCAAGGCCGGCAAGGTGGTGCCGCTGCTCGCCATGTCGGCCGAGCGCGTGCCGCAGCTGCCGAACATTCCCACCGCCAGGGAACTGGGCTTCGCCAACGTCGAGGCCTACACCTGGCAGGGCCTGGTCGTGCCCGCGGCCACGCCGAAGGAAGTGCAGGCGAAGCTCGGCACCGAGCTGCAGAAGGCCATGGCCGATGCCGGCGTGCGCCAGAAGCTCTATGACGCCGGCTGGGAGGCCCGCCCCGCCGACGCCACCGAAATGACGCGCTACACCGATGCGGAGCGCAAGAAATGGCATGCCTTGATCAAGGCGCGCGACATCAAACTGGACTGAACCGGATTCCCTCATGCAACAGATCGACCATCTCATCGGCGGCAAGTCCGTCAAGGGCTCGGACTACTTCGAGACCGTCAACCCCGCCACGCAGGAAGTGCTGGCCGAAGTCGCCTCCGGCGGCGAGGCCGAGGTGAACGCGGCCGTGGCCGCCGCCAAGGAAGCCTTCCCCAAGTGGGCCGGCATGCCCGCGCCCGAGCGCGCGAAGCTGATCCGCAAGCTCGGCGACCTGATCGCGAAGAACGTGCCCGAGATCGCGCAGACCGAGACCAACGACTGCGGCCAGGTCATCGCGCAGACCGGCAAGCAGCTGGTGCCGCGCGCGGCCGACAACTTCTACTACTTCGCCGAGATGTGCACGCGCGTCGACGGCCACACCTATCCCACGCCCACGCACCTGAACTACACGCTGTTCCACCCGGTCGGCGTGTGCGCGCTGATCAGCCCGTGGAACGTGCCCTTCATGACCGCCACCTGGAAGGTCGCGCCCTGCCTGGCCTTCGGCAACACGGCCGTGCTGAAGATGAGCGAGCTCTCGCCGCTGTCGGCCGCGCGCCTCGGCGAGCTGGCGCTCGAGGCCGGCATTCCGCCCGGCGTGCTGAACCTGGTGCACGGCTACGGCAAGGAAGCGGGCGAGCCGCTGGTGGCGCACCCCGACGTGCGCGCGATCTCGTTCACCGGCTCCACCGCCACAGGCAACCGCATCGTGAAGAGCGCGGGCCTCAAGAAGTTCAGCATGGAGCTCGGCGGCAAGAGCCCGTTCGTGATCTTCGACGACGCCGACCTCGACCGCGCGCTCGACGCGGCCGTGTTCATGATCTTCAGCAACAACGGCGAGCGCTGCACGGCCGGCTCGCGCATCCTGGTGCAGCAGTCGATCTACGCCGACTTCGCCGCCAAGTTCGCCGAGCGCGCAAGGCGCATCACGGTGGGCGACCCGCTCGACGAGAAGACCATCGTCGGCCCGATGATCTCGCAGGCCCACCTGGCCAAGGTGCGCAGCTACATCGAGCTGGGCCCGAAGGAAGGCGCCACCCTGCTGTGCGGCGGCCTCGAAGGGCCGAGCAACCTGCCCGACCGCGTGAAGAAGGGCAACTACGTGGTGCCCACGGTGTTCGCCGACGTCGACAACCGCATGAAGATCGCGCAGGACGAGATCTTCGGCCCCGTGGCCTGCCTGATCCCGTTCAAGGACGAGGCGCATGCCATCGAGCTCGCCAACGACATCCAGTACGGCCTGTCGAGCTACGTCTGGACCGAGAACATCGGCAAGGCGCACCGCGTGGCCGCCGCGGTGGAAGCCGGCATGTGCTTCGTCAACAGCCAGAACGTCAGAGACTTGCGCCAGCCCTTCGGCGGCACCAAGGCCTCGGGCACCGGCCGCGAAGGCGGCACCTGGAGCTACGAGGTGTTCTGCGAACCGAAGAACGTGGCGGTATCGATGGGCTCGCACCACATTCCGCACTGGGGCGTGGCATGAGCCTGCGTCGCCGCACGCTGCTGCAAGGCACGGCCGCGCTCGCGGCACTGCCGATGCTGGCGCGCGCCCAGGCCGCGTGGCCGGCCCGGCCGGTGCGCATCGTCGTGCCCTTCCCGCCCGGCGGCACCACCGACTTCGTCGCGCGGCTGGTCGGTACCGAGCTCGCGAAGGCCTTGGGCCAGCCCGTGGTGATCGAGAACAAGCCCGGCGCGGGCACGGTGATCGGCGTCGACACGGTCGCCAAGGCCGCGCCCGACGGCTACAGCTTCGTCTGCGTGGCCAACAGCTTCGCGGCCAACCAGACGCTGGTGCGCAAGCTGCCCTACGACACGCTGAAGGACCTGCGCCCGGTGGCGCTGATGGGCATGTCGGAACACGTGCTCGCCACCCATCCGGGCAGCGGCCTCAAGACGCTGGCCGACCTGCGCAACCAGGCCAAGGCCAAGCCCGGCACGCTGAGCTTCGCCTCCTTCGGCAACGGCACCTCGGCCCACCTCTCGGGCGAGATGCTCAAGCTGCAGATGGGCCTGGACATCGTGCACGTGCCCTACAAGGGCCAGGGCCCGGCACTGACCGACCTGCTCGGCGGCCAGGTCACGATGATGTTCGGCAACTGGCCCGAGTTCCGCGGCCATGTCGAGGGCGGCAAGCTGGTGGCGCTGGGCATGGCGACCGCGCAGCGCTCGCAGTACGCGCCGAACATTCCCACATTGGCCGAACAGGGCGTGGCGATCGAGTCCAATTCGTGGAACGGCCTGCTGGCGCCCGCCGGCACGCCCGATGCCGTGGTGCAGCGCGTGAACGCCGAGGTCAACCGCGCGCTCGCGGGACCGGTGGTGACCGAAGCCTTCCGCAAGGGCGGCATCGCGTCGCTGTCGGGCTCGCCCGAGCGCTTCGCGGTCTTCGTCCAGAGCGAGATCGCGAAGTACGGCGACGTGATCCGCAAGGCCAACATCCAGATCGAGGGCTGACCATGAGCCTCTATGCGATGCAGAAATTCCTGTTCGCGCTCAACCGCGATACCGAGGTGCAGCGGCGCTATGCCGAGGGCGGCGACACGCGCAAGGCGCTGCTCGGCGGCTACGACCTCAGCGACGAGGAGCGCGAGGCCATCGACAGCGGCGACGTCGGCAAGCTCTACGTGCTGGGCTGCAACGGGCAGCTCTTGATGCACTTCGCGCCGCTCCTGGGCATTCCGTGGGCCGACTACCTCGAGGCCATGCGCGAGGGCGTGCGCAAGTACGGGCCGGTGCGCGCCGGCATCTATGCAATGACAACCGGAACCGACGAGAAAGTGGCGGGCGTATGAGTCTCGTATTCGCAGGCGTGTGCAGCCACGCCCCCGGCATCACCGGCCGCGCGCATCTCGCCGACCCGGCGGTGAAGGACGAGTTCCACGCGCAGTTCCATCGCTTCGGCGAGGCCATGCGCGCGACGAAGCCCGACGCGGTGATCGTGATCGCGGCCGAGCACTTCGCGAACTTCTTCATGAACAACATGCCGGCCTATGCGATCGGCATGGCCGACAGCTACGAGGGACCGATCGAGGACCCGAAGTGGCTCGGCATCGAGAAGCACACCATCCCGGGCGACGCCGCGCTGTCGCAGCGGCTGATCCGCGAGGTGATGCAGACGGTGGACGTGGCCTACGCCGAGGAATGGAAGTTCGACCACGGCATCATGGTGCCGCTGAATTTCCTCACGCCGAACTTCGACACCAAGATCATCCCGGTCAACATCAACTGCCAGGGCCCGCCGCTCACGCCGCTGCATCGCGCCTGGGCCTTCGGCGAGGCGCTGCGCCGCGCCTGCGACAAGATGCCCGAGCGCATCGCGCTGGTGGGCACCGGCGGCATCTCGCACTGGCCGGCCACGCCCGACTCGGGCAAGGTCAATGCCGAGTGGGACGCCGAGTTCATGCGCCGCTGGTGCGCCAACGACCGCGAGGCGCTGCTGTCGCTCGACGACTACGGCGACGAGGCGACCTACCGCGAAGCCGGCCAGGGCGGCTTCGAGATCCGCACCTTCCTCAGCGTGGCCGCGGCCGCGCGCGGCCAGGGCGAGATCTTCCACATGAAGGCCATTCCGATCTTCGCGGTGACCTGCACGGCCGCGACGATGTCGGTGGTTTGAACGGAGCACGACCATGCCGCACCTGGTGATCCTCTACACGCCCAACATCGAGGCCGAGACCGACATGTCGGCGCTGTGCCGCACGCTGGCCGACACCATGCTCGAGCAGCGCGACGAAGCCGGCAAGCCGGTGTTCCCGACCGGCGGCACGCGCGTGCTGGCCTACCCGGCCGCGCACTACGCGGTGGCCGACGGCCAGGCCGACTATGCCTTCGTCTACCTCAACCTGCGCATGGCCGCGGGCCGCTCCGAGGCCGTGAAGAAGAAGGCCGGCGACGAACTGCTGGCCGTCCTGAAATCGCATTTCGAGCCCGTCTTCTCGCAACGCCACATCGGCATCACGTTGCAGATCGACGAGAGCCCCGGCCAGGTCTACGACGGCAAGCACAGCAACCTGCATCCCCTGTTCAACAAGAGCTGACCCCCACACACACCGCCATGCTTTCTTCCGACACCATCGCCCGGCTCGCGGCCGAACTGCACGAGAGCGAACGCTCGCGCGTGCAGGTCGAGCATTTCTCCAAGCGCTTTCCCGAGATGACCATCGAGGACGGCTATGCGATCTCGCGCGCATGGGTCAAGCAGAAGATCGCCGAGGGTCGCGTGGCCAAGGGCCACAAGATCGGCCTGACCTCGCGCGCGATGCAGCAGTCGAGCCAGATCACCGAGCCCGACTACGGCACGCTGCTCGACGACATGTTCTTCGAGCAGGGCAGCGACATCCCGTTCGCGCGCTTCATCGCGCCGCGCATCGAGGTCGAGCTGGCCTTCATCCTCGGCAAGCCGCTCAAGGGCCCCGGCGTGACCATCTTCGACGTGCTCGCGGCCACCGACTATGTGGTGCCGGCGATCGAGATCATCGATGCGCGCATCGAGCAGTTCGACCGCCACACCAAGGCGCCGCGCAAGGTCTTCGACACCATCGCCGACAACGCGGCCAATGCCGGCATCGTGATCGGCGGGCGGCCCGTGAAACCCGATGCGGTCGACCTGCGCTGGGTCAGCGCGCTGCTCTACAAGAACGGCGTGATCGAGGAATCGGGCGTGGCCGCGGCCGTGCTCAACCATCCGGCCACCGGCGTGGCCTGGCTCGCGAACAAGCTCGCGCCCTGGGACGAGCACCTGGAAGCCGGCGAGGTCGTGCTCGGCGGCTCGTTCACGCGCCCGACCACCGCGCTGCCCGGCGACACCTTCCATGCCGACTACGGCCCGCTGGGCGCCGTGTCGTTCCGCCTCGTCTGACCTCTTCGGAATCCTTCATGCACACCCCCATCAACCTGTTCAAGAAGGCCATGGCCGAGAAGCGCGCCCAGATCGGCCTGTGGGTCGGCCTGGCCGACGGCTACGCGGCCGAGATCCTGGCAGGCACCGGCTACGACTGGCTGCTGGTCGACGGCGAGCACGCGCCCAACGACGTGCGCTCGGTGCTCGCGCAGCTGCAGGGCATCTCGAGCGCCTGGTCGGCGCTGCCCGAGGGCGCGACCCGGCCGCAGCCGATCGTGCGCGTGCCCGTGGGCGACACCACGCTGCTCAAGCAGTACCTCGACATCGGCGCGCAGACGCTGCTGGTGCCGATGGTCGACACCGCCGAGCAGGCCGCGCGCATGGTGCAGGGCATGCGCTATCCGCCCGAGGGCATCCGCGGCATGGGCAGCGCGCTCGCGCGGGCCTCGCGCTGGCAGGCCTATCCGAACTACCTGCACGAGGCCAATGCCCAGACCTGCCTGCTGGTGCAGGCCGAGACGGTGGAGGCGATGAAGAACCTCGACGCGATCGCGGCCACGCCCGGCGTCGACGGCGTGTTCATCGGCCCGGCCGACCTCTCGGCCTCGATGGGCTTCGTGGGCCAGCCCAACCATCCCGAGGTGCAGGCGGTGATCGCCGACGCGGTCGCGCGCATCCAGAAGGCCGGCAAGGCCGCGGGCATCCTCTCGACCACCGAGGAGCAGGCGCGCAAGTGGCTCGCGGCCGGCGCCACCTTCGTGGCCGTGGGGGTGGACACCATCGTGCTGGCCGCGGCCGCGCGCCAGCTCGCCGCCAAGTTCAAGGACGGCGCCGCCCCGGCCGCGCCCGCTCCCAGCAGCTACTGAAGCAACGACAGGAGTCCGCATGCGCCGCCTCGCCCTCAAGTTCCTCGCCGCCGCCGCCGTGCTGAGCCTCTCCGCCTGCGCCCAGCTCCCCGCCACCGGCCCCGGAGCCCAGCAGGAAGCCAACCGCCAGGCCGTGCTGGCCTTCTACGAGAAGGGCCTGAACCAGAAGGACGCCGAGGCCGCGCTCAAATACGTGGGCAACCGCTACGTGCAGCACAACCCGACCGCGGCCGACGGGCCCGAGGGCTTCCGCAAGTTCATCGCCTTCCTGCGCGAGAAATTCCCGAACTCGAAGAGCGAGATCAAGCGCAGCTTCGCCGAGGGCGACTACGTGATCCTGCATGTGCACGCGGTGCGCGAGCCCGGCACGCGCGGCAACGCGATCGTCGACATCTTCAAGCTCGAGAACGGCAAGATCGTCGAGCACTGGGACGTGATCCAGCCGGTGCCCGAGACCGCCGCCAACCGCAACGGCATGTTCTGACCCTTTCCCACTTCCCGAGCCAGCCCGCCGCCAGCCGATGACCACGCCCACCGACCCCAAGCCACCGCGCTTCCGTTCCGCCACCATCCGCGAGGGCACGATCCGCGCGACCACGCGCAGCTTCCTGCATGCGCTGGGCCAGGACGACGAGGACATCGAGCGCCCGCACGTCGGCGTGTTCCACACCGGCGGCGAGATGAGCCCGTGCAACCTGAACCTGCGCGAGCAGGCGCAGCATGCCAAGACCGGCATCTACGCGGGCGGCGGCACGCCGCACGAATGCCCGGTGGTGTCGGTCAGCGACGGGCTGACCATGGCGCACTCGGGCATGCGCTTCTCGCTGATCTCGCGCGAGCTGATCGCCGACAGCGTGGAAGCCTCGGTGCGCGGCCACCAGTGGGACGGCATCTTCGCGATCGGCGCCTGCGACAAGAACCTGCCGGGCCTGATGATGGGCATGGTGCGCTGCAACGTGCCGAGCGTGTTCGTGCACGGCGGCTCGGCGCTGCCGGGCCAGATGCCCGGGCCCGACGGGCGCGACCTCAACGTGGTCGACACCTACGAGACCATCGGCAAGGTGCTGGCCGGCACGGCCACGCACGACGAGCTCGACGCCATGAGCCGCGCCTGCCTGCCCACGGCCGGCGCCTGCGCGGGCCAGTTCACGGCCAACACCATGGGCATGGTGTCGGAGGCGCTGGGCCTCGCGCCGATCGGCTCGAGCATGGTGCCGGCCGTGTTCAGCGAGCGCGCGCCGCTGATGCGCCGCGCCGCCAGGACGCTGATGAAGGCCGTGATGGGCGACAGCCCGCTGCCGCGCGACATCGTCACGCGCAAGGCGCTCGAGAACGCCTGCGCCGTGGTCTCGGCCACCGGCGGCTCGACCAATGCCGCGCTGCACCTGCCGGCGATCGCGCACGAGGCCGGCATCCGCTTCCACCTCGACGACGTGGCCGAGGTGTTCGCGCGCACGCCGCTCATCGCCGACCTGCGCCCGGGCGGGCGCTACCTCGCGCGCGACGTGTTCTACATCGGCGGCGCCGGCGTGATCCTGCGCACGCTGCTCGAGCAGGGCTTCCTGCACGGCGACGTGCTCACCTTCACCGGCCGCACCATGGCCGAGGAACTGGCCGACGCCCTGGCGCCCGACGGCCGCGTGGTGCGCGAGGCCGGCAACCCGATCACGCGCGACGGCGGGCTGGCGGTGCTCAAGGGCAACCTCTGCCCCGACGGGGCGCTGCTCAAGACCGCCGGCCTGCAGACGCTGGTGCACCGCGGCCCGGCGCGCGTCTTCGATTCGGAGGAGCAGGCCCAGACGGCGGTGCAGAACCGGCTGTACGAAGCGGGCGACGTGATCGTGATCCGCAACGAGGGCCCCAAGGGCAGCCCCGGCATGCGCGAGATGCTGGGCATCACCGCCCTGCTCTACGGCCAGGGCATGGGCGACAAGGTGGCGCTCCTGACCGACGGGCGCTTCTCGGGCGCCACGCGCGGCCTGTGCATCGGCTATGCCGGGCCCGAGGCGGCCGACGGCGGACCGATCGCGGCGCTGCGCGACGGCGACCTGATCGCGATCGACGCGCGCGCGGCGGCGCGCACCATTTCGGTGGAACTGACGGACGAGGAGATCGCGCGGCGCCTCGCCGGACGTGGAGTAAACGCGGGGGTCCCGCGCGGTGGCTTGCTGGAAAAATACGCGCTCACCGTGCGCCCGGCCCACCAGGGCGCGGTGACCCATTCGGGCGCGGTCACCTGGCTGCGCGACGAGTCCTGACCCCCAACCACCGTTACCCGGAGACAGAACCATCATGAGCTTCACCCGCCGCCAGCTGCTGCAGTCCACCGGCGCCTCCGCGCTGCTTGCCGGCATCGGCCAACGGGCCTTCGCGCAGGCCGGCATCGAGACCGCGACCATCGTCACCGGCTTCGCGGCCGGCGGCACCTCGGACACCATCTGCCGCCGGGTCGCGACCAAGCTGAGCCCCGACTACGCGCGCGCGGCGGTGGTGGAGAACCGCACCGGCGCGGGCGGCCAGATCGCGGTGAGCTACGTCAAGGGCCGCCCGGCCGATGGCACCACGATCCTGCAGACGCCGACCTCGATCCTCACGATCTACCCGCACATCTACAAGAAGCTGCCGTACGACCCGATGGTCGACATCACGCCCGTGACCATCGGCTGCATCTTCGACTTCGGCTTCGCGGTCGGCCCGGCCGTGCCGGCCAGCGTGAAGACCGTGCCCGAGTTCCTGGCCTGGGCCAAGGCCAACCCGGCCGGCGCCAACTACGGCTCGCCGGCGGCCGGCTCCACGCCGCACTTCATCGGCGCGCTGCTGGGCAAGAAGGGCGGCGTCGAGCTCAAGCACGCGGCCTACCGCGGCACGCAGCCGGCCATGCTCGACCTGCTGGGCGGCAACATCTCGGCGGTGTCGGGCCCGATCGGCGACATCACGCAGCACCTGCCCACGGGCAAGGTGCGCATCCTCGGCGTCTCGGGCGCCAAGCGCAGCCGCTTCGCGCCCGACGTGCCGACCTTCGGCGAACAGGGCATCCAGGACATGGCGCACAGCGAGTGGTTCGCCTTCTTCCTGCCGGCCAAGGCCTCGCCCGAGCTGGTCGCGAAGCTCAACGCCTCGATGAAGAACGCGCTGGCGCAGAAGGACGTGATCGACGGCCTCGGCACCTTCGGCCTGGAAGCCATGTCCTCCACGCCCGCCGAGCTGACCGAACTGTTGAAGAAAGACACCGCCAAGTGGGCGCCGATCGTGAAAGAGGTCGGCTTCACCGCGGAAGGCTAACCCCATGAAGGAACTGCAATGACCCCTCTCGCCACCACCACGCCGTCGTCCGCGTCGGCCCTGGTCCATCCCTCGATCCATCCCGACGAGCGCGCCGCGCGCGAGGAGCTCGCGGCCTGCTACCGCATCTTCGCGATGCTGGGCTGGACCGAGATGATCTACAACCACATCACGGTGCGGCTGCCCGACAGCGTGACCGGTGGCGAGAAGCAGTTCCTGATCAATCCCTTCGGCCTGCACTACAGCGAGGTCACGGCGAGCAACCTGGTGAAGATCGACCTGCAGGGCCGCGTGCTCGACGGCTCGACCTTCCCGGTCAACCCGGCCGGCTTCACGGTGCATGCCGCGATCCACGACGGCCTCGAGGGCGCGCACTGCGTGATGCACACGCACACCACCGCGGGCGTGGCCGTGGCCTGCCTGCAGGGCGGCCTGCAGCAGACCAACTTCTATACCGCGCAGCTGCACGGCATGGTGGCCTACCACGAGTTCGAGGGCATCACCATCCACGCCGACGAGGGCCCGCGCCTGCTCAAGAGCATCGGCGACCGCAACGCCGTGATCCTGCGCAACCACGGCCTGCTGGCCTGGGGCCAGACGCTGCCGCAGACCTTCGCGATCCTCTGGACCCTGCAGCGCGCCTGCGAGATCCAGATGGCGACCTTCTCGATGGGCGCCGCGATCCCCGTGAGCGAGGAGATCGCGAGCCGCTGCACGCGCGACGCGCTGCAGTTCAGCCCCGCGCACGGCGCCGGCCAGGACGTGTTCAATGCCCTGGTGCGCCAGGTCGACCGCATCGATCCTTCCTACCGCGCCTGACCGCTACGATCCGACCATGAAGATCTGCATTTACGGCGCCGGCGCGATCGGCGGATGGATCGGCGTCGGCCTCGCGCAAGCGGGCCAGCGCCTCAACGTGGTGGCGCGCGGCGCCACGCTCGAAGCGCTGCGGCGCGACGGCCTCTCGCTGATGCGCGGCGACGTGCGCACGCGCGTGCCGGTCAACGCGGTGGCCGACCCCGAGGAACTCGGCGTGCAGGACCTGGTGGTGATCGCTGTCAAGGCACCGGCGCTGGCCGGCGTGGCCGAGCGCATCGCGCCGCTGATCGGCGCCGACACCATGGTGCTGACCGCGATGAACGGCGTGCCCTGGTGGTTCCTCGAGGGCGGCTTCGGCGGCCCCATCGCGGGCCACCGCCTGGGCGCGGTCGATCCCGACGGCGCGATCGCGCGCGCCATTCCCGCGGCCAACGTGATCGGCGGCGTGGTGCACTGCAGCTGCTCGCTCGACGCGCCCGGCGTGGTGCGGCACCACTTCGGCAACGGCCTGATCGTGGGCGAGCCCTCGGGCGAGGCCACGCCGCGTGTGAAGAAGCTGGTCGAGCTGCTGCAGGCCACGGGCATCGAGACCACGCTGTCGCCGCAGATCCAGCGCGACGTCTGGTTCAAGCTCTGGGGCAACATGACGGTGAACCCGATCAGCGCGCTGACCGGTGCCACCACCGACCTGATCATGGGCGACGACTACGTGCGCGGCTTCATCTCGGCCGTGATGCTCGAGGCCAAGGAGATCGGTCGGCGCATCGGCATCGAGATCGCGCAGAGCCCGGAAGACCGCCATGCGGTCACGCGCAAGCTCGGCGCCTTCAAGACCTCGATGCTGCAGGACGTGGAGGCCGGCCGCTCGGTCGAGCTCGACGCGCTCGTGACCGTGGTGCGCGAGCTCGGCGAGCTGACCGCCGTGGCGACGCCGTTCACCGATGCGCTGCTGGGCCTGGCGCGCCTGAAGACGCGGCAGCTGGGCCTGTACTGAACGCACGCCGCCGGCCGGACCGCACGGCTCAGGCCATCGACAGCGAGCGGCCGCCGGCCGTGGTGCGACGCTTCTTCGGCGGGGCCGGCATCGGCAGGTCTCGTGCGTTGCGCAGGCGCGGCCCCGCCACCATGATCTTGCGCAACCGGTGGTCGTAGCGCAGGAACAGTCCCGAGACGCTGCCCACGTAGGCGTCGATGCCGAAGTCATCGGCCACGCCGCGGTCCTCGGGCGAGAAGCGGTCGGGCTTCATGTTCATGCCCGCGCCCTTGTAGGCCGGGTGCGTGTGATAGTAGGCGACCGCGGTCGTGCCCTCGGGGCAGCCCTTGTTGCCCAGGCGATGGCCCACGTCGACCGTGTTGGTGTCGCCCTCGCGCGGCGGCATCGCGAAGAACTGGTTGCCCTGCTGGCAGATCATGCCGCCGAACTCCTTGCGGCGTTCGATCGACTCGATGAGCACCGACTCGAGCGCGGCGCGCGCGGCCTCGGTCACGGTGCCGAAGAGTTCGTACTGGGGCGGAAAAGCGGGTGCGGGAAGTGGTTCGGCCATGGCGCGAGTGTGGCTCCCGTGCGAGCGCACGGCCATCCGACGGACTGCGTATGACGATCGGCGGACCCGGTTGGCTCAGCGCGCCGCGCGCGGCGGCAGCGTGACCCACCACGCGGCCGCGACGATCATCGCGCCGCCGATCCAGCCGCCCGGGCCGACCCGTTCGCCGAAGCCCCAGACCGCGATCAGCGCGCCGAATACCGGCTCGCTGCCCATCAGCAGCGACACCCGGCTCGGGCTGGTGCGCGAGGCCGCATGGTTCTGCGCGAAGAAGGCGAACACGGTGCACAGCAGCACGAGGTAGGCCATGCCCCACCAGAACGAGGCCGTGGCCGGCGGCAGATGCCAGGCGCCGCCCGACACCGCGAGCGCCAGCGCGGCCGCGCCCAGGGCCATGGTGCCCGCCTGCACCGCGGTCAGCGTGAGCGCCGGCAGCGCATGGCGGCCCGCGAGGCGGCGCGTCAGGCAGACCATGAGGGCGCGCAGCACGGCGGCCGCGACCATCAGCGCGTCGCCCCAGCCCAGGCCGGCCGAACTGGCCGAGGCATGCGCGCTCAGCGACAGCAGCGCGGCGCCCGCGAGCGAGATCGCCGCGGCCGCGAACACGCGCGGCGCGGGCCGCTCGCCGAGCAGCCACCACTCGGCCAGCGGCGTGAAGGCCACGCACAGGCTGATCAGGAAGGAGGCGTTGCTCGCGCTGGTGAGCGAGACGCCGAAGGTCTCGCAGACGAAGATCGCGAGCAGGTTCGCGCCCAGCAGCCCGCCCACCGCGAGCCCCTGCCGCCACTGCGGCCCGACGAGCGGGCGCAGCGCCGGCAGCAGCACGAGGAAGGTCAGGCCGAAGCGCAGCGCGATGAATTCGAGCACCGGCAGTTGCAGCGTGGCCTGCTTGGCGACCGCATAGCTGCCGCCCCAGACCGCCGCCACCAGCAGCAGCATGAGTTCGGCCATGCCGAAGCCGGGCCGGGCCGGCACGCCGCCGGGGGTGAGGGCGATGCCGCCCGCGCGCTTTGAATCCATACTCCGCCTGTTCGATGCCGGTGCCCGCGCGCCATGCGCAGGGCCCGAGGCGGAATTGTTCCGAGCATCGATCGCGGCGAGTAGCCATCCGCAGGAACAGGACTGTTGCACCGTGGGACCGAATTCATTCCTCAAGGTACTGCCCGAGATGGTGGCCTTCCTGCGCGTGGCCGAGCTCGGCAGCTTCTCGGCCGCGGCCGACCTGCTGGGCATCACGCCCTCGGCCGCGAGCCGGCAGGTGAAGCGGCTCGAGAAGGAGATCGGCGTGCAGCTCTTGCAGCGCACGACGCGCCAGTTGCGCCTGACCGAGGCCGGCGCCGAGGCCTTCGAGCGCTGCCGCGAACTGGCGGCCGCGGCGCAGGACACGATGGCGCTGGCGCAGCGCTTCTCGGCCGAACCGCGCGGGCTGGTGCGGCTGAGCGCGCCGCGCGCCTTCGCGCGCCGGGTGCTGCAGCCGCTGGTGCTGGACTTCCTCGCGCGCCATCCCGCGGTCGACGTGCAGCTGATCGTGGAAGACCGCGACATCGATCCGATCCGCGAGGGCGTGGACCTCGTGGTGCGGCTCACCACCGAGCCGCCCGAGGGGCTGGTGGCGCGCCGGCTGATGGCGGTGGCGCACATCCTGGTGGCCTCGCCGGCCTACCTCGAGGGCCATGCGGCCATCGCGCATCCGCGCGACCTCGCGGCCCACAGCTGCCTGTCGCTGGGCGAGCACGAGCGCGACAACCACTGGCGCTTCAGCCGCCCCGGCGAGGACGACGTGGAGGTGACGGTGCATGGCCGCTACATCGCCAACCACAGCGAGATGCGCATGGAGGCCGCGACGGCCGGCCTGGGCGTGGCCTGCGTGCCGGCCTTCTCGGCGCGGCAGGCCCTGGGCGAGGGCCGCGTGGCGCGCGTGCTCGGCGACTGGGAGTTCCGCGGCAACTACCACGGCCATGCGTGGATCCTCTATCCGCCGAGCCGCTTCACGGTGCCCAAGTGCCGGGTGCTGATCGACCACCTGGTGGCGCGGCTAGGGACCGAGGGCTGAATGCGGGAACCGGACGCAGAGGACGCGAAGTCCGCTTTCACTGCGGCTGCAAACCCGCTTGTTTCATCATCGTCTCGGTCAGCACCATCTCCTGCGTGAAGCCGCGCGTGTAGTCGACGGCGCCCTGCGGGCTGGCCTGGCCGCCCGAATCGGTCAGCGCCGCCTGCACCGCGGGCTGCGCGAGCGCCTTCTCGAAGGCCGCGCGGATGCGCTCGGCGATCGAATCGGGCGTGCCGGCCGGCACCGAGATGCCGCCCCAGGAGGTCAGCTCGACGCCCTTCACGCCGAGCTCGGCCAGCGTGGGCACCTCGGGCAGTGTCGGGTTGCGGCGCGCGCCCGCGATTGCGAGCGCCTTGAGCCGGCCGGCCTGGATCTGCGGATAGGCCACCGACAGGATCGGCGTGCCGAACACCACCTGCCGCCCGAGGATCGCGTTGACCAGCTCCGAGGCGCCCTTGTAGGGCACGTGCGTGGCCTGCGCGCCGAGCGCGCTCAGCAGCAGCTCCACGCCGAGGTGCGAGGGCGTGCCCACGCCGCCCGAGGCGTAGTCGAGCTTGCCGGGCTGGGCGCGCGCCTTCGCGGCCAGCTCGGCCAGGCTCGCGATGCCCGCGTCGGCGTTCACCACCAGCACGATGTCGGAGGTGGTGAGCCGCATGACGTGGCGGAAGTCCTTGAGCGCGTCGTAGCCGGGGCTGCGGTACATGCGCATGTTGGCCGCCATCGGCGCGGCCGAGTAGATCCAGGTGTAGCCGTCGGCCGGCGCGCGCGCCACCAGCCGCGCGCCGATGTTGCCGCCCGCGCCGCCCTTGTTCTCGATCACCACCGGTTGGCCCAGCATCGGCCCCACGGCCTCGGCGAGCACGCGCGCCGTGATGTCGGGGCCGGTGCCCGCGAGGTAGGGCACGACCCACTTGATCGGGCGCTCGGGCCAGGGCGCGGCGGCCGCGCGGGCGCGCGAGACGGCCGGCAGCGCGAAGGCGGCCAGCGCGGCGGAAGCGGTGCCGAGGAAGCGGCGGCGGTCCGTGAAGCACATGTCTTTGTCTCCTTGTCGTTCTTGGTGCGGGTCGTTCAGCCCGGAAGCTCGCCGAGCAGCTCGCGCGCGATGGTGTTGCGCTGGATCTCGCTGGTGCCGGTCAGCACGCGGTACATGCGCAGCATGCGAAACAGGAACTCCACGCGCCGCCCCTGCACGATGCCCTCGCCGCCGTGGATCTGCACCGCGCGGTCGGCGATGCGGAAGGCCGACTCGGAGCAGAACAGCTTGGCCATCGAGGCCTCGGCGCGCGCCTCCGAGCCGGCGTCGATCTGGCGCGCGGTCGCGAGCATCAGCGCGCGCGCGGCCGCCAGCTCGGTCGCCATGTCGGCGAGCATGTGCTGGATCGCCTGGAACTGGCCGATGGCGCGGCCGAACTGGCGCCGCCGGCTGGCGTACTCGCAGGCATCGCGCAGCGCCACCGTGGCCAGCCCCACCATCGCGGGGCAGTGCAGCAGCCGGTTGACCGTGATGCGCCCGAGCGCGAGCGCCAGGCCGCGGCCGGGTTCGCCCACGAGGTTCGCCACCGGGATGCGGCAGTCCTCGAGCACGATGTCGCCGGTGTGCGACTGGCCCGCCATGGTCTTGTAGCCAGCCTCCACGCGCACGCCGGGCTGCGCCAGGTCGACGAAGAAGGCGCTGACCTCGCGCTGCGCCGGGTCGCTCGCGGTGGAGGCCATCAGCACCGCGAAGTCGGCGAAGGGAGATCCCGAGATGAAGCGCTTGCGGCCGTTGAGCACGAAGTGCTCGCCCTCGCGCACGGCGCGCGTCTGCACCGCGCCCGCGTCGGAGCCGGCCTCGGCCTCGGTCAGCGCGAAGCAGATCGCCTTCTCGGCGCGCGCCACCGGCACGATGAAGCGCTCCATGTGGTGCGGCGTGGCCTTGCGCACCAGCGCGCCCACGCGCGGCGGGCCGCTGAGCTCGCCGAGCACGTGCGGTGCCAGCGGCGAACCGCTCGCGTAGATCGCTTCCTTCACGAGCACGTGGTCGAGCACCGAGAGGCCGAGCCCGCCCATGGCTTCGGGCAGCGTCATGCCGTAGAAGCCCAGTGCCTGCGAGCGGCGCCAGACCTGCCGCAGCAGCTCGCGGCTCGCGCCGTGCTCGTGGTCGATGCCGTGCGCGCGCACCAGGTCGGCGAGCTCGCCATGCAGGAAGTCCTCGATGCGCGCGATCAGCTCGGCCGCGCGCGCGGAACCTTCGAAGGGCCGCGCGTTCGCGCCGGACGACGAAAGGGATGCGTTCATGTCCTTTCCTTCCTTCAATTGACCATGCGGCTCTGGCCGGCCCAGTACGGCGCCTGGATCGCCTTGCGCGCGACCTTGCCGTTCGGGTTCTTCGGCAGCGTGCCCACGAACTCCACGCGGCGCGGCCGCTTGAAGCCGCCGAGCCGCTCGGCGCAAAAGGCATCGAGCGCGCCGCTGTCGAGCGCATGGCCGGGCTTGAGCACCACGTGCGCGGCCACGGCCTCGCCCCACTTGTCGTCGGGCACGGCGAACACGCAGGCATCGGCGACGGCCTCGTGCTGGTAGAGCACGGCCTCGACCTCCGAGGGATAGACGTTGAAGCCGCCGCTGATCACCATGTCCTTCTTGCGGTCGACGATGTAGACGAAGCCCTGGTCGTCGGCGCGCGCGAGGTCGCCCGTGTGGTAGCGGCCGTTCTGCAGGACCTCGGCCGTGAGCTCGGGCGCGCGCCAGTAGCCGGCGAACACGTCGGGGCCGCTGACCACGATCTCGCCGATCTCGCCGCGGGCCACCGGCTGGCCCGCGTCGTCGACGATCTCCACCAGCGACTCGAGGAAGGGCCGGCCGCACGAGGCCAGCCGCTCGGGCGCGGCGGCGCGCGCGAACAGGTGGTCCTCCACGCCGAGGCCGCACACGCCCGAGGTGGTCTCGCCCGCGCCGTAGCCCTGCGACAGCACCGGGCCGAACACGTCCATGGCGCGCAGGATGCGCGCGGGCGCCATCGGCGCGGCGCCGTAGCCCAGGCGCTGCAGGTCGGGCAGCGGGCGGTAGCGGCCCTCGAGCTCGGCCAGCAGCATGTTGATCATGGTCGGCACCATGAAGGTGTGTGTCACGCGCTCGGCCTTCATGTCGGCGAGGAAGCGGCCGGGCTCGAAGCCCGCGAACAGCCGGATGGTGGCGCCGCTGCACAGCGCGGGCACGATCTGCATGCCCGAGGCATGGGTGACCGGCCCGACCAGGCCCAGCAGATGGCCTTCGCGCATGCCCTCGGAACGCACGAGGAACTTGCGCAGCTGCGCGAGCCGGTTGCCGAAGGTCTGCATCGCGGCCTTGAGCACGCCCGAGGAGCCCGAGGTGTAGTGCAGCACGGCGAGCTCGTCGGCCTCGACGCTCGCGGCCTCGAAGGCGTCGCCGGCGCGGCCGAGCGCGCCCTCGTAGGAAGCGGCGTCGCCCTCGGGCAGGTCGACGAACAGCAGCATCGGGCGCGCGTCGCCCTTCAGGTGCGGCAGGAAGGCTTCGGCGCGCTCGGCCGTGGTGACGATCAGCGCGGCGCCGCTGTTGGCGACGATCTCGCCGACCTCGGCGGGCGAGAGCCGCGCATTGAACGGCGCCTTGACCAGCGCGGCCTTGTAGCAGGCCAGCTCGACCTCGACGATCTCGATGCAGTTCGGCAGGTAGATGCCGACGCGGTCGCCGCGCGCGAGGCCGAGCCCCAGCAGCGCGTTGGCGAGCCGGTTCGAGCGGCGGTCGAGCGCCTCGTAGCTGAGGCTGCGCGATTCGGTGCGCAGCGCGATCCGCGGGCCGTGCAGGCGCGCGCAGCGCGAAACGAGTTCGCCGACGTTGGCGACCCGGGCGGTGGTCTGTGGCAAGGGGTGTCTCCTGGATGCAGGCATGCGTTCGTGCATGCGATGCGCCACTGTCCGCCAAAGCGGCCTCGCGCAGGAAATACCGTTTGCTGATGCCGAGCCATCAATCGCATTGATGGCCTGGCTTGCGAGAAGCGCGTCGCGCTATGCCTCGGGCTCGACCTCGGCCAGCAGCTCGGCCTCCCAGCGGCCCTCGGCGATCAGCCGCGCGGCCTGCCGCACGAGCGAACGCGCCACCACCTGCGCGGCGGGATCGGGCGCGCGGTCGGCCGGCGTGGCGATGAAGTAGCTGCGCTGCAGCGCGGGCCGCATTACGCGCGCCGCGATCCAGCCCGTGCCCGCGGGCGGGTTGTCCGACAGCGCGCAGGCCGGCGTGAAGGTGAAGCCGGCGCCGCAGACATAGAGCGAGCGGATCACGCGCGCCGAGTCGTGCTCGTGCGCGAGGTTGAGCGCCACGCCGAGCGCGGCCGCGGCCTCCTCCACGCGCTGGCGGATCGCGAAGCGCCTCGACTGCAGCACCAGCGGCAGCCGGGCCGCGTCGGCGAAGTCGATCTCGGGCCGCGGCGCGGGCCGGGCCTTGCCGCGCCGGCCGGCGCGCAGGCGCGGCGCCACGCTGCCGTCGCGATCGAAGCCGCAGGCGAAGATGGCCTCGCGCGCGAGCGGACTGCAGGCCAGGCCCTCGACCTGCGGCGTGTCGACCAGGATGCCGACGTCGGCACGGCGGTCGAGCATGGCCTTCCTCACCATCAGGCTCAGGTCGTCGAGCACGAACACGCGGATGCGCGGATGCGAGGCCTTGAGCTCGGCCAGCACCGGCCCGAGCAGCAGCGAGGCCAGCAGGAAGGGCACGGCCACCGTGACCGAGCCCTCGGGCCCCTGCGGCAGGCGCTGGATGCGCTCGCGTACCGCGTCGGCGTCGGACAGCAGGCGCCGCGCATCCTCGTAGAGCTGCAGGCCCGCGGGCGTGGGCGTGACGCCGGCATGCGAGCGCTCGAACAGCTGCGCGCCGAGCTCGGCCTCGAGCTTCTTGATCTGCGCCGTGAGCGCCGGCTGCGCGATGTAGAGCGTGCCCGCCGCGCGCGAGAGGCTGCCGGCCTCGAGCACGGCGATGAAGTAGCGCAGGGTGCGCAGGTCCACGGTGCGGGCCTCGCCTCAGCGCTTGAGCAGCATGCGCACCGCCTCGGGCAGGCTGCGCGCCTCGGGCAGGAAATGGTCGAGGGTGGCGCCGAGGATCACGGCGCAGGCGACCGCGCCCAGCAGCGGCTTCCAGGTCAGCCGAACCGCGGCCATGAGCCAGCCCTCGCGCGCGACGCGCACCGCGGCGCGCGCCGAGACGTACGAGAAGGCCACCTCGATCGCCACGGCCAGCAGCGCGTCCCAGCTGAAATACAGCAGCACCAGCGAGCCGGCGCCGAGCACGACGGCGATGCAGACCAGGAAGATCGCGACCACCGGCACGACCACCACGGCGCCCTCGTCGGCACCGCCCGCGACCTCGAGCGCGCCGCTGGCGGCATCGGACAGCAGGCCGCCGTCGGCGCTGGCGCCCGAGCGCGCGAGCGCGCTGCCCGCGTCGAGGGCCAGCTCGCCCGCATCGCCCGCGTCGACCGCGTCACCGAGGTCGGCGCGCCCCTCCACCAGCCGCTGCGCCCACCAGCGCAGCACCAGCAGGTAGCCGAGGTAGCCCACGCCCAGGGTCATGAAGTAGCGCACCGCGAGCGACTGCACGCCCAGCAGGTGCATCTGCAGCGCCGAGGCACCCCACATCAGCAGCAGCGTGAAGCTGCCGATCAGGATGCCGTGCGTGCGCAGGCTGTGGTGGCGGTGCAGGTCGCGCTCGACCTGCGTCTCCCAAAGGCGCACCGAGCGCCAGTTGGAGAGGACCTTCATCGGTCGCGGTCGGCGGCCTCGGGCGCGAAGGGCACGCGCTGGGCCACCGCGCACATCAGCTCGTAGCCCACGGTGCCCGCGGCCCGCGCCACCTCGTCGATGGGCAGCACCGCATCGTTGGCGGTCGAGCGGCCCCACAGCGTGACCTCGCTGCCGAACTTCGCGTCGGGGACGGGCGTGAGGTCGACCGTGATCATGTCCATGCTGACGCGCCCGACCATGCGCGTGCGCACGCCGTCGATCAGCACCGGGGTGCCGGTGTCGCAGTGGCGCGGATAGCCGTCGGCATAGCCGACCGCCGCGATGCCGATCTTGAGCGGCGCATCGGCCGTGAAGCGCGAGCCGTAGCCGATGGTGTCGCCCGGTTGCAGGGTCTGCACGCCGATCAGCTTCGTCGACAGCGTCATGGTGGGCTGCAGCTGCCAATGGGCGGCATCGTTGGCCGGGAAGTCGGGCGCGCTGCCGTACAGCACGATGCCGGGACGCACCCAGTCGCCGCGCGTGCGCTCGGCATGGCGCAGGGTGGCGGCGCTGTTGGCGATCGAGCGCTCGCCCGGCAGGTCGCGGGTGACGCGCTCGAAGGCCTCGACCTGGTGCGCGATGCCGCGCTCGCCGTCGGCGTCGCTGAAGTGGGTCATCAGCGAGATCTCGTCGACCTGGGTCAGCGCGTTGAGGCGGGTCCAGGCGGCGCCGAAGCGCTCGGGCGTGAAGCCCAGGCGGTTCATGCCGGAGTTCATCTTGAGGAATACGCGGTGCGGCTGCAGGGTCTTGTGGGCCGCGAGCATGTCGATCTGCTCGTCGCAGTGCACCGTGTGCCAGAGGTCGAGCCGCGAGCACAGCTCGAGGTCGCGCGCCTCGAACACGCCCTCGAGCAGCAGCACCGGCCCGCGCCAGCCCAGCGCGCGCACGCGCTGCGCCTCGGCCAGGTCGAGCAGCGCGAAGCCGTCGGCACCGCGCAGCCCCTCGTAGACGCGCTCGATGCCGTGGCCGTAGGCATTGGCCTTGACCACCGCCCAGACGCGGGAATCGAGCGCATTGCGGCGCACGCGCTCGAGGTTGTGGCGCAGGGCATCGGTGTGGACCGTGGCGAGAATGGGGCGGGGCATGGCGAAGGGTCTTTGAAAACGATTTGCAGACCACGTTTTAGCATCTTCGGGAATGGGGTCGAATACGCAGAAGCCGCCTGCAGGAGCTGTCGTACCCCCATGCTATAACCGCCCATTCGCCTTCCGGGCGACACTTTTTCACTACTGCCAGCGACCCCCTGGCCAGCCAGCCCATCGATGAAGCGCGGTTTCTACACGATCATGTCGGCCCAGTTCTTTTCGTCGCTGGCCGACCAAGCGCTCTTCGTCGTTGCGGTCGATCTCATGCGAAGCGCCGGCGCGCCCGAATGGCAGCGCGCCGCGCTGGTGCCGATCTTCGCGGTGTTCTACGTGGTGCTCGCGCCGCTGGTGGGCGCCTTCGCCGATGCGCTGCCCAAGGGCCGGGTGATGTTCATCAGCAACGCCATCAAGGTGTTCGGCTGCCTGATGATGCTGTTCGGCTCGCACCCGCTGCTGTCCTATTCGATCGTCGGCCTGGGCGCGGCCGCCTACTCGCCGGCCAAGTACGGCATCCTCACCGAGCTGCTGCCGGCCTCGCAGCTGGTCAAGGCCAACGGCTGGATCGAGGGCCTGACGATCGCCTCGATCCTGCTGGGCATCGTGCTCGGCGGCACGCTGGTGGGCCACGCGGTGTCGAGCAAGCTGCTGGCCTTCGACATGCCCTTCATCGACACCGGCATCGACACGCCGGCCGAGGCCGCGCTCACGGTGCTGATCGTGGTCTACATGATCGCGGCCTGGTTCAACACGCGCATTCCGCACACCGGCGTCGAGATGCGCCCGATGCGCGCCAACCCCGAGCACAGCCTGGCGCGCAACCTGGTCGGCCTGCTGCCCGACTTCTGGCACTGCAACGCGCGCCTGTGGCGCGACCGCCTGGGCCAGATCTCGCTGGCCACCACCACCCTGTTCTGGGGCGCGGGCGGCAACCTCAAGTACATCGTGCTGGCCTGGGCCTCGCTGGCGCTGGGCTACAACACCACGCAGGCCTCGGCCCTCACGGGCGTGGTGACCATCGGCACCGCGGTGGGCGCCATCGTGGCCTCGATGCGCATGCGGCTGGACATGGCCACCCGCGTGATCCCCATGGGCATCGCGATGGGGCTGATGGTGATCTGCATGAACTTCATCGGCAACGTCTGGCTGGCGGTGCCCTTCCTCATCATCCTGGGCGGCCTCGGCGGCTTCCTGGTGGTGCCGATGAACGCGCTGCTGCAGCACCGCGGCCACAACCTGATGGGCGCCGGCCGCTCGATCGCGGTGCAGAACTTCAACGAGCAGGCCTGCATCCTGCTGCTCGGCGGCTTCTACAGCGTGTGCACCGGGCTGGGCCTGTCGGCCTACGGCGCGATCAGCGCCTTCGGCCTCGTGGTGGCGGGCTGCATGTGGATCATCAAGCGCTGGCACGAGAACAACCTCAAGAAGTACCCCGAGGAAGTCGAACACCTCCTCGCGATCGCCCGCAGCGACAAGCATCACTGACCGGCCGGCTATGCTCGGCGGTTTGCCCGCCCGATGCCCGCCCTCGCCCTGATCTTCAATGCCTTCGTCTGGGGGCTGTCGTGGTTTCCGTTCCGCCACATCGAAGGCCATGGCCTGCATCCGGTGTGGACCACCTGCCTGATCTACCTCGCGATCGCCACCGTGGTGGGCCTGCTGCGCCGCGGCGCCTGGGCCGGCTTCGCGGGCCATCCGATGCTGGTGCTGCTCGGCCTCGCGGCCGGCTTCACCAACGTGGGCTTCAACTGGGCCGTGACGCAGGGCGACGTGGTGCGCGTGGTGCTGCTGTTCTACATGATGCCGCTGTGGAGCGTGCTGCTGGGCTGGGCGGTGCTGGGCGAGCGGCCCACGGGCGGATCGCTGGCGCGCGTGGCGCTGGCGCTGGCCGGCGTGGCGGTGGTGCTCAAGACGCCGGGCACCGACTGGCCGGTGCCCTCGAGCCTGCCCGACTGGCTCGGCGTGGCGGCGGGCTTCGGCTTCGCGGTCACCAACATCGTGCTGCGCCAGCTGCGCGCGGCGCCCGGCGAATCGCGCGCGCTCGCGATGTTCTGCGGCTGCGCGGTGGTGGCGGGCACGGCCGCGCTGACCGGCACCGCGCTCGGCGCCTTCGCGCCGCCGACCGCCGCCTCGCCGGGCTGGATCGGCTGGGCCGCGCTGCTGGGCTTCGGCTTCGTGATCGCGAACGTCTGCCTGCAGTACGGCGCCGCGCGGCTGGCGGCCAGCGCGACGGCGGTGATCATGCTGTCGGAGGTGCTGTTCGCGAGCGTGTCGTCGGTGGCGCTGGGCGCAGCCACGATGAACTCGCGCATCCTCGCGGGCGGCGCGCTGATCGTGGCGGCCGCGGTCTGGTCCTCGTTTGCGCGAACGCCCGCCGCGAGCGAAGATCGCGCTCCTTCGACCCCCTGAGGACATTCCCATGACCAGCGTCTACGACTTCGAGGCCAGGCAGATCGACGGCCAGCCGGTGAGCCTCTCGGCCTACAAGGGCAAGGTGCTGCTGATCGTCAACACCGCGAGCAAGTGCGGCTTCACGCCGCAGTTCGCGGGCCTCGAGGAACTGCACGAGAAGTACGCCGGCCAGGGCCTCGCGGTGCTGGGTTTCCCGTCGAACCAGTTCGGCGGCCAGGACCCGGGCACCAACGAGGAGATCGGCGCCTTCTGCATGAAGAACTACGGCGTGAGCTTCCAGATGATGGAGAAGATCGACGTCAACGGCAGCGGTGCCGCGCCGCTCTATCAGTGGCTGGTGAAGGAGAAGCCGGGCCTGCTGGGCAGCACCGCCATCAAGTGGAACTTCACCAAGTTCCTGGTCGGGCGCGACGGCCAGGTGCGCAAGCGCTATGCGCCGCTCGACACGCCGGCCTCGCTCGCGCGCGACATCGAGGCGGCGCTGGCCGCCTCCGCCTGACGCTCAGTACCTGAAGCTCGCGGTCGTCGAGCCGCTGCCGACCGTGACGGCCTGGCTCTTCGACTCGCCGCCCTGGGTGGTCGCGACCACCGTGTAGCGGCCGGCGGGAATGTCGACCAGGCACACCGGCCCCGAGGCGCGCAGCGAGAGCGCGGCGGCGCCGTCCGCGCCCTTGATCTCGACCTGCACATCGGCCAGGTAGGCGCCGTTGGCGCGCGCGAACAGCAGCGCCAGCGGATGTTCCTTCATGGCGGCGCGCATGGCCTTCGACTCGTCGGAGCCGATGCCGCCGCAGACGTAGCGCGTGGCGCCCTCGCCCTTCCAGGCGGGCATGGCGGACTGGGCCTGGGCGGCGGTGAAGGCACCGGCGCAGAGCGACAGGACGGCGGCCGCGAGCGCGGCGGGGGTGGAAAAGCGGGACATGGGACGTACTCCTTGGCGCGATGGATGCCGGGAATGATGCGCCGGCGCCACAGTCGGGCGAGTCGGACCAGGGCGCGGCGCCGTGTGCGGCGGTGGCGCGGCCGCCCGGCAGCGCGGGCGCACCGGTACCCGCTACAGTCGGCGGCTTCGCACTTCCAAGCCGCCATCCGGCGCATTTCACGCCATGCGCCACCGCGCCACTCCGCTCATCCTCCTGGCCCTGGCGGCCGTTCTCGCCGGCTGCGCGACCCGCACCGCGCCGCGCGTGACCATGCTCGGCGACGGCGTGCTGCGTTCGCCGAGCCCCGAGGAGGCCGAGGCCTACTGCCGCAACTTCGGCGCGCCGCTGCGCTTCGTGCCGCCGACCATCGAGCCCGCGCCCAAGGGCGAGGTCACCTACCGCTGCGATTGAGCCGTCACGCAGCCGGCTGCAGCGCCGCGTCGAGCAGCTCGACCCAGTGCCGCACCGGCAGCTCGCCGCTGCCGCTTTGCAGGTGCGTGATGCAGCCGATGTTGGCCGACGCGATCGCCACCGGCTGCAATTGCTTCAGGTGGCCCAGCTTGCGGTCGCGCAGCGGATAGGCGAGCTCGGGCTGCAGCACCGAGTAGGTGCCGGCCGAACCGCAGCACAGGTGCGATTCGTTCATCGCCACGCGCACGTCGAAGCCCAAGGCGCGCAGATGGGTCTCGATGCCGCCGCGCAGCTTCTGGCCGTGCTGCAGGGTGCAGGGCGGGTGGTAGGCGATGGTGCCGGGCGTCGCGCGCACGCGGGCTTTGAGCGCCGGCACCAGGTCGGGCAGCAGTTCGCCGAGGTCGCGCGTGAGCTCGCTGATGCGCGCGGCCTTCAACGCGTAGGCCGGGTCGTTGCGCAGCACGTGGCCATATTCGCGCACGGTGACGCCGCAGCCCGAGGCGTTCATCACGATGGCTTCCACCTCGTCGCGCTCGACCAGCGGCCACCAGGCGTCGATGTTGGCGCGCATCTGCGCCTTGCCGCCCTCCTGGTCGTTGAGGTGGAACTTCACCGCGCCGCAGCAGCCGGCCTCGGGCGCGAGCACGGCCTGGATGCCGCCCGCGTCGAGCACGCGCGCGGTGGCGGTGTTGATGTTCGGCATCATCGACGGCTGCACGCAGCCCGCGAGCATCAGCACCTTGCGCGCGTGCCTGGTGGTGGGCCAGGCACCGGCCTCCTGCTTCGCGGGCACCTTGGCCTGGAGCGCGGCGGGCAGCAGGCCGCGCACCGACTGGCCCAGCTTCATCGCGGGGCCGAACAGCGGCGAGGGCAGGCCTTCCTTGAGCACCCAGCGCGTGGCCGACTCCATCGCGGGGCGCGGCACCTTCTCGTCGACGATGCGCCGGCCGATGTCGACCAGGTGGCCGTACTGCACGCCGCTCGGGCAGGTGCTCTCGCAGTTGCGGCAGGTCAGGCAGCGGTCGAGGTGCAGCTGCGTGCTGCGCGTGGGCGCCTGGCCCTCGAGCACCTGCTTGATCAGGTAGATGCGCCCGCGCGGGCCGTCGAGCTCGTCGCCGAGCAACTGGTAGGTCGGGCAGGTGGCGGTGCAGAAGCCGCAGTGCACGCACTTGCGCAGGATGGCCTCGGCCTCGCGGCCGTCGTCGGTGCCGCGGAATTCGGGAGCGAGCTCGGTTTGCATCGTGGGATCGGTTCTTGTCGTTGTCTCGTGAAACTCGCCGGCCTCAGGGGCCGGAGGACGCGTCGTTCTTGCGCCGCGGGCGGATCGCGCCGAGCAGCTGGCGCAGATGGGCCGAGCGCCGCACGTCTTCGATGAAGGGCGGCAGCGACAGCGCCAGCAGCAGCGCCGCGAGCGGCACCACGCAGACGAAGCCGACGTAGGTGAAGCCGGCCGCGCCGACGATGCCGCCCGTGACGAACATGCCGACCAGTCCCGCGAACAGCCGCAGCCGCGCGCCGTTGTGGCGCACCGGTCCCGCCAGGGTTTCGCCGGGCCTGGCGCGGCGGTTCCAGTACAGCAGCTTGCCGAGCTCGATGCCGAGGTCGGTGAGGTTGCCGGTCATGTGGGTGGTGCGGATGCGGCCGCCCGAGGTCTTGGAGCCCACCGCGTTCTGCAGGCCCATGATGAAGGACAGCAGCAGCACCGTGAGCGGCACCGCGAAGGGCGTGTGCCAGGTCAGCGTGATCGCGCCCATCAGGCCGAAGGGCAGCATCAGCGCCGACTCGAGCAGCAGCGGCAGCGCGTAGACGCTGCGCAGGTGGTGCTGGCGCGCCCAGTTGACCAGCAGCGCCGAGACCGCCGCGCCCGCCACGAAGGCCAGGATCGCGCCCAGCGCATTGAGCAGCAGCGTGGCGTTGCCGAGCACCAGGCCGTCGGCTACCTGCGAGGTGAAGCCGGTCATGTGCGAGGTGTACATGTGCAGCACCAGGAAGCCACCCGCATTGACGGCGCCGGCGTTGAACGCGAGCAGCAGGCCGAGCATGTGGTTGGTCGAGGGCGCGCGGTGGCGGCCGGTGAGGAAGCGCAGGCGCCGCATGGGGTCGTTCAGTCGAAGGCGTGCAGGCGGCCGCGGTCGAACACGGCGTGCGGATCGAACTCGCGCATCAGCGCGCGGTGGATGCGCTCGACCGCGGGCTCGAGCCGGTCGAAGCGCGGCGCCGCGGCCTCGTGAGCTTCGCCGTGCGCGGGCAGGCGGAACAGCGTCGCATGCCCGCCCGCCGCGCGCGCGGCCTCGCGGATGCGCGCGGCCGCGGCCGGCGTGGGCGGCGCCTTGTACCAGCGCTGGCCGCCATGCCATTCGACCAGCGGCGCGCCGAATGCCTCGAGCCCCAGCACCGGCGCGGTCTGCGGCACCGACAGGCGCCACAGCGCATCGGGCCCGGCCGCGGTGTCGAACCACGGCAGGCTCTGCTCGCGCAGCGACTGCCAGTCGGCCGCGGCGCGATCCTTGTCCTTGCGCTCGCCGCCGAGGTGAGTGCAGGCAGCCTCGACCGCCGCCACCGCGCCGCGCAGCCGCAGGTAGAGCGCGCCGGCGCCCGCGTACTCGAACCAGCAGCTCGCGTTGAGCGGCAGCGGCCGGCCGCCCCATTCGTTGAGCAGCCGCAGCGCATCGGCCTGGTCGCAGGCGAACTCCAGCGTGGCCTCGGCCGGCGGCACCGGCAGCACCTTGAGGCTGACCTCGGCGATCAGGCCCAGCGTGCCGAGCGAGCCCGCGAGCACGCGCGAGACGTCGTAGCCCGCCACGTTCTTCATCACCTGGCCGCCGAAGCTCAACACCTCGCCGCGGCCGTTGACCAAGGTGGCGCCGAGCACGTAATCGCGCACATTGCCCACGCTGGCGCGCGACGGGCCCGCGAGGCCCGCGGCGACCATGCCGCCGACGGTCGCACCCGCCGCGAAGTGCGGCGGCTCGAAGGCCAGGCACTGCCCTTTCTCGGCCAGCGCCGCCTCGAGCTCGGCCAGCGGCGTGCCCGCGCGCACGGTCACGACCAGCTCGCTGGGCTCGTAGCTCGAAATGCCCGCGAGCGCGCGCGTGTCGAGCAGCTCGCCGCGCGGCGCCTCGCCGTAGAAGTCCTTGCTGCCGCCGCCGCGGATGCGCAACACGGTGCCGTCGGCGGCCGCGGCGCGGATGCGCTCGACGGCCTGACCCAGTGCGTGATCGATGCCGCTCATCAGAACCTCGGCAGCTCGGGATGCGGCAGGCGGCCGCCGCGCACCACCTGCTTGCCGTACTCGGCGCAGCGCTGCAGCGTGGGGATCACCTTGCCGGGGTTCAGCATGCCTTCGGGATCGAAGGCGCGCTTGACGCCGAACATCTGCTCGTTCTCGGCGGCCGTGAACTGCACGCACATGCTGTTGAGCTTCTCCACGCCCACGCCATGCTCGCCCGAGACGGTGCCGCCCATCGCGACGCTGGTCTCGAGGATGTCGGCGCCGAACAGCTCGCAGCGGTGCAGCTCGTCGGGGTCGTTGGCATCGAACAGCACCAGCGGATGCAGGTTGCCGTCGCCCGCGTGGAACACGTTGCAGCAGCGCAGGCCGTACTTCTGCTCCATCGCCTGGATCGCGAGCAGGATGTCGGCCAGCCGCTTGCGCGGGATGGTGGAGTCCAGGCACATGTAGTCGGGGCTGATACGGCCCGAGGCCGGGAAGGCGTTCTTGCGCCCGCTCCAGAAGCGCATGCGCTCGTCCTCGCTGTTGCTGACCGCGATGGCGGTGGCGCCGCAGCCGCGCAGCACGGCCGTCATGCGGCCGATCTCCTCCTCGACCTCCTCGGGCGTGCCGTCGGATTCGCACAGCAGGATGGCGGCCGCGTCGAGGTCGTAGCCGGCATGCACGAAGTCCTCGACGGCGGCGGTCATGGGCTTGTCCATCATCTCGAGCCCCGCGGGGATGATGCCCGCGGCGATCACCGCGGCCACCGCGTCGCCGGCTTTGCGCACGTCGTCGAAGCTGGCCATGATGCAGCGCGCCAGCTGCGGCTTGGGCACCAGCTTCACCGTGACCTCGGTGGTGACGGCGAGCATGCCCTCGCTGCCGATCACCAGCGCCAGCAGGTCGAGGCCGGCGGCATCGAGCGCCTCGCCGCCGAACGTCACCGGCTCGCCCTCGGCCGTGAAGCCGCGCACCTGGAGCACGTTGTGCAGCGTGAGGCCGTACTTGAGGCAGTGCACGCCGCCCGAGTTCTCGGCCACGTTGCCGCCGATCGAGCAGGCGATCTGGCTCGAGGGATCGGGCGCGTAGTAGAGGTTGTAGGGCGCGGCGGCCTCGCTGATGGCGAGGTTGCGCACGCCGCACTGCACGAGCGCGGTGCGCGCGACCGGGTCGATCTTCAGGATGCGGTTGAACTTGGCGAGCGACAGGGTCACGCCCATCTCGTGCGGCATGGCGCCGCCCGACAGCCCCGTGCCCGAGCCGCGCGCCACCACCGGCACGCCCAGCCCGTGGCAGGTGCGCAGCACGGCCGCCACCTGCTCTTCGGTCTCGGGCAGCGCCACCACCAGCGGCCGCTGGCGGTAGGCCGTGAGGCCGTCGCACTCGTAGGGCGTGGTGTCCTCGGCATGCCAGATCAGCGCATGCGCCGGCAGGTGGGCCTGCAGCGCGCGCACGACCTGCGACTGGCGTTCTGTCTTCTGGAGCGACGCATGCTGCGTCGGGCTCGGGGGCGCGTTCATGGGCGAAGTCTCTTCTCGGTGTTCTTCTGCGGATGGCTGGCGGGGGCCGGCCCCCCACTCTAAGGAAATGCGCGGCCTTCGGGTTGAAGGATTTTTGCGGCGGACTTGAGGAATCTTCGCCGCGCGGCGCTGGCCGGGACCGTGTTCAGCGCAGCGCCTGCACCAGCCAGTCGGCGAAGGCCGCGCACTCCCAGCGCTCGAGCGCGCCCGGCTGCCAGCACAGCGTGTGGCGGTGCGGCGAGCGCACGGCATGCGCCGACAGCGCCACCAGCCGGCCCGATTCGAACCAGGCCGCGCCCATCTTCTGGCGCACCAGCGCCACGCCGAAACCGCTGGCGGCCGCGTCGTAGACCAGGCCCAGGTCGTTGAACTGCGAGCCCAGCTGCGGCTCGGGCTGGTCGATGCCGCAGCTCGCGAACCAGGTGCCCCAGGGTTCGAGCGGGCTGCGGATCAGCCGCGCGGCCGCGATCTCGGCCGCGGTGCGGAAGCCGTGGAACGGGCCGAACTCGTTGAGGTAGCTCGGGCTGCAGGCCGGCACCACCAGTTCCTCGAGCAGCGGGCGGTGCTCGCAGTCGGCGTAGTTGCCGCCGCCGTAGCGCACCTCGAGGTCGGCCGGCTCGGCGGTCACGTCGAGCAGCGGGATCGACACCTGCAGCACCAGGTCGATGTCGGGATAGATGTTGCGGAACAGCTCGAGCCGCGGCATGAGGAACTGGCGGCTGAAGGTCGGCGTGACCGCGAGCCGCAGCCGCGTGGCGGCGCGCTGGCCCGCCGCCGCGTTGCCGCCGCCGGCATGCGCCTGCAGCGCCGCCAGGCCGGTGCGCACGTTGGCGAGGTAGGCCGCGCCGTCAGCCGTGAGGCTGAAGTCGCCGCGGCCGAACAGCTTGAAGCCCACGTGCGACTCGAGCTGGCGGATGCGGTGGCTGACCGCGCTGGCGGTCACGCAGAGCTCGTCGGCCGCGCGGCCCGCATGACGCAGCCGCGCCAGCGCCTCGAAGGTCACGAGGCACTGGATCGGCGGGATGTGCTGCAGGGCCATGCGGCGAAGGCTCGCGCTCAGTCCTCGAAGAAATGGACCGGCAGGCCGGGCGTCTCGACGCGCATCGACAGCACCCTGCCCGAGGCGGGCTTCTGCGCCAGTTCGGCCTCGGGCCGGCCCTTGCGCGCGGTGGTGACGAACAGCGTGCGCAGGTCGTCGCCACCGAAGCAGGGCATGGTCGGGCACTGCACCGGCAGCGCGAAGGCGGCCACGACCTCGCCCGAGGGCGCGAGGCGCAGCAGCTGCGCGCCCTCGAACATCGCGACCCAGTAGTGGCCCTCGGCATCGACCGTGGCGCCGTCGGGCCGCCCGCCGTAGGCCAGCGCCGAGCCGGGCGCCCAGCCCTCGGGCTTGGCGTCGAACCGCTTGAAGACGCGGCCGTGCGAGAGCGTGTTGTGCGCGGCGTCCCAGTCCCAGGCGCGCACCGCGTGGGCCGGCGTGTCGGCCCAGTAGAGCGTGCGCGCATCGGGCGAGAACGCGAGGCCGTTGGCCGTGGTCACGCCCTCGGCCATCTGCGAGAGCATCGGCGACTGGCCGTCGTCGCGGCGCGCATCGAGGCAGTAGAGCGCGGCATTGGCGCGGTCCTTGGCCTCGTTGATGCTGCCGGCCCAGAAGCGGCCGAGCGCGTCGCACTTGCCGTCGTTGAAGCGCATGGTGGCCGCGTCGTGCTCCACGCGCGCGATCGCGGTCAGCGCGCCGCCCCATTCGCGCGCGCGGTAGATGCCGTCGCGCAGCGCGATCACCAGGCCGCCGCTGCGCGCGGGCGCCATGCAGCCGGGTTCGGTCGGCAGGTCCCAGCGCTCGACCGCGCCGCCGGCACCGATCTCGCCACGCGTGCGCAGCACCGCGCGGCCGGGAATGTCGAGCCAGTACAGGGAACGTTCCTGCGGGTGCCAGAACGGCGATTCGCCGAGGGCGCTGAGGCTGTTGTCCAGGGGGGTCCACATGACGGGGATTGTGCCCCCGCGCCACGGCCCGCCGCTGTCGGACCGCACCGGGCCGCGCCGCGCCGAGGACAAAAAAAAGCCCGCTCGCACCGGAGTGCTTGCGGGCCGAACATCCAAAGGAGACTCTCGCTGAAAAAATGGGCTTCAGGAAACCTTGGAAGGACCTTGGAAAACTTGGGGTGGTGGTCTGGTGGCGGACCGCGGGTCCCTTCCTCTGGAGCGAGGAACCCGCGGTGTCCTTGTCGCGTGTCGGAGAGGTTCCGATCAGCGGTTGTAGGCGGTTTCGCCGTGCGACGAGATGTCGAGGCCTTCGCGCTCTTCCTCTTCGGTCACACGCAGGCCGAGCACCAGGTCGGCGATCTTGAAGGCGATGAACGCCACGACGCCGGACCAGACGATGGTGAACAGCACGCTCTTGATCTGGATCCAGACCTGGGCGCCCATCGAGAAGGTGTCGGGGGTCAGGCCGCCGGTGCCGCCGAGGCCCTGGGCCGCGAACACGCCGGTCAGGATGGCACCCAGGATACCGCCCACGCCGTGGACGCCGAACACGTCGAACGCGTCGTCGGCACCGAGCATGCGCTTGAGACCGCCCACGCCCCAGAGGCAGACCAGGCCGGCCAGCAGGCCCAGCACGATCGAACCCATCGGGCCGACGAAGCCGGCGGCGGGGGTCACCGCGACGAGGCCGGCGACGGCACCCGAGGCGGCACCCAGCATCGAGGCCTTGCCCTTGTGCAGGCTCTCGCCCAGGATCCAGGACAGCGCGGCGGCGGCGGTGGCGAGCACCGTGTTCACGAAGGCCAGGCCAGCGGCGGCGTTGGCGGCACCCGCCGAGCCGGCGTTGAAGCCGAACCAGCCGACCCACAGCAGCGAGGCGCCGACCATGGTGAGCGTGAGCGAGTGCGGCGTGAAGGCTTCCTTGCCGTAGCCCACGCGCTTGCCGACCATGTAGGCACCGACCAGGCCGGCCACGCCGGCGTTGATGTGCACCACGGTGCCGCCCGCGAAGTCGAGCGCGCCGTCCTTGCCGAGCAGGCCGCCGCCCCAGACGATGTGGGCCATCGGCACGTAGGCGAAGGTGAACCACAGCACCGAGAACAGCAGCACGGCCGAGAACTTGGCGCGTTCGGCGAAGGCGCCGACGATCAGCGCCACGGTGATGGCGGCGAAGGTGCCCTGGAACGCGACGAACACGTACTCGGGGATCGTCGTGAGCGCGCCGAAGGTCTCCTGCGTCACGCCCTTGAGGAAGATCTTGTCGAAGGTACCGACGAAGCTTCCTTCACCCGTGAAGGCGAGGCTGTAGCCGTAGATGGCCCACAGGATGCTGATCAGCGAGAAGATCACGAAGACCTGCATCAGCACCGACAGCATGTTCTTCGAGCGGCCCAGGCCGCCGTAGAACAGCGCGAGGCCGGGGATGGTCATCAGGATCACGAGCAGCGTGGAGGTCAGCATCCAGGCGGTGTCGCCCGAATCGACCTTGGGTGCCGGTGCCGCGGCCGGCGCGGCGGGAGCGGCAGCAGCCGGCGCGGCTGCTGCGGCGGGCGCTGCAGCCGGTGCCGAGGCCTCGGCGGCCGGCGCCGACGCGGCAGCGGCGGGCGCGGGCGTCTGCGCGAAGCCGGTGGTGCCGGCGGCAAGCACGCTCAAGCCGAGCGCGAGGGAGACAAGCAGTTTTTTCATGGACGTTGTTCTTTCGGGCCTGGACTCGATCAAAGGGCTTCGCGGCCCGTTTCGCCGGTGCGGATGCGCACGACCTGCTCGAGGTTGTAGACAAAGATCTTGCCGTCGCCGATCTTGCCGGTGCGCGCGGCGCCCTCGACGGCTTCGATCACGCGCTCGACGAGGTCATCCGAGACGGCCGCCTCGATCTTGACCTTGGGCAGGAAGTCGACGACGTACTCCGCGCCGCGGTAGAGCTCGGTGTGGCCCTTCTGGCGGCCGAAGCCCTTGACCTCGGTGACGGTGATCCCCTGCACGCCGATGGCCGAAAGCGCTTCGCGCACTTCGTCGAGCTTGAACGGTTTGATGATGGCTGTGACCAGCTTCATGGGTTGCTCCTTTGGATGGAAAGAATTCGCGCGGCAGCATGGGCCGCGCCTCGTTGTGTGCCGCTTACAGCGTCTTCGTCAGCGTGAGGATGAAGCGCGGCTTGTTGGGCGAGTAGACCTCCTGCACCGTGTAGAAGCCGAAGTCGTACAGCGGGCCGGCCGCGACATTGAACGCGTTCTTCTTGTTCGCGCCCTGCACCGAGCCGGTGAGCGTGAGACCGCCGCCGAAGTCGTAGGTGGCGCCGACGTTGTAGTCGACGTAGTTCTTCGCGGCCGTGTTGTGGCGGATGTCGCTGGAGAAGCGGGTGAAGCCCACGGCGGCCTTGAGCGTGACCTTGGGCACGATCTCCTTGCTGTAGCTCAGGTTCAGGTAGCCGGTGTTGCGGCCCTTGAGGCCCGAGCCCGCCTTGTTG
The DNA here is from genome assembly GCF_025376855.1 of Variovorax endophyticus. Taxonomy (NCBI): domain Bacteria; kingdom Pseudomonadati; phylum Pseudomonadota; class Betaproteobacteria; order Burkholderiales; family Comamonadaceae; genus Variovorax; species Variovorax endophyticus. Next base: position 62,256 of record NZ_JAHUTH010000015.1, read on the forward strand.
CCGGCGTAGCCGAAGTAGTCCTTCGACACCGTGTGCGAGTACTTGGCCGTGAACGAGCCGAAGGTTTCGTTCGAATAGGTGGCCGCGCCGTACAGCTCGGTGGTGTTGCCGGCGGTGTTGCCCGGGTAGATGTAGGTCAGCGCACCGACGTCCATGTCCAGCGGGCCGGCCTTGAACTTGTAGCCGCCGTACAGGTCGACCTCGACGCTGTTGCCCTTGAGCCAGTTGACGCTGGAATTCCAGTTGCCGACGTAGAAGCCGCTCTCGCCGAAGGCGTAGTCGAAGCCGCCCTGGATCGCGGGCTTGAGGCCACGGGTCTTGGCGTAGTCGTCCCGGCCGATCATGTCCTGGTCCTGGCCGCGGAACTTGTAGTTCGTGGTCAGCGAGATGTTGGCCGTGATCGGCGAGGTCGCGGGGGCCGCGGCAGGCGCCGCCGCAGCGTCTGGGGTGGCCTGCGCCAGGGCGGCGCCCGACGTGGTCAATGCGGTGGCCAGGACGATCAGGGCCTGGGCGGCGGAACGGTGCGTCATCGGGAACTCCTCGCAAGTAGTGTTGTGGAACCTGATGACCCTCAAAGCAGGGAGCGTGCCAAAGTGCACATCCCCCGGCGACCGGTTGAAGCGCCCTCCCGGGAAGAAGCCAAAAATAGTTACAAGCGCAAGGCTTTGTGGCTTGCACTGAAAAAAGAACAAGACGCCCGCGACGACCGGAATCGGGCGCACCAATATAGGGAGGGAGTGAAGGATGAGTCTGTCTTTGGTGCAAAGCCGCGCCTTGCTCGGGCTGGAAGCGGCCAGTGTCACGGTCGAGGTGCATCTGGCCAACGGCCTGCCGAGCTTCACGCTGGTCGGGCTGGCCGAGACCGAGGTCAAGGAGGCGCGCGAGCGCGTGCGCTCGGCCATCCAGAACGCCGGGCTGGAGTTCCCGCACAACAAGCGCATCACCGTGAACCTGGCGCCGGCCGACCTGCCCAAGGATTCGGGCCGCTTCGACCTGCCGATGGCGCTGGGCATCCTCGCGGCCAGCGGCCAGATCGAGGGCGCGCGGCTCGCGGGGCACGAGTTCGCGGGCGAGCTCTCGCTGTCGGGCGAACTGCGGCCGGTGCGCGGCGCGCTCGCGATGGCGCTCGCGCTGCACACGCGCGGCATCGCCACCCGGCTGGTGCTGCCCGCGACCAGCGCCGACGAGGCCGCGCTGGTGCCCGGCGGCGAGGTCTACGGCGCCAGGCACCTGCTCGACGTGGTGCGGCGCTTCCTGCCGGCCGATGCGCAGGCGGGCCTGGAGGCGGACGACGAGGGCTGGTCGCGCGCCCATGCGTCCGCGCAAGCCGATGCCCCCGCCTATGCCGACATGGCCGACGTGAAGGGCCACGCGGGCGCCAAGCGCGCGCTCGAGATCGCCGCGGCCGGCGGCCACAGCCTCCTGATGATGGGCGAGCCGGGCTCGGGCAAGTCGATGCTGGGCCAGCGCTTCGCCGGCCTGCTGCCGCCGATGCGCATCGACGAGGCGCTCGAGAGCGCGGCCATCGCGAGCCTGGGCGGGCGCTTCTCGACCGAGCGCTGGATGCACCGGCCGACCGCGTCGCCGCACCACACCTCGAGCGCGGTGGCGCTGGTGGGCGGCGGTTCGCCGCCGCGGCCCGGCGAGATCTCGATGGCGCACCACGGCGTGCTGTTCCTCGACGAGTTCCCCGAGTTCTCGCGCGCCGCGCTCGAGGCGCTGCGCGAGCCGCTCGAGACCGGCAACATCACCATCGCGCGGGCCGCGCGGCGGGCCGAGTTCCCCGCGCGCTTTCAACTCGTGGCTGCGATGAATCCGTGCCCCTGCGGCTTTTTGGGCGCCCCCACGAAAGCCTGCCGCTGCACGCCCGACCAGGTGGCGCGCTACCAGCGCAAGCTCAGCGGCCCGCTCCTGGATCGCATCGACCTGCACATCGAAGTGCCCGCGATCTCGGCGCCGCAGCTGCTCGACGCGCCCGCGGGCGAGACCACCGCCGCCATCCGCGCGCGCGTGGTCGCCGCACGCGAACGCGCGATCGAACGCCAGGGCCGACCCAACCAGGCGCTGCAGGGCGCCGACATCGACCGCCATGCGTCGCTCGGCGACGAGGCGCGCCGCTTCATGCACACGGCCGCCGCCCGGCTCGGCTGGTCGGCGCGCAGCACGCACCGCGCGCTCAAGGTTGCGCGCACCATCGCCGACCTCGCGGGGGCACCGGTCATCGAGACGGCGCATGTGGCGGAGGCGGTGCAGTACCGGCGGGCGCTGCAGAAAGGCCTGTAGCGCCCCGTGCATCGCTTAGAGTGCGGCGCAATCCCGCTCACTCCAGGCCCGCCATGACCGATCGCGCCCTCCTCGTCATCGACATGCAGAAAGGCATGCAGGAGCCCCGCGCGGGCCGCCGCAACAACCCCGGCGCGGAAGCCCAGGTGCAGCGCCTGCTCATGCACTGGCGCACCACCGGCCGCCCCGTGGTCCATGTGCGCCACATGTCGCGCTTCGCCGATTCGGTGTTCTTCCCGGGCCAGCCGGGCGCTGAATTCCAGGACGCGCTGGCACCGCTGCCCACCGAGCACGTGGTCGAGAAGAACGTGACCGATGCCTTCGCGCACTCGGGCCTCGAGCGCTGGCTGCGCGTGCGCGGCATCGAGGCACTCGTGGTGGTCGGCGTGGCCACCAACATGTCGGTCGAGGCCACGGCGCGCAGCGCCAGCTGCCTCGGCTTCGCGGTCACGGTGGTGTCCGATGCCAGCTTCGCCTTCGACCGCGCGGGCATCGACGGTGCAACTTTCGACGCGGAGCAGGTCCACGCGATGGCGCTGGCCAACCTGCAGGGCGAGTACGCCCGGGTGGCGGCGACGGCCAGCCTGCTCGGCTGACCGCCGCCTTCGCCCCTTACTTGAACTCGTGGCTCACCACCGGCGCCGACTTGCTGTCCTGCACCGTCACGCGCTGCCGGTAGACCTCGAGGTCGCCGTTGCGCACCTCGATGTTGTAGATGCCGGGGCGCAGCGACAGCGACTTGAGCGGCGGGCTCACGCCGCGGTCGGCGCCGTCGACGAAGACCTGGCCCCAGGGCCGGATGTTGAGCGTCACGCGGCCCATGCCGGCCGCGGCGCCCGGCACGGGTGGAACCGCCGTGCCGCCCGCGACCGGGGGCACGGCACCCGGCGCACCCGGCACGCCGGGCGTGCCCGGCGGCACGGTGCCCGCCAGCACCGGCTGCGTGGAGGCCGGCTGCGCGAGCCGGTTGAGCTCGGCGATGGCATTGCGCGCGTCGCGCGCATGCGGGCCGCGGCGGTAGCGGCGCAGGTAGGCCTCGTAGCCCTCGCGCGTGTTCTCGGCCTGCGCGAGGTTCCAGTCCTCGGCCTCGCTGATCGCCAGCGCGGGCTCGGGCGGCGGGCTCGCGGGCGGTGACGCGGGCACGTTGTCGAGCGGGCTCAGCGCGCCGTTGCTGCCCGGCGCGGTGGCCGGCGGCACGGCGATCGGCGAATTGCCGGCCGTGGGCGCGGCCGCGACGCCGCCGCCATCGGCCGCGGGCGGCTGTGACGCGGCCGCCACGGCGGCCGAGGCTGGCGCGGCCGGCGGCATCACGGCCGGAGGCGAGGCCGGGTTCGACATCGGCGCGCCCGGCGGCGGCGCCGGCGGTGCCATCGCGGTGGAAGTGGGCGGCGGCGACTGCGTGATGCGCAGGCCGATCCAGCTGCCGACGGCGATCAGCGCCACCACCAGCACGCCGACCACGCCCCAGCGCGGCAGCGAGGACTTCTTGTTCGCGGGCCGCCGCGCGCTCGGCGCGCGCGCGGGCGGCTCGGCCGGCGGCGGCACGGGCGCGGCCGGCGGCAACGCATCGAAGGGCGCGGGCGCCGAGACCGGCACGTAGGGCTCGGCCGGCGGCGCGACCGGCACCGCGGGCACGATGGGCGCCACGGGTGCTGGCGCCGCGAGCCCGCTCACGTAGATGTCGCCGAGCTTGGCGAGCCCGAGTTCGGCCGCGAAGGCCGCCACGGTCTGCGTGCGGTCCTTGCTGTGCACGGCCAGCGTGTGGTCGACCGCGGCGCAGAAGGCCGGGCTCAGGTCGGGCCGGTTCATGCTCGCGAGCGGCACGTAGGCGTCCTGCACGCTGCGCACCACGGCCGAGGGCGGCGGATGGCCGGTGACGGCGCGGTAGAGCACCGCGCCGAGCGCGTAGAGGTCGGTCCAGGCACCCTGCAGCAGCGTGTTGTCGTCGGCGTACTGCTCGATCGGCGAATAGCCCGACTTCACCATCACCGCGACCTCGTCGACCAGGTCGGCGATCGACTTGCGCGCGGCGCCGAAGTCCAGCAGCACCGGCAGGCCGTCCTGCTGGATGAAGATGTTGTCGGGCGCGATGTCGCGATGGAAGCAGCCGCTGCGGTGCAGCGTCTCGAGCGCGCCGAGCAGCGGCCCGAGCATGCCGAGCAGCCAGGCTTCGGAGATGGTGCCGGGCTCCTCGTCGGCCAGGCGGCGCAGGGTGCGGCCCTTGTAGAGCTGGATCGCCATGTAGGCGGTCGAGTTCGATTCCCAGAAGCGATGCACGCGCACCAGCGCCGGGTGGCTGAACTGCGCGAGCGTGCGCGCCTCGTTGATGAAGCTGCGCAGCCCGGCCTGGAAGGTGGCCGTGAGCCGGTCGGAACGCACGTGCACGCTGTCGTCGCCGATGCGCCGCGCGAGCATCGAGGGCATGTATTCCTTGATCGCGACCTCGCGCTGCAGCGAGTGGTCGTAGGCCCGGTAGACGATGCCGAAGCCGCCTTCGCCGATCACCTCGAGCAGCTCGAACTCGTCGAGCCGGTGGCCGATGGCCAGCGGGTGCGGTCGCTCCTGCGGGTCGGTGCCCACCGGAGGGCCGGTGCGTCCTTCCGTCGTCATTCTTGTTCCTCCTCATGCATCGGGACTCTCACGCCCATGGCACGTGCCCCTGGGAAAAAAGCTTCGAGAACAGCGGCGTGTTGAGGCCGCCGCCATGGGCCGCGGTCCGCAGCGGCGAGCCGTCGGCCTGGTTGGTCCACCAGTAGCTCGTGCTTCCGAACGCGTCGAAGCACAGTGGAAGCTCCGGCCAGCCCAGCCGCTGCTGGGCGCCCTCGCCCGCCGACGTAGGCCCGAGGATCGAAAGGATGTCGTCCGAGCCGCCGCTGGCCGGCTGGAAGCCGCCATGGCCCGCGGCCAGCACCTGCGCATCGAAGTGCTCGGGCGCCACGCCATGGCGGATCGCCTGCAGCATCGCGTTGCCGCATTGCCAGTACCAGGCGGCCGCGCCCTCGAGCACCGCGGGTCGGTAGGCGCGCGCGTCCACCTGCAGGCTCACGCACACCGGGTAGTAGCGACCCACGCGGTCGCAGCTCGGCGCGATGCAACCGAACTGCACCGCGCTCACGCCCTGGGTGGCGGGGATCGCGAAGTTCCACACCGGCGCCACCGCGTAGTGGCGCGTCATGGCGTCGGGCCAGCGCTTGAAGGCGCCCAGGCCGTTCTGCATCCAGCGATCCCACCAGGCCTGCAGCTCGCGCGACATGCGCCGGTGCAGGAAGTCGCCGGCCGCGGGCAGCTTGCCGTACCAGCCGACCTGCTCGTCGCCGGGCACCCAGGCCGGCTGCGCCGTCGCGCCGGGATTCATCACGAGCGCCCCGGGCACGAGAAGCCGCTCATCTGCGACAGCCGCAGCGGGTTGTAGACGCTGTTGGCGGTCACGTTGAGCACCACCTTGCGGCCTTGCAGGTCGAAGCTGGCATTGAACGACTCGCTCGAGCCGCCCGAGGAGATCGAGGCCTTGTCGAACAGCCGGTGCAGCGCCCACGGGCCCTCGGTGACGATGCCGCCGGCCGGCGTGCCGCTCGAGGTCGTGACCTGCAGCCGCACCTGGTTGCTGTTGCGCGGACCGGGCCACTTGACGGTGGTGGGCGCCTGCGGCCCGTGCGCGTAGCGCACCGTCTGGCCGTCGATGTCCAGCGTCATCTGCGTGAGGCCGGCGTCCATGTCCTCGGGCCGGATGTCGATCGAGAACGAGGGCGTGCGCCCGCCCGCCATGCCCGAGAAGAACACGTCGCGGATGGCCTGCGCCTTCTGGAACGAATCGAGGTAGGCCGAGCGGCCCGAGGCGCTGCCGTCGACGCCGCGCTTCCAGGTCCACGGGTTGCTCGAGGTGTCGACCTGCGTCATGAGGTTCTTCTGGAAGAAGTCGTCCATCATCCCGCCCGGCGCGAACAGGTTCGCGAAGTCGCCCGCGGCCACGTCGCGGCTGGAGCCGCGCGAGAACGGATAGCGGCCCGCGATCGCCTGGTTGCAGAAGTTTCCGATGGTGGCGGCCGCGTTCTGCCCGATGTTCTGGCGCGTGACCGCGGCCGCCTTCGACGAGGCGGTGGCCGAGAGGTCGTTGAGCATGCCCTGGAACGGCACCGGCATGCGGCCGGCCTCGGCCTGCACCTTGGTCACGGCGTCGCTGCTCGGCGGGATGTTGCCGCTGCGCAGCGCGGTGTCGGTGGCCGTCAGGTAGTTGTAGAGCTCGTTGATCAGCGCGGCGGTGGCGTCGATCGGCGCCTGCCCGCCCTGCTTGGGCGCGGTCACCATGCGGCGCAACGGCTCGAAGTGGTTGTCCACCAGCGACTCGGGCCGGTCGGGCACGGTGTTGCGGCGCTGGCTGCCGTCGGGCTGGCCGATCAGCTGCTCGATGCGCTCGCGCGTGGTCTGCACGCGGTTCTGCGCCTGGTCGAGCAGGCTGCGCGCGGCCTCGTCGTGGTTGCGCAGCAGGTCGGTCTCGCGCGCGGCGCCGCGGATGATGCGCGACATCGGCGACTCCGAGGTCGAGAGCACGCGCGTCATCTGGATGCTCTGCAGCAGCGAGCGGCTGTCGGCCAGCCGGATGTCGGCCAGGTAGTCGTCCCAGACCTTGATGTAGTCGGTGAGATAGAGCCGGCGCACCTCGCGCAGCAGCAGCTCGCGCGAGGTGATGTCGGTGATGCCGGGCGCGCGGATCTGCAGCACCCAGCGGTCCTCCTGCTCGAGCGCGAGCGTGGTCTCGGCCATGCGCTTGTCGAAGATGTCCCAGTAGCCGCGGTAGGTGAACAGCGTGGGGATGCCGTCGGTCAGCGGCTTGCCGCTGGCGCGCCGCACCACCAGCGCCGACTCGGCGCCGCCGGCCTCGGCGATGGTGAAGGCATTGGGCTGGCTAGTCTGCAGCAGGATGCGGCGCAGCCGCGCGTACGAGCGCTGCGCCAGCGGCACGCCCGCGAGGCGCTCGCGCGTCTCGGTGATCAGGCGCTCGTCCTTCGCGAACGGCGAGCTCACGACGCGGCCGCCGAACAGCGCCTTCAGGTGCGACTCGAGGTTGGTGCGCTGCTCGCGCGTGAGCGCGGCGCCGACCTTGCGGTCCACGTCGGTCAGCAGCCAGGCCTGCAGGAAGTCGGCGTCGTAGCGCTCGGCGTCGTACAGCATCAGGTAGGCCTTGAGCGCCTCGTAGCTGTACTCGGGGTTGTTCTTCGAGGCCTCGCGCAGCGACTGCTCCACGCGCTGCGCCGCCTGCGGCAGCAGCACGCTCTCGAGCGCGCGCTGGTAGACGCCGTCGGTCGCGGCCTGCAGCTTCTCGCCCTGGTAGAGGCCGAAGCGGTAGCTGACGGGCGGGTCGCCGATGTCGAACTTCTCCGACTTCGGCAGGTCGCGCAGCCGGTCGAGGATCAAGAGCGAACTCGCGAGGTCGCCGCTCGAGTCGACCACGGTCGGCAGCTCGCCGCGCGCCGCGGCGCGGTTGAAGGACTTCGCGTTGCCGTCGACCTCGGCCACGTACTCCTTGTTGTTGTGCCAGCTGTTGACGCAGGCGCCCAGCAGCGCCACCAGCAGCACGCCGATCACGCTGTAGCCCACCAGGTCGGCCGCGCGCTTGCGCCGATACCAGCGCAGGTTGGTGCCGGCCACGCCCGCGTCGCGGAAGATCACCTGCTGCAGCAACTCCTTGAGGAAGTAGCTCTTGCCCGGGCCCGGCGGCGGCGCCGGCGGCGCGTTGACCTGCAGGTAGCGCTTGATCGCGCCCATCACGCGGTCGAAGGCCGTGCCCTCCTGCGTGCCGCTGGTGAAGTAGACGCCGCGCAGCATCGGCGCGGTCTCGAACTTCGACGGGTTGAACACGTCGGCCAGGAAGGTGCCGAGGATGTCCTCGAAGCTCGCGAACTGCTGCGGCAGCAGGTAGGCCTGCGCGCGGCGCATCGGGTCGGGCTCGGCGGCCAGCAGCTCGGGCAGGCGCTCGTCGAGCCGCTGGTGCAGCAGCCGGTACTCCTGCTGGAAGCGCTCGCGCAGGTCGCTGCCCTCGAGCGTGGTGGCGGTGCCCGCGCGCTTGTCGCCCTTGGCGGGCTTGGCGCTGGCGGCGCTCGCGTCGATCGGGAAGGTGAAGCCCCAGACCTGCGCGCGCTCGGCGCGGCTCAGGCCGCCGAAGTACTCGTTGAAGCCGGCCAGCAGGTCGGCCTTGGTCACCATCACGTAGACCGGGAAGTTGATGCCCAGGTCGTTGCGCAGCTCGAGCAGCCGCTTGCGCAGCGCCATCGCGTGGCGCGCGCGCTGCGCGTCGTCGGCCAGCGGCAGGTCGGCGATGCTGATGGTGAGGATCGCGCCGTTGATCGGCTGGCGCGGGCGGAACTTCTTGAGCAGTTCGAGGAAGCCCTTCCACTCGCCCTCGTCGGTCTCGCGGTTGCTCTCGTGCGTGGTGTAGCGCCCGGCCGTGTCGATCAGCACCGCGTCGTTGGTGAACCACCAGTCGCAGTTGCGCGTGCCGCCGATGCCGCGCACCGCCGCCTTGCCGAGCTGGTCGGCCAGCGGGAAGTCGAGATCGGAGTTGACCAGCGCCGTGGTCTTGCCCGAGCCCGGCGCGCCGATGAAGATGTACCAGGGCAGCTGGTAGAGGTACTGGCGGTCGAAGATCGAGAAGCGGCCCGCGGCCTTGCCCTCCTCGCCCGGCCCGAAGCGCATGTTGCGCAGGATCGAGGTGGCGTCGTTGAAGCCGGTCTGCAGCTCCTTGATCTCGGGCGCCTCCTCGGGCTTGGCCTCCTTCTCCTTCTTGGAAGGCGTGCGCAGCTGGTTCAGCAGCTGCGCGTTGAGGCGGCGCTCGCGCCACTTGCGGTAGGCCACGCGCACCAGCCAGATCGCGAACATCAGCGCGATCACGACGATGCGCACGAACTCGCTCTCGAGCGGACGGTAGCGGCCGACCGCGATCACCGGGCCGATGATCCAGATCAGGAAGGCCAGCGCGACCAGGCCGAAGAAGACCCAGAGGTCGCGGCTGACCAGGAAACGGAAGAACGCGCGCAGCATCTCAGCGTCCTCCCTGCGGTGCCACCGGCGCGACCAGCAAGGTCACTTCCACGCGGCGGTTGCGCGCGCGGTTGGCCGGCGAATCGTTCGGCACGATCGGGTCGGCGTCGCCGCGGCCCTCGGCGCGCAGCCGCTCGGGGCGCGTCATGCGCGCGCCGATCATCTTGCGCACGGAGTCGGCGCGTGCCTGCGACAGGTGCCAGTTCGAGGGGAAGCGCACGCTGCGGATCGGCTGGTCGTCGGAGTAGCCGTTGATCAGCACGTTGCCGTCGACCGCGTTGAGCGCCTCGGCCACGCGGTTGAGCACCGGCACGTAGCGGTCGAGCACCTTGTCGGCGCCCGAAGCGAACAGGCCGTCGCCGCGCAGGATCACCACGCTGCGGTCGGCCTCGTCGCGCACGCTGACCAGGCCCTCGCGGATCTCGGCCTCGAGGAAGCGCTGCAGCCGCGGCTGCGGCGCGGGCTGCGCCACCGCGCGCTGCGTCTGCGGCAGGCGCACCGCATTGATCGCGGAGAAGGCGCCGTCGGAGGTGCCGCCGAGGTTGAAGGTCAGGAGCGCGAAGGCGATCATCAGCAGCACTGCGGCCACCGCGCCCACGGCCCACACCGGCAGCCAGTTGCGCGTGCGGCGCACGGGCGCGCTGGTGTCCTGCCAGTGCGGCGACAGCGGCTGCGCGATCTCGCCGCGCGTCTGGCGGATGATCTGCAGCAGGCGCTGCTTGAGGGTCTCGAGCTGCGAGCGGCCGTTGTCGATGACGCGGAAGCGCCCCTCGAAGCCCATCGCGAGGCAGAAGTAGATGAGCTCGATCAGGTGCAGGTGCTGCTGCGGGTTCTGCACCAGGCGCGAGAGCAGCTGGAAGAACTTCTCGCCGCCCCAAGTCTCGTTGTGGAACATCACCAGCAGGCTCTGCGAGGACCAGATGCTGCCGCCCCAGGGCGTGAGCGCGGCCGCCTCGTCGACGGCGGTGCACAGGCAGTAGCGCGCGCCGATGATGACCTCGGGCGAGATGCCGCTTTGCTGCGCGCGCGTCTCGAAGCGCCGCACCTCGTCGACCAGGTGCTCGCGCAGCTGCGCGGGCGAGTCGTGGTGGCCGGTGGCGCGGATCTGCGGGATCAGGTCGAGCAGCGGATTGGCCGCCGCCACCAGCGGGTTGTTGCCGGCCAGCGCGGTGTCGCCCGCATGCGGGCGCCGCGTGTCGTGGAAGGCGGTGAAGGCCTGCGGCTGCTCGCCGAGGCCGCGCGGGGCGTTCAGCGGGTTGTTGCTGCCATGGGTGCCGCCGTTGGTGCCGCCACCCGGATTCGGCGGCACGAAGCCGCCCGGCCCGACGGCCACGTCGTTGATGCCGTTCATGCGATCGCTCACGGACGGATGGCCCAGAACTCCATGGCCAGGCCGGGGAATTCGCCGGCCAGGTGCATGGCCACGCCGCCCGACTTCTCGAGCTGGCGCCACATGTCGCCGCTCTTGTCGAGCTCGAAGTAGTGGTAGCCCGCGTTGTAGGGAATCTGCCTCGGCGCCACCGGCAGCGGCCGCACGGTCACGCCCGGCAGCTGCAGCTGCACCAGGTCGCGGATGCGCTCGACCGAGCCGATCTTCACCTGCGTGGGGAAGCGCTGCTGGATCGCATCGGCCGGCAGGTCGGCATGCACCGCGAGCACGAAGCCCGCGTTGCGCACCAGCACCGGGTCGGGCATGCGGCCCACGCGCACGCCGTGGCTGCGTTCCTCGAGCTCGATCGCGATCGCGCTCTGCTCGAGCACCGCCGACAGCGAGCGGCGCAGCTCCTCCATCAGCGGGCGGATGCTCTCGTTGAGGTTGTCGTGGTCGTACACCGGCCACACCACCGGCCGCCGCGTGGGCGAGGTGTGCGTGGCGAGGTGGCAGGCGAGCTTGAACCAGTCGACGAACAGCTCCTCGGGATGCACCTGCACCGCCTGCTGCGCATGCCAGGTGAGCGCGAGGTAGCGGTTCACGAGCTCGAGCAGGAGGAAGTCGGAGACCTCGCTGACGCCGCCGCGCCCCGGCTGCGACAGCCGCGAGGCCAGCGCCTCGGAACGCTGCGTGAGCAGGCCGTGCAGCTCGGCCACCATGCTGCGCAGCATCGGCTGCGCCGACACGTCGAGCACCGGCGGGATGTAGTTGGCGTCGATCACCAGCTTGTGGTCGGTGCGGCGCTCGATCACGCGCACCGCGCCGATCGCCTGCCACTCCGCGGTCAGCGAGGAGGCTCGCACCAGCCGCAGCCGCGGCGCCGCGAGCTGCAGCACCGCCGGGCCCAATGCAACCGCGTTGCCATCGGCGACTTCGCGTTCGACCACGTGGAAGCGCGCGGCCGAGGTCGTGTCTTCCGCGAAGATGACTTCCTCGCTGCCGGGCCGGCGCAGCGGCAAGGCGAGCACCACGAGCTCGTCGGTGAGGTCGCTCGGCACCTCGTAGGGCACGGGCGCGTCTTCCACGCCGAAGGAGAACGGCGTGCCGTCGGGCATCACGCCCGCGCCGCCGAGCAGCGAGACGCGGCCCAGCGCATGCGCGTCGCGATCGATGTCCAGGTGCAGCCAGCCCCAGTACGCACCCTGCAGCCCCGCGGTGCGGCGCGTCACGTACTGCTCGACATAGCGCTCCAGCTGCTGGAAATGCTGCGGCCGCAGGTACATGCCCTCGGACCACACCACGCGATTCGCCAATGCCTGCGGATGGGCGCCCGTTCTGCTGATGGCGCCCGGATTGCGAACTGTCACCAAAGAAAACCTCCTGGAGTGCGGCCACTCTCGTGCGGTCGGTCCATCGTCGAGACGGCCTCCCTGCATGGGCGCAATGCGTGTCGATGCTACACGGCGATGTTTACGTTTTGCACCGTTTTTGCAGCGTCGAGGCCTTGGCCTACGTGCGGCGCACTTTCGTATTAGGGCGTGCGCGCAAGTGCTACGAAATCACGTAGTCGGCAACAGTTCGATACCGCTCTTGCGGATCACGATGCGAACCTTTTGTTCACTCGGAGAGAACTGCCACACCTTGTAGAGGTTCGTCTGCTTGGGCTCCTTGAGCGGCAGCACGAGGCGCCAGCGTGCGTTCTCGAGCTTGCGATAGCCCGCGATCACGCCGATGGCGCGCGAGTCGAGGCCGGCCTCGCGCTTGAAGGTGCGTTCCTCGCCGCTGCGCAGAATGGCCTGGTCCGCATTGACGAGTTCGGCCGCGAGCGTCTCGCGATCGCGGTCCTGCAGCGCGAAGTAGTCGGCGGTCTCGAAGTTGCCCGAGGACTTGAGCTCGAACACCTTCACGAGGATCGGCGCGGCCTGCCCGCGGCCATCGGGGTTGACGCCGTCGTCGACCTTGATCGAGACCGCGTAGGGCGTGGGCATGGACTTGGCCGTCGACGCACAGCCGCCGAGTCCAACGAGCAATGGCGACGTCGCGATCGCGCTTCGCAACAGGGTTCGTCGATGCATGGGTTCTCCCATCGAAGTTCGCGCCTATAGTATCGAGACGTCATGCAGCGCCGATGTCGGCCGACGTGCCGTCATATCGACGCGGCACAGTATCGGGGCTTAACTTTGCAAGGCAGGAGAGAAGATTGAAGTCATTGCTGTGCGCCCTGGTGATTCCGCTCTTTCTGGTCGCGGGCTGCGACACCACGCCGAAGACCCCCGTCGATCCAGGACCGCCGCAACCCGAACGCCTGAGCCAGCAGGTCGCGCGCACCACGCTCGAACGCGCGCAGCAGGCCTACGACGAAGGCGACTACGCGAAGACCATCTCCACGCTCAAGAGCGGCGGCGTGTCGGTGTTCGATGCGGCCGAGCCCAACACGCGGCTCGCCGCGATGAAGCTCGAGGCCTTCAGCTACTGCGTGGCCAATCAGCTGCCCGAGTGCCGCACGCAGTTCCTCAAGATCCTCGATGCCTTCCCTTCCTTCGATCTCAGCATCGCCGAGCGCAAGCATCCCGTGTGGGGCCCCGCGTTCGAAGCCGCCAAGAAGATGAAGCGCTGACGGGTCTCCCGCGCCAGGAGCCCGTGTCATGAACTGGGAGATACCATGCGTTGGACGGTGATCGAACATGCGGGCCGGCCGGTGGCCGCGGGCCCGTCGGCCCTGCTCGCGGCCCCGGGCGGCACCATCGGCCGCAGCCCCGACAACCACCTCGTGCTGCCCGACGAACAGCGGCAGATCTCGCGCCTGCAGGCCACCGTGCGCTTCGACGACGCGGGCCGCGCGGTGCTGCGCAACATGAGCGCGGTGCTGCCGATCAGCGTGAACGGACAGACGCTGCGGCACGACCAGGAGTCGCCGATCGCCGAGGGCGATCGCGTGACCATCGGCAGCTACGTGCTGGAAGCCGCACCCGCGCATGCCGCCGCGAGCCGCGCGGCACCGGCGATCGCGCCCGTGCCGGCCGCCGTCGAGCCCATCGTGGAGCCCACCGTCGCGTGGCCGCCCGCGGTCGAGTCCGCGAGTTCGCGCCTGGCCTCGTCGCCAGTGACATCGCGCCTCGCGTCGGCGCCGGACTTCGGTGCGCAGGCGGCATCGCTGCCGACATCGATGCCGCCGGCCTATCCGCCATCGCCTCCACCCGCAGCCGCGCCGCTCGATGCGCTGCTGCCGCAGGCACCGGTGTCCGACGTGTTCGCCGACCTGTTCGGCGCGGGCGCGCTGCCGATCGGCGACACGCATGCCGCGCCGCCACCGCAACCGGTGCCACCGCCAGTGCAACGGCCGCCCGCGCCCGTGGCCGCGCCGATCTTCGCGCCCGCACCGCCGCCGGCATTCGCGCCACCGCCCGCCGCCTTCGCATCGCCGGTGCCGCCGCCCCCCGCGGCGCCCGCACCGGCCGCGCGCTCGTCGATGCCCACCGCGGCCGACTGGGACGCGATCCTCGCGAACGCGCCGCGCCGCGTCGACACCACGCCCGAGCCCATGCCCGACCCGTTCGCGCACGAGCCCTTCGAGCTGCCCTCGCAGGCGCGCAGGAACCCGGCCGATCCGCTGACGCAGCTGAATCCCGACGCGACCACCGACGTGTCCGACTTCGCGCTCAAGCGCGGCATCGATCCGCTGTCGCTGTTCGCGGCCGACCAGGGCGCGCCCTCACCGCTGTCCGATCCGCGGCCCACCGCGCTGACGCATGCGCCCGCGCTCGAGGACGTGCATCCCGCGATGGACCTGCTGGAGAAGCGGCCGACGGTGCCGGGCTTCAGCCAGTCGAACCATGCGCGCGAGGTGTCGGGCCAGTTCCGTCCGCCGACGCCGACGCCGATGCCGCTGCCCGTGGCGCAGCCGCCCGCGCGCATGGTCGAGCCCGAACCCGAGCGCGAGGAAACGCCCGCGACGCCGGTGGCCGCGCCGCCCACCGCGTCGATGCAGAGCGCGCCCGTCGAGACCGCGCCCGCACCGATGCAGGCGCCCGCCGAGGCACCGCCGACGTCGCCGCTCCCGACCGTGGCGCCGGTGACAGCGCCCGCGATGGCGCCCGCGCCGGCCGTGGCCGAGATGCCCCTCGAGGTCGTCGCGCCGAAGGAGGCCGAACCGGTCGCCGTCGCGGCACCGCCGAGCCCCGCCTCCGACACCGCGCCCGCGCTGCCCGCCGCTTCGTGCGAGGCGCTGTTCCGCGCCTTCCTCGACGGCGCCGGCGTGCCCGACGTCGCGGGCCAGCAGCAGCTCGACGCCGAGATGATGCGCAGGCTCGGCCGGCTGATGCGCGCCTTCACCGACGGCACCATCGAGCTGCTGTCCTCGCGCGCGATGCTCAAGCGCGAGGTGCGCGCCGAGATCACGATGATCGTGGACGAGGAGAACAACCCGTTCAAGATCCTGCCCAACGGCCGCGCGGTGCTGATGCAGATGTTCGGCGCGCGCATGCCGGGCTTCCTGCCGCCCGAGGCCGCGGTGCACGACGCGCTCGGCGACCTGCAGTCGCACCAGCTCGGCATGGTCGCCGGCATGCGCGCCGCGCTGCTGATGGTGCTGCAGCGCTTCGACCCCGAGGCGCTCAAGAAGGACACGCCGCACGACGGCGGCCTCGGCGAGAAACTGTTGCCCGGCGGACGCGAGGCGCGCCTGTGGCGCCAGCTGCAGCAGCTGCACGCCGAAACCACGGCCGCGGTCGAGGACGACTTCCAGGCCGTGTTCGGCCGGGCCTTCCAGCAGGCCTACGACCGGGAGATGGAACGATTGAAGGAGGCACGCCGTGCTTGAAGCGACCCGCACGACCCCGTTCGCCGTCCCGCTGTCCACGTCGCAGTTCTCCTGCGTGGGCGAGCGCAGCGGCAACCAGGATGCGATCGGCTACCACCTCGACGACTGGTTCGGCTGCTTCGTCGTGAGCGACGGCGTGGGCGGCAACGCGGGCGGCGAGCAGGCCGCGCGCACCGCGGTCGACACCGCGCTCAATGCCTTCGTCGCCAACCCCTCGGTGGCCGCCGAGGACATTCAGCAGTGCGTGACGCGCGCCAACGACGCGATCCTCGCGCGCCAGCGCGCGCAGGCCGAGCAGGGCAAGATGAGCGCGACCTTCGTCTCGCTGTTCGTCGATCGCAGCAGCGGCCAGGCGCGCTGGGCCCATGTGGGCGACAGCCGGCTCTACTGGTTCCGCCGCGGCGTGCTGATGGAACGCACCGAGGACCACAGCCTGTCGCAGCGCTCGCGCGAAGGCATGGCCCAGGGCGATGCCGTGCCGGCCAACGGCGCGCAGGCCCTGATCCAGAGCAACCTGCTCTACCGCGCGCTCGGCGCGCGCGCGAGCGCCGAGGCCACGGTCTCGGGCACGCAGCGGCTGGCCGACGGCGATGCCTTCCTGCTGTGCACCGACGGGCTGTGGCAGCTGATCTCGCAGCAGGTCATGGAACGCTCGCTGCAGCTGGCCGACAGCGCCGAGGAATGGCTCGCGCTGCTGCGCCGCGCGGCCGAGGCCAAGGCCGACGAGTCGCGCGACAACTTCTCGGCGCTCGCGGTGTGGGTGGGCTTTCCGCAGCAGGTGACGCTGGCGGGTACCGCCACGCCGCGCTGAGCGCGACGCTGGCGCTTCAGGCCGCCAGCACCAGCACCTTGAGCTGGCTCGGCACCAGCCGCATGCCGACGATGTTGCAGCGGTTCTGCAGCGTGACGCTCGTGACGCGCGTCGCGGGCGTGCCCTTGAGCAGCACCGTGAAGGCGCCCGTCAGGTGGCGCGACTGCTGCATGAAGGTCTGCGAGATCATGCCGCCGAGCACGCCGGGCTGGTCGCCGAGCGTGATCGGCGTGACGGTCGCCATGTTGTGGGCCGGCATGCCCATGAACAGGATGTTCCAGGCGTTGGGAATGGCCATCGGCCCCAGCGCCATGTTGGGAAAGGGAATGGGCACCGGCGTGCGGCACACGTCGGGGAACGCGAGGTCCATCCCGAACAGCTGGCAGTTGGCGAACATGCAGGATTCCTCCTCAGCCCATGTGGATCTGCGCGGCGTCGACCTTCACCAGGTCCTGCCCCGTGACGGTCGTGTGGCGGCCATGGATGCGTGCCGTCTCGCTGGCCTTGCAGTCCAGGTGGCGCACGCGCGACTGGTCCATCTCGTCGACGATGCGCAGCGTGTTGCGCGCCATCTGCACGATGCGGTCGGCCACGGTCTCGAAGACCTTGCCGAACAGCTTCGCCGTACCGGTGGTCGCCTCGACCTCCTTCGCCGTGAGGCGCAACGCGTCGGTGCGGCAGTCGGCCCTGTCGGCCTGCATCGACCACTGCTCGGCGCTCATGGCGAGCCGCGTGCCGCTGCGCAGCCGCACCTCGCCTTCGCTCTCGATCGCGACCGGGTGCGCGTTGCCGCCGAGCACCAGCGCGCCGTCGACCTCGATGCGGCTGACGGCGGCATCGGCCTGTTCGAGCACCGCGATCAGGAACACGCGGTAGGCATCCGGCCCCGAGACCAGCACGGTGTCGCCGGTCTGGGGCTTGAGCAGGCAGCTGGCCGCGCGGCGGCAGGTGCGCAGGCTGCCGTCGTCGGCCTCGACAACGAACTGCCCGTCGGCCGGCAGGCCGCGGACCGTGCCGATCGAATGAACCGGGGACGAGGCGTCGGAGGCGACGCGCAGCGGAACGACGTTCATGGTGTTTTCCCTTTTCGAGCTCGGATGAAACGATGGCGCGGCATCAGCGGGCGTCGGACCACGACTGCGCGCGGTGCAGGTCCGGGTCGTTTTCGATGATGCCGCCGCGCCTGGAGAAACGGGTGCCCTGCTGGATGGCGCGGTGCAGGCGGGTGCGCAGGAAGCGGGCATCGACGAGGTCCGCGTCCGTGAGGTCGGCATAGGAGAAGTCGGCGTCCTCCAGCCCGGCCTGCGCGAAGCTCGCACCCTTGCAGCGCGCGCGATGGAAGACGGCGAGCGGCAGCCGGGCCTGCGCGAAGTTCACGCCCTCGAGCGCGGCATCCACCCACAGCGACTGGTCGAAGCGCCCCGCGCCGCAGTCGGCGCCGGCCAGGTCGGCCTCCGCGAAGATGGTCATGCAGGCCTCGGCCCCGCCGAAACGCGCGCCGCGCAGCGAGGCGCCCTTGAAGTTGCTCTGCGTCAGCGTGGCCTGGCGGAAGTCGACCTCGTCGAGCCGCGAGTCGGTGAACTGGCAGCGCGGCAGCACGAGCCCCGCGAACTGCTGGCCCGCGAGCTCGCATTCGAGGAACACCACGCCATCGCCTTCGAACTGCGCGAAGACGGTGCTGCGCAGGTCGAGCTTGAACATCGTCACGGACTGCAGGCTGGCGCCGGTGAAATCGCAGCGCGCCAGGTTCGATTCGGTGACGGTGGCCTGCGCCATGCGCCGGGTGCGCAGCGACGCCTCGGCCAGGTCGCAGCGGAAGAAGGTGACGCGGTCGAGCACCGCCTCGTCGAAGCGCGCGAGCGCCAGGTGCGACTCGACGAACGCGGCCTGCTCGAGCAGGGCGCCCGAGAAGTTCGCGTTCTCGAAGCGCCCGCGGAACATCTGCAGTTGCCCGCCCTTGGCGCCCGCGAAGTCGCAGCCCGCCATCGTGCAATGGCTGAGGATGCTGCCCGAGAGGTCGGCGCCGCGGAAATCGGCGCCCGTGAAGTCGATGCGGTCCCACAGCGCGCCCGACAGGTCGAGCCCGCGCAGGTCCCAGCCGCGGCAGTCGAGGCCCTGCAGCTGCACGCCGTGGCGCACCGCGTCGAGCAATGCGTCCAGGGTCATGGCGTGGCCTCCGGATCGCGCCGCGGCCAGACCTTGGCATGCTGCGTGTAGGCATCCTCGAGCAGCGTGGTGACATCGATGAAGGCCTGCGACACGTCGGCGCGGAACAGGTTGGCCTCGCGCAGGTCGCTGCCCAGCAGGTTCGATTTCGAGAGATTGGCGTCGATCAAGTGGGCACCGCGCAGCGAGGCGCGCGCGAGGTTCGCGCGCACGAACAGGCTCTCGCCCGCGACGAAGCCGTCGAGCCGCGCATCCGACAGGTCGCATTCCGACAGGTCGCAGTTCTCCAGCCGCGCCGCGCTCAGGTCCGCGCCCGCGAAGGAGGTGCCGCGCATGCCGCACTGCTTCAGGAAGGTACCCACCGCCGTCACGCCCGCGAACGAACTGCCCAGCGCGATGCTGCAGGCATCGAAGCGCGCATGCGACAGGTCGACCTGCGCCACCAGCCGGACCGTGACGAAGCCGCAGCGCACCAGCCGCGCGGCATTCAGCGACACGCGTTCCAGGCTGCATTCGAGCAGCAGCACCTGGTTGAGCTCGGCCTGGTCCAGCACCAGGTCGCGCAGCGTCATGCGGCGCAGCGCGACCTGTGTCCAGCGCGAGGACTGCATGGCGCACCCGGCCATCTCGGTCTCGTGCAGCTGGGTCTGGTCGAGCAGCGCGCCGCGCAGGTTGCAGCCCGTGAAGCGCGTGCCGTGGCACAGGGTCTCGCGCAGGCTCGCCGACGAGAGGTCGCAGCCTTGCAGGTGCGCGCCGCCGAGGTTGGCCTTGTCGAGCCGGCTGCCCGCCAGCAGCGTGTCGGTGAGCAGCGCGCGCGCGAGCACGGCTTCGGAGAAATCGCAGCCCTCGAGGTTCGCGCCCTGCAGGTTCGCGTCGGCCAGCACCGCGTGGCTGAAGTCGGCGCCGCGCAGGTCCATGCCCGAGAGGTCGGCGCCGCTGAGGTTCATCTTCGAGAAGTGGCGCGCCTCGGGAGCGGCCGCGGCCAGCCGGCGCCGCAGCTTGGCGGCGCGGAAGCTGGTCACGCGCGAGGCCTCCGGTGCCAGGTGCGCCGAATACAGGCGGCCCTGGAGCTTCAGCGGGTCGGTCTCCACCGGCGGGTCGGCCTCCTCGTCGGCCTGGCCGTCCTGCTCCTCCTCGAAGGCCGACGGAAGCGGTGCCGCGGGCGCCGCCGCGCGCTCGGCCTCGACGCGCGCCACCTCGCCCTCGAGCCGCTCGCGCGCCTGCTGCGCCTGCGCCTCGGCGCGCTCCAGGTACTCGGGCAGGTCGTCGAAGCCCGGCAGCACCTCGGGCACGGGCGGCGGCGCGAGGTAGTCGGCGGGATCCAGCCCCTGCGCGAGCAGTTCGGCGCGCTGCTGCTCGTAGTGCCGGCGCATGCCGGCCTGCAGGTTGCGCGGCAGGGGCTCGGCCAGGGTGTCGGGCATGCGCATCGCGGTCCATTCCGCGAGCAGCGCGCGCGGCACCAGGTCGCTGTCGCGCAGCACGTGGGAGGCGCTCTTCTCCGGATCGATGCGCTTGCGCAGCACGTCGGCGTAGTGCGCGTGCGGGCGCGGCGCGTCGGGCAGCTCGAGCGACGGCATGATGTGCTTCACGTCGGCCGCGTCGTCCTCGCGGATCGGCGTCGAGCCGTGCCACACCAGCACCACGCGCTCGCGGTCGGGAAAGAACCAGGCGGTGCTGAGTCCGAGTTCGACCCGGCGCAGCTCGCCGACCTCCTTGTCGAAGTTGAGGTGGCACACGGCCTGCCACGGCGGCAGGTGGCCGCGCAGCACCGGGATGTGCGGGTGCATGTTCCAGATCTCGTAGGGCGCGCTCTCGGGCAGCGCCGGCTGGCCGAAGCGCTGCTCGGGACCGGCGGCATTGAAGAAGCGCCAGTCGAGGTCGTCGGCGAAACCGGGGAAGCCGTTCTGCAGCCAGGCGTCGTCGTAGCGCGTGCCGATCAGCGCCATGCGCTGCGGCGCATCGGGCAGCAAGCCCGAGAACGAGGCCGGCCGCAGCCGCTGCCCGCGGCGCTGAATCTGTTGCCCCACCACCTCGACGTTGGGCAGCCGGCAGGTCTGCACGCCGTTGACGAGTTCGTCGACCGTGCCCAGGCCCAGCGGGTTCTCGGGCACGTCGGGGCCGCCGAAGGCATGGCGCCAGTCGAGCGGCATCCGGTCGAAAGCGGCCGGCTCGGTGATGCGCCCGCCGAGCCAGAAGCGGTCGCCGAACACGGCCAGCGAGCGATCGACCGTGCCCACTCGCAGCCGCGCCGCGCAACGCGTCTTGTCCTCCTGGTGCGCGGTGTAGGCGAAGCCGCTGGCCAGCACCTCGGCCTCGCCCTTGGGCATGCTCATGTCGAGCACGCTGCCGGGGTCGAGCACCTCGCCCGCCATCTGCCAGAGCTCCTGTTCGGGCTGCAGCCGCGGCTCGGCCTCCAGGCTGGCGCAGGCCAGCACGGCGATGCCCAGGTGATTGGCCGAGCGCCAGCGGTAGGGGCGGGTGAGCAGGCTGAGGCGAAAGGGCTTGACGATCTTCAAGGGTCGGCTTCGGAAGGGAAGGCCGCGCGCGATGCCGGCGCGGGATCAGAAGGAAAAGCCGGCCGGCCCGGCGAGCGGCGAGATCACCAGGTCGGTGGCGGGCGAGGCGGAGGCGAAGCGCACGAGCACCGGGCGTCCCACCGCGTAGAGCGGCAGCTCGTTGAGCATCACCACCTGCTGCACGCCGACCTGGCGCTCGATGCCGCCGCGGTCGGCGAAGCGCACGGTGAGGTTCATCAGCGGGCTGGTGTCGCTGTAGGTATCGCCGATCTCGCTGCCGACGATCACGCCTTGCGCCTGCGCGTCGAAGCCGCGGCTGCGCGCCTCGCGCCGGCGGATCTCGAGCAGTTCCCAGGCACCGCACAGCAGCGCCGAGCCCGCGAAGATCGCGGCGATGCACGGCAGCGCCAGCCACATCGAGAAGGTCTCCAGCGGCATCAGCATCGGCAGCACGCCCGCGGCCACCAGCACGGCGCCCAGGATCCGGATCGAACGGCGGCGAGGCACGGCGGTCGCTGCCATCACATGATCAGCACCAGGATCTTGATGTCCACGTAGATCGGGCCGATCGAGATCTTGGTTTCGGTCTTCTGGTTCAGCGCGCGGTTCGACCAGCGGTAGGCCTTGATGTCGAAGCTCGCGCCGCCGATGTTGGTGGCCGCCAGGTTGAAGGTCTCCGACAGCGAGGCGTAGGTGAAGGAGTTCACGAAGGCGATCGAGAACAGCAGCGGCGCCTGCGAGCGGATGTAGCTCGTGGCCTTGGTGGTGGCGCTGCCGCCGGCCACGGTCTCGATGCTGCCGTCGTACTTGTTGGTGTGCTTCTCGGTCGAGTGCAGCAGGATCTTCTTGGCCTTGACGTTGAAGTCGGCCTCGGCCTCGATCGACACGTTCTTGGCCCAGCCCTTGTAGTCGCCGGCCGAGACGGTGGACGTGTGGTCGCCGGTCGCGATCGTCTCCGTGAGGCCGTCCTTGATCGTGTCCTTGCCGCCGCCGCTCAGGACGTCGCGCTCCCACCCGGTCTTGTAGCTCTCGAAGCGCTTGCCGCTCCAGGTCTCCAGCCTGGAGTCGCCGGTCTTGACGTGCTCGGTCATGCCCTCCTTCACGTCCACGTGCAGCGCCTGGTCGAAGGTCTCCTGCCGCAGGCCGGCCATCACGTGCACCTCGGAGCGCCCGGTCTCGACCGTCTCCTTGGCGCCTTCCTTGGTCGTGATCTCGATGCTGTTGTTGAAGAAGTGCTCGGTCTTCTTCGTCACCTCGAGCTTGGAGCCCGAGTTGTAGATCGCGTGGTCGAGGCCTTCGTTGACCGTGGTGGTGCGCGCCTGGTCCACCGTCAGCTCGTCGTTCTTGTGGACGTGGGTGGTGCGGTTGCCCTCCACCGTGTGCGTCTCGTCGTTCTCGACCTCGATGACGAAGTCCTTCTGCGCATGGATCTTGATCGACTCGTTGCTCGGGTCGTCGTCGATCACGAAGTGGTTGGCCAGCTCGCCGTCGCCCTTGATGGTGCGGCTGATGAAGCCGCTGACCGTGGCCTTGGCCGGCAGCTCCAGCGGCGGCATCTGGTCGGCGTTGTAGACGCGGCCGATGATCAGCGGCCGATCGGGGCAGCCGGCGATGAAGTCGACCACCACCTCCTGGCCGATGCGCGGATGGTTGACCGCGCCGAAGTTCGAGCCGGCCCAGGCGCTCGACACGCGCACCCAGCACGAGCTGTCCTCGTTGCGCTGGCCGTAGCGGTCCCAGCGGAACTGCACCTTCACGCGGCCGTACTTGTCGATCCAGATGTCCTCGCCGGCCGGTCCCACCACGGTGGCGGTCTGCGGCCCGTTGGTGGTCGGGATGCGCGTCACGCGCGGCGCGCGGTAGGGGAACGAGGTCGGCTGCACGCCGAACTGGAAGCCGTAGTCGCCCTCGTTGCTGCCCGAGGCATAACCGCCCTCGCGCAGGCTGTAGATCACCGAGACGATCAGGTACTCGCGGTTGTCCTCGTCGCGCGGTGCGTTCTGCATCGTGAAGCGGTAGCCGGGCGCCATGCCGCGCACGGTGGCGTGGCCGATGTCGAGCTCGGCCTGGGCCTGCGCCTCCTCGAGCCGGATGCGCGCGTAGTGCTCGCCCTGGCCGGCATCGCTGTAGCCGCCGAGCCATTCGTACATCTCGTACTGGCCGTGGTCGTTGCCGCGCGGCTGGCTGCGCGTGTTGAGCAGGTCGGCCTTGGGCTTCTTGAAGTCGAAGTCGTCGACCACGTAGGTGCCGGGCCGGATCTCCTCGGTCACCTCCCACTGGTCGATGGCCTCGCGGCCCAGGTCGCCCACGCGGTCGGTCGAGACATAGCTGATCCTCGGGTACTCGGGCAGCGTCTCGTGCGCGCTCATGTCGTCGGCCAGCACCAGCGTGTGCTGGTTCTTCTCGTGCTTGAAGAAGTAGTAGATGCCCTCGTGCTCCATGAGCCGGCTCACGAACGCGAAGTCGGTCTCCTGGTACTGCACGCAGTAGTCCCACTGCCGGTACGAGGCCGTGAGCTTCTTCTCGAGCGCGAAGCCGTACTCGCCGAGCACCTCCTCGAGGATCTCGACCACCGACTTGTTCTGGAAGATCTTGCAGTCGCTGGTGCGCGTGAGATACCACAGCCACGGGCGCACCGAGGCGCGATACACCATGTAGCGCGACGAGGATGCGTCGCGCCCGACCAGCGTGAAGCGCGTGATCTGGCCGTTGAGGTAGCGCGGTGTGCCGGTGAGCGTCCTGATCTCGAGCGTGAGCGGCTTGCCGAGCATGGCCTTCATGTCGACCGAGGTGTTCGGGCTCAGCAGGTCGACCTCGAACTCGAACAGCTGCGACAGGCCCTCGCTACCGTGCATCGAGCGGAACAGCAGCTGGTCTTCACCGAGCGGTGTGTGGGCGGTGACAACGCGGGCCATGGCGACTCCCTTCGCTTAGCTGGTTTCGGTAAACGCGTAGTGGAAGTCGTCGCCCTGCGCCGAGAGCTCGACGCCCGCGAGCTTGCGCCCACTGACCGTGGCGCCGATGACTTCCTCGCTCAATCGCGGCAGGATGGTGTGCGTGAGGATCGCATCGATCATCCGTCCACCCGACTCTATGGCCGTACACCGGCGCGCCACAAGCTCCACGGCGCTGTCGGTGTAACCCAAGGTAATGCCGTGGTTGGCCTGCAGGCGCGCGGCCACGCGGTCGAGCTGCAGCCGGATGATGCGGTGCAGCGCGTCGGCATGCAGCGGGTAGTAGGGCACCACCACCAGCCGCCCCAGCAGCGCGGGCGCGAACACCTTGAGCAGCGGCTCGCGCAGTGCCTGCGCCAGCGGCTCGGGGTCGGGCCGCAGCACCGGGTCCTCGCACAGCTGCATGACCAGGTCGGTGCCGACGTTCGAGGTCATGATGATCACGGTGTTGCGGAAGTCGATGTGGCGGCCCTCGCCGTCCTCCATCCAGCCCTTGTCGAAGACCTGGAAGAAGATCTCGTGCACGTCGGGGTGCGCCTTCTCGACCTCGTCGAGCAGCACCACGCTGTAGGGCCGGCGGCGCACCGCCTCGGTCAGCACGCCGCCCTCGCCGTAGCCCACGTAGCCGGGCGGCGCGCCCTTGAGCGTGGAGACGGTGTGCGACTCCTGGAACTCGCTCATGTTGATGGTGACGAGGTTCTGCTCGCCGCCGTACAGCGCCTCCGACAGCGCGAGCGCGGTCTCGGTCTTGCCCACGCCCGAGGGGCCGCACAGCAGGAACACGCCGACCGGCTTGTTGGGGTTGTCCAGCCGCGCGCGCGCGGTGCGGATGCGCCGCGCGATGGTGTCGAGCGCATCGGTCTGCGCGACCACGCGCTGCGACAGGATCTCGCCGAGCCGCAGCACCGACTGCGCATCGTCGCGCACCATGCGCCCGATCGGGATGCCGGTCCAGTCGGCCACCACCGTGGCCACCGCCTGCTCGTCGACCGCGGCCAGGATCAGCGGCGATTCGCCCTGCAGTTGCGACAGCTTGCGCTGCGCCGCGTCGAGCTCGGCGCGCATCTGCTCGGGCGAGGCCTCGGGTTCGGCCTCGGGGGGCGCCGGTGCGGCCTCCGTGTTGTCTTCTTCCTCGCCATCCTCGGCGACCTCTTCGGCCTGCACCGGCACCGCCGCCGGCGAGAGCCGCCGGCGCAGCGCCACGATGCGCTCGACCAGTTCGCTCTCCTCGCTGCGCCTTTGCTCGAGCGTCGCGAGTTCGGCCTGGGCGGCATCGATCTGCGCCGCGATGTCCTGCACGCGCTGCGCTTCGCCCACGCCGATCGCGGCCTCGCGCTGCGCGATGCCCGACTCGATGCCCAGCACCTCGATGCGCCGCTGCAGGTCCTCGAGCGCGGCCGGCAGCGCATGCTGGCTCAGCGCCACGCGCGCGCAGGCGGTGTCGAGCAGGCTCACGGCCTTGTCGGGCAGCTGGCGCGCGGGGATGTAGCGGTGCGACAGGCTCACGGCGGCCTCGAGCGCGGCATCGAGGATCAGCACGCCGTGGTGCTTCTCGAGCTCGGCCGAGATGCCGCGCAGCATGATCACGGCCTTGTCCTCGGTCGGCTCCTGCACCTGGATGGTCTGGAAGCGCCGCGTGAGCGCCGGGTCCTTCTCGATGTACTTCTTGTACTCCGACCAGGTGGTGGCGCCGATGGTGCGCAGCCGGCCGCGCGCGAGCGCGGGCTTCAGCAGGTTGGCGGCGTCGCCGGTGCCGGCGGTGCCGCCCGCGCCCACCAGCGTGTGGACCTCGTCGACGAACAGCACGATGGGCTTGGGGCTCTTCTCGACCTCGTCGATCACCTGCCGCAGCCGCTGCTCGAACTCGCCCTTCACGCCCGCGCCGGCCTGCAGCAGCGTGGGATCGAGCACCCACAGCGAGACCTCGCGCAGCGAGGGCGGCACGTCGCCCGCGGCCAGGCGCTGCGCCAGCCCCTCGACCACCGCGGTCTTGCCGACGCCGGCCTCGCCCGTGAGCAGCGGATTGTTCTGGCGCCGCCGCATCAGGATGTCGACGATCTGGCGGATCTCGTCGTCGCGGCCGTAGACCGGATCGAGCTCGCCCGCGCGCGCCTTGGCCGTGAGATCGCTCGCGTACTTGGCCAGCGCCGAGCCGCCCGCGGCCTGCGGCGCGGCGCCGGCCTGGGCGGCCGCGGCGCCGGCCGCCGGTTCGGGCGCGATGTCGTAGTCGTCCTCGGGCGAGCCTTCGGTCCAGGCCGGCAGTTGCGCGATCAGCACGTCGGGCACCAGCTTGTCGAACTCGCGCGAGATGCCCGAGAGCACCTGGCGCAGCCCCGGCGTCTTGACGATGCCCGCGAGCAGGTAGGCGCCGCGGATCGAGGTCGCCTCGAAACGCAGGCTGGCATAGACCCAGGCGCGCTCGACCGCGCTGTCGACGTGCTCGGAGATGTCGCTGATCGAGGTCGCGCCGTGCGGCAGCCGGTCGAGCGCGCGCACCAGGTCCTGCTCGACCGCGTCGAGGTTGAGGCCGGCGCGCTTGACGATGCGCAGCAGGTCGCTGTCCTGCAGCTGCAGGATCTGGTGCAGCCAGTGCACGAGCTCGACGTAGGCATTGCCGCGCAGCTTGGCGAAGGCGGTGGCGGTCTCCAATGCCTTGTAGAGCATCGGGTTGAGCTTGGAGAACAGCGAGACGCGGCGGATGTCGGTCATGAGGCCTGGGTGAAGGATGCGGAGGTATGGGAAGCGGTGGCTGCGGAACGCGAATGCAGGGCCTCGGGCGCGAACACCAGGTCGCCGGCGTCGGTGTCGGACAGGCGGGTGCCGAGCCAGCTGCCCCAGCCCAGGCGCTGGCCGCCGTTGAGCTGCATGCCGCCGGCCTCTTCCTTGCGCAGCACGAGCCGCAGCTCCCACGCGAATTCGATGCCGACGTACTGGCGCACCCAGTCGACCACCTGCTGCAGCCGCTGGCTGCCGGGCAGGAAGGCGCGGTACTGCTCGAGCGTCAGCGGCCCGAGCTCGAGGCGGAACTTGCTCTGCGCGTCGCGCACGGCGAGGCCGATGGTGGCACCGGCGCCGAGCCGGTGGTTGCGCCCGAACAGGCCGATGCGGCTGACCTGCGGCTCGTCGATGGTCACCCAGTCGCTCACGAACTCCTCGACACGCACCGGCAGGTCGAAGTACAGGCGCAGGATCTGGATCAGGCCCTCGGGGTTGCGCGTCTGGCGCACCAGGTGGCCCGCCATGTGGGTGCGCGCATGGTCGGCGATGCGGTCGCGTTCCTTGAGGCCGGGCTGCCCCATGTTCATGAGGCTCGCGACGTACTCGACGAAGCGGTGGCCGTCGGGCCGGTCGAGGCTGTTGACCGACTGGGCATCGGCCCAGGCGCGGTAGAACAGCAGGATCAGCCGGTGGTGGAACAGGTCGGCGAAGGCGCTGAGCGTGTGGTCGTTGTGGTGCCGCTTGCGCTCGCGCGCGTACTCGGTCAGGTGCAACGGCAGCGGGCCGTTGGGGCCGAACAGGCCGAAGCCGTAGATCGAGATCTGCGGCGGGCCGTCTCGGCTGTCGTCCACGCCCGAGACGTTCGAGGGCGCGAAGGCCATCGAGGGCTCCTGGCCGAGGCGCAGCGGCTCGTCGAGCGGGCGCGGCGCGCGGCCCAGCAGCGGATGGTCGCCGTGCGCGTCGAGCCGGCGCAGCAGCATGAAGAGGTCGTGCTCGAAGGGCTGCTCGACCAGGCCGGCCCACAGCGCCGGGTCGACCTGCGGCAGGCCGCGCACGGGCGGCGCCGCCTCGGCCCGTGTCTCGTGCTCCACCGCCCGGTCCGCCGCGTCGCCCGCCGGCGCCTGCTGCGCGGCGCCCGTGTCCTCGCGGAGCTCGGTGGTGCTGTTCATACGGCGGGCCGGCGTCCGATGCGCGGCAGCCAGCGCGCGATCTCGCCGCGCTGCAGGCTGGACAGCGCGAACTCGGTGAAGGCGTTGAGCGACACGTGGCGGCTGAAGAACTGCTCGAGCACGGCGCCGAACAGGTACGGGCTCGCGCCCGAGAACGCGGTCTCGTCGAGCTTCAGCGCGATCTCCACGCCGCGGCCGAAGACGATCGGGCCCGGCTCGGGCAGGCGGCGGAACACCGGCGCCAGCTTCATCGAGCGCACGCCCTGGATCTGGCGGCGCACCGAGGGATCGGCGAGGTTGCCGTAGAGGTCGAGCATCTCGCGCAGCGCGGCCGCGCCTTGCTCGGCATCGACGTCGGTGAGGCTCAGGTAGTTGAGGCCCAGGTGGCTGATGAGGCGCCAGGTCAGCGCGCCCTCGGCCAGCGCCGGGTAGGGCCGCGAGGGACCGCGCAGGATGCGGATCGCGCGCACCGGCGCCGACACGCGCAGCGTGAAGTCCGACTCCAGGCCCGTGGGCAGCAAGAGCGGCAGGTCGCGGTTGGTGCACAGCGCATCGAGCGTGATGTGGCGCAGGCTGTGCGGAAAGGGCGCGTCGTGCTGGTCCACCAGCGAGACGTAGACCTCGCTGCCGGTGTAGCTGGTGCGCGTGCCCTGCGCGCGCGCGCGGTCCGACACCAGCCGCGGTTCGCGCCGCACCGAGAAGTAGGCGCCGAAGTCGCCGTCGTCGGAGGCGAAGGAGCCGAGGAAAGGCCGGAACTCGCGCTCCTCGGAGCCGTTGCTCATGTGGCCGACCACGCGCTCGACGGTGAAGATCTCGAAGTCGCGCGGCCGCGTGCGGTCGATCACCGCATGGTGCTCGTGCTGGCCCGGCCCCACCGGGATGCGGTCGCTGCGGCGCGGCACCAGGTTCACGATCGGCGTGCAGAACAGCGAGAACTGGCGCGCGTCGACCAGCCGCTCGAGGTCGCCGTCGGCGCGGTCGAGCAGGATCACGATCTCCATCGTGTTGCCGCTCATCGCCGCGGCCGCGGCCCGCAGCTTGTTGACGCTGAAGAACAGGTAGCGGTCGGGGAAGGCGAAGTACTCGTGCAGCAGCCGGTAGCCCTGGAACGAGCGCGCGTCGTAGGGCAAGAGCGACTGGTCGGGCTCGAAGCCCTCGTGGCGGATCGCCTCCTCGCCCAGCGGCACGATGCGCGCGCCCTGCCCCGCGGTGCCGGGGCCGCTGCGGCAGACGGTGCCGATCGAGTGGTGCACCGCGAGCTCGAGCACGCGCAGCGCATGCAGCTCGGCGCCCGAGAGGAAGAACTCGAGCCGCTCCAGCGGCATCTCGGCGAAGCGCGCGCCGCCCACGGCCTCGAGCTTGATCGTGATCGCGCTCCTGGCCTGCCGCGCGACGATCGGCAGCGCATGCAGGATCTCGGCCGGCACCGGCCCCAGGCTGGCCTCGGCGATGCGGATCGGCCACAGCGTGACCGCGTGGCCGGTGCGGAACTCGCAGGCCGTCTGCTCGCCCTTGATCATGCGCCCGCGCAGGATCGTGTGGCGCGGCAGCTCGTAACCGGCCTTCAGCGAACCCTCGTTGAGGTTGCCGTCGATCTGCACCACGCCCATGGCGGGCAGCGGCGCGAGGAAATTCGGATAGACCACCTCGAGCAGCCGCTGCGAGAAGCGCGGGAACTCGGCGTCCATCTTGAGCTGGATGCGCGCCGTGAGGAAGCTGAAGCCCTCGAGCAGCCGCTCGACATAAGGGTCGCTGACCTCGATGCCGCGCATGCCCAGGCGGCCCGCGATCTTCGGATAGCGCTGCGCGAACTCGGCACCGAGCTCGTGCATGTAGGTGAGTTCGCGGTTGTAGTAATCGAGCAGCCGCGCGTCCATCAGAGGCCTCCGGTTGGGCGCAGCATCATGTGGCCGCTCTCCAGATCGAGCTCGGAGCGCAGGATGAACTCGATCGGATAGGGCACCGACCACAGGGTGCCGCGGATCTCGAGCGCCAGCAGGTTGTGGTGCTCGAGCTCGGTGGCGTCGGTCACGCAGCGCACGTCGATGCTGTCCTTCATGATGCGCGGCTCGAAGTCGATGATGGCGGTGCGGATCGCGGCCTCGACGTCGGCGAAGTCGACCTCCGACATGCGTCCGCCGGCCCAGCCGCGCACGCCGTAGTTGACGACCGAGCGGCGCGCGCGCGGCATGTTCTGGATCGAATGCGCGGTGCCGAAGTTGGTGGTGTTCAAGAGCCACTGCAGGTCGCGCAGCACCGAGTCGCGCAGCAGCTTGCCGCTCATCAGGAAGGCGCCCGCGCGCTCCTGGCGGTTGCTCGGCTGCTTGTCGGTGAGGCGGTCGAGCAGCACCGGCTGCAGCCGGTCGCGCGCGACGCTCTCCTGCTCGCCCTCGGCATCGAGGCCCGACCAGGCGGAGGCGCCGGCCGTGGCCATCAGGCGGCCTCCCCGGCCGCGAACTCGATGGTGCGCAGTTCGAGCAGCGCGTGGTCGCCCGCGTCGCTGATCAAGGTGCGCTGGCCCGCGCCCGCGAACGCGGCCTCGCCGGGCAGCGGCAGCCAGTCGGTGCGGCGCGCGAGCGCGAGGCCGTCCTCGAGCGTGGCGAGCTCGCCCGCGTAGCGCACCGGCACCAGCACGGCCAGGGCGCGGCCATCGGCCAGCTCGACCTGCACCGGCGACCACAGCAGGTCGACCAGGTGCTGCGGCCGCTGGAACTTGAGGCGGCGCACCGAGGGCAGCGGCAGCCAGCCATAGCCCGCGGGCGTGATGACCTCGAGCGCGGCACCGAGGCGCGCGTCGCCGTCGCAGAGCCAGTCGATGTCGATGCGCTCGAGCGCCTCGCCATCGACGACTTCGCTCGTCGCATCGCCCGAACGGTCCACGGCCTGCAGCAGGCCGCGCAGCGCGGGCGTGGCATCGCGCGCCGACTCGCGCAGCCGCGTGGCCTCGTCGGCCCGGTCGGCCGGCAGCGCGGCGGCCGCGATCAGCGCATCGACCCAGTCCGCGCCCTCGCCGAGCACCGCGGGCGCGCGCGCCGCGTCGCCGGCCCAGAAGGCGCTGCGCTGGCGCTCGCCGGCCAGCGCCATCGAGCAGGTGGCGCTCGCGGGCGTGAACGAGGGGTCGAACTTGACGGCCGCCTTGAGCTGGTCCTCGGCGCGCTGCCACTCGCCGCGCAGCGCGAGGAAGTGGCACAGCGCGAGGCGCAGGCTGGCGTTCTGGGGATCGGCGCGGATCTGCCGCTGTATCCCCTCAGTGTGCTCGGCCACCGAGCGCTCGCCCAGTCCTGCAAACGCATCGCCCATGAAGCAGCTTCCTCTGTCGTTTCGCCAATGCGCGGTCCCGGCCCTGATGAAGCCGGGGCCGCCGCCATGGTCGGTGGTTGGATATCGCTCGTGGCCTGCCGGCACCCGCTGCGCGGGACCGTGGCCTGTGCCGCGGGATGGCGGCGACATGCACCGCCTTCGCCGCTCGGCCTTCGGCTGGCGGCCCAGGACCGTCAGCCGGAGACCGGCTCGCGCGCGGCACCGAGGCGCCGCCCGCGAGCCCGGCCGGGCCCGTGGAAGATCAGGCTTCCTTGTTTTCCTTGATGTTCCAGCCGAGCTGGGTTTCGGCGCCCTTGCCGCCCTTGTCGGTCTGTTCCCAGTACTGCTGCTTGACCTTGGCGGCCTGGAACGCGTACTGCACGAACACCGCATCGCTGCCCTGCTCGGCCGTGTACTGCACCGAGGTGACCAGCACTTCCTCGAGCGTCACGCGCGTGTATTCGATCTGACCGCCACCGGCCTTGCAGACCGAGACCTCGACCTTGCTCAGGTGCTTGCCGCTGGCGCAGTTCTTCATGACGGACGGTGCCGCCTTGTCGATGCGCGCGAGCACCTGCAGGTCGTTGAAGCTGGCCTTGCCCACGCCGCCGCCACCGCCGCTCACCATGTTGCCAGGCTGCGTCGCACCCCATGCGAACGACTTGATATCCGTCCAGTCCTTGTGGTTCGAGTCCTTGGATTCGCCGTTCGCGCCTTCGACGCGCATGAACATGTCTACTGCCATCATTAACCCCCGGAGTTGTGCGTGCCCCATCGAGGCACTGTTGAATTAGCTGCTGTCCTTCTTGTTGGACGGCAGCTTCGAAACCAGCCGCAAAGACACCGTGAGCCCTTCGAGCTGGTAATGCGGCCGGAGAAAAAACTTGGCGGCGTAGTAGCCGGGGTTGTCCTCGATGGGTTCCACCTGGACTTCGGCCGCCGCGAGCGGCTTCATCGCCTTGGTGTCCTGCGACGAGGTGCCGGGGCTGCCGTCGACGTAGTTCATGATCCAGTCGTTGAGCCAGCGCTCCATGTCCTCGCGCTCGCGGAACGAACCGATCTTGTCGCGGACGATGCACTTCAGGTAATGCGCGAAGCGGCAGCAGGCGAACAGGTAGGGCAGGCGTGCCGCCAGGTTCGCGTTGGCCGTGGCGTCGGCGTCGTAGTACTCGGCCGGCTGCTGCAGCGACTGGGCGCCGATGAAGGCCGCGAAGTCGGAGTTCTTGCGGTGCACCAGCGGCATGAAGCCGTTCTTCGCGAGCTCGGCCTCGCGCCGGTCGCTGATCGCGATCTCGGTCGGGCACTTCATGTCCACGCCGCCGTCGTCGGTCGGGAAGGTGTGCGTGGGCAGGTTCTCGACCGCGCCGCCCGATTCCACGCCGCGGATCGAGGTGCACCAGCCGTACTGCTTGAACGAGCGGTTGATGTTCACGCCCATCGCGTAGGCCGAGTTGGCCCAGGTGTAGCGGTTGTGCGCGGCCGAGTCGGTCTCCTCCTCGAACTCGAACTCGTCGACCGGGTTGGTGCGCGCGCCGTAGGGCAGGCGCGCGAGGAAGCGCGGCATCGCCAGGCCGATGTAGCGCGCATCCTCCGACTCGCGCAGCGAGCGCCACGCGGTGTGCTCGGTGTTGTGGAAGATCTTCGTCAGGTCGCGCGGGTTCGACAGCTCCTGCCACGATTCCATCTGCATCACGGTCGGCGAGGCGCCCGCGATGAAGGGGCAGTGCGCGGCCGCGGCGATCTTGGCCATCTCGCCGAGCATCTCGACGTCGGGCGGGCTGTGGTCGAAATGGAAGTCGCCGATCAGCGCGCCGAAGGGCTCGCCGCCGAACTGGCCGTACTCGGCCTCGTAGATCTTCTTGAACAGCGGGCTCTGGTCCCAGCCGATGCCCTTGTGGCGCTTGAGCGAGCGCGCGACTTCGCGCTTGGAGGCGCACATCACGCGGATCTTGAGCTGCTCGTCGGTCTCGGTGTTGTTCACGAGGTAGTGCAGGCCGCGCCAGGCACCCTCGAGCTGCTGGAAATCCTCGTGGTGCAGGATCTGGTTGATCTGCTCGGAGAGCTTGCGGTCGATCTCCGTGATGATGGCCTGCACCGTGCGGTAGGCATCGTTGGAGATGGTGACGGAGCTCTCGAGCGCCTGCACCGCCAGCGTCTTGACGGCGTTCTGCACCGCCTCGCGCGCCTGGTCGGTCTTGGGCTTGAACTCGCGCTGGAGCAGATCGGAGAACTCGTTCGGCTCGAGCGCCTCGACGGTCTGCTGCGCGCGCGCGGATTGTTTTTGCACGGTACTCATGGTGATGATCCTGTCGACGTGATCGGCTCGCGCTTACTCGGCACTGCCCGGCGTGCCCGCCGGCTTCTCCGCGGCCGCGTCGATGGCACTGGCCACCGCGGGGTTCGGGCTGGTGGCCAGCGACTTCAGCAGCGCCGGGTTCTGCAGCGCCTGTGCGATGAGCTGCTCGGCGCCGTTCTTGCCGTCCATGTAGGACAGCAGGTTCGACAGCTCGGTGCGCGCGTCGAGCAGCTGCTGCAGCGCGTCGACCTGGCGCGCGATGCGCGCGGGCGAGAAGTCGTCCATGCTGTCGAAGGTGATGTCGACGTTGAGCTGGCCGTCGCCGGTCAGCGTGTTGGGCACCTGGAAGGCCACGCGCGGCTTGATCGACTTCATGCGGTCGTCGAAGTTGTCGATGTCCACCGCCATGAACTCGCGCTCGGCGAGGTCGGGCATCGGGTCGACCTGCTTGCCCGCGAGGTCGGCGATCACGCCCATCACGAAGGGCAGCTGGATCTTGCGTTCGCTGCCGTAGATCTCGACGTCGTACTCGATCTGCACGCGCGGCGCGCGGTTGCGCGCGATGAACTTCTGACCACTGTTCCTGACACGGTTGTCTGCCATAAAGCTTCCTCTTGATTCTTCGATCGAATGCGTGCGGACCGCATGCGCCGGCCGCCGGCGCCTACTGCGATGCGTCGGTCCCCGGTGGCCGGCCCGCCAGGCTCTCCAGCTTCTGCAGTCCCTCGGGCATGAGCTCCTCGATGATCTGGAAGAAGTTGAGCGCCAGCAGCTTCTGCGCCCTGCGTATCAGCAGGGGCGCGGGATGGCTGGGCTCCGCGCGCTCCAGATACCGGCAAGCCTTTTCCAACAACACCTGCACATCTTCGCGGCTCGTTATTTCAATATCGTTGATACCGATTGCGCGTAGGCCGGGACCGCCACTTGCAACGGTCGCGGCCGCGACGGGCGACGCGGCCGGCGCCACCGCATCGCTCGCCGACGGGCTCTGGTGCGCGGTCTGTGGCGCCTCGAGCGCGCTCTGCAATGCCTTCTCGGGCAGCAACTGCGCCACCGTGCGCATCGAGCGCTCGAGACGCGAGAAGTCGGGCGCCCAACTCTGGCCCAGCGCGCGCTCGCAGGTCTCGCGGATGCGCTGCAGCAACGCGAGCGCCGAGCGCAGCGCGACGATCGGCGGGGCGTCGTGGTCGTGCGCACGGCGCGCGGCCTCGCGCAGGCGGCCCACACCGCCCGGATAGTCGATCTGGTCGGCCTTGCTCGAATCGAGCAGGGCCTCGACCTGCCGCAAGGTCATCGTCACGCCGCCGTCGTCGAGCAGGCGCGCATCGCGCACGCTGCGCCCGATGCCTTCGCTCTCGGCCAGCGCGGCCAGTGCGTTCATGCGCGGCAGCGGGTCCTCGTCGCCACCGTCGACCACGCGCGGATGCACGTCGTCCCAGAAGGTCTGCAGCACCACGTCGACCAGCTGCAGCCCTTCGACATAACCCGGCAGGCCGCGGCTCTCGGTCCACGCGAGCGTGAGCGGCACCAGCACGCGCAGGTCGCGCGTGCGCTCGCACAACTGCTTGGCGATGCGCTCGACCTTGGTCCAGTCGGGCGGCTCGGCCGGAATGATGGTGTTGCCGAACTGCTGCTCGCGCTTGCCGAGCGTTGCCTGCTGCAACGCCATGAAATCGGCGTCGTATTCCAGATCCTCACCGCACGGAAGCGGGCCCTCGACGGGCTTTTGCAAAAGCTCGATCTCTGCCTGCGACACCCGATCTCCCTCGTTCAACCAATCAAAACATTAACAAATCATTAGTTATCTTGAGTGGAAGCGAGGAGGCGGTCAACTACATCTGAGGTCATCGTGCCGTCTATGAATCACAAAGAAGTACATCTTCCAAGATCGTTACACAGTACGGCTTAACGGTGCATGACCGCACCATGACAGGATTCAATGCAAGAGGCCGCGCGCGGCCAGGTTGCGCATCAATGCGCCGATGCCGAAGGTCCAGCGCGGGGCCTTGTCGGCATGCGCGACGCGGTTGACCAGCGCGCCGAGTTCGGGCGCCGCGATGCGCACCATGTCGCCGACCGAATGCGTGAAGCCCTGGCTCGGGCCGTGGCGGTCCTGCGTGGGCGCGAACATCGTGCCGAGGAACAGCATCAGGCCATCGGGATAGTCGTGATGGATGCCGATGGCCTGCGCCACGAGGTCCAGCGGATCGCGGCTGATCTTCGCGAGCGAGCTCGAGCCCTCGAGCACGAAGCCCTCGGGCCCGCGCACCTCGAGCGCGACCGTGATGCGGCGCACCTGCGCGATGCCGAAGTGCGCATCGAACAGGCGGATGAACGGGCCGATGGCGCACGAGGCGTTGTTGTCCTTGGCCTTGCCGAGCAGCAGCGCGCTGCGGCCTTCGAAGTCGCGCAGGTTGACGTCGTTGCCGAGCGCGGCGCCCAGCGTCTCGCCGCGGCTGTTGACCGCGAGCACGACCTCGGGCTCGGGGTTGTTCCACACCGAGGCCGCATGGATGCCGATGTCGGCCCCCGTGCCCACCGACGAGAGCACGGGCGCCTTGGTGAAGATCTCCGCGTCGGGCCCGATGCCGACCTCGAGGTACTGCGACCACGCGCCCTGCGCGATCAGCACCTCCTTGGCCTTCATCGCCTCGGGCGAGCCCGGCACGATGTCGGCGAGGTTGTCGCCGAGCACGCCGCCGAGCGCCGCGCGCGTGGCCTCGGCCTTCGATGCATCGCCGCGCGCCTGTTCCTCGATCACGCGTTCGAGCAGGCTCGCGACGAAGGTCACGCCGCTGGCCTTGACGGCCTGCAGGTCGCAGGGCGCGAGCAGCCAGGGCCGGTCCTCGTTGCGCGCGCCGCCGTCGCTGTTGGCGAGCACCTCGGCCAGCGCCGCGATGCGCGGCGCCTGGCCGCCGCGCAGCACGCGCCGCACGGCATCGGCGGGCGGCTCCGGCAGCTCGAGCAGGTCGCTCATCGTGGGCGCGAGCCGCGAGAGATCGTGCAGGCCATCGCCCTGCACGGCCACGAGCACGGGGCCCACGCCCGGTTGCCAGAGACGGCCCACGAGGGTGGCCTGGTCGGCGTCTTGCGGGAGGCTGGTGGCGGTCTGGAGATCGAGTGGCATGGCGGTGGATGTCTCTGTTGGTGGAAGTGCGCGGGCATCGTAGCGCCGTGCAGGCGCTTGCGAAATGCGGACAGCCGAACGCAGAGGTCGCGAAGGTTGCGCAGAAGTCGCGGAAGAACAGCCAGAAAAATTGGCTTTCTTCTTCTGCGACTTCTGCGCTCCTTGGGTCTTCCTTCTGCGTTCGGCTGCCCGTATTCGGCTGTCAGTGCCCTGGCGCGGCGCGCACGCGCGCGACCTCGGCCTGCAGGTCGGGCCAGGCGGGCTCCCGCGGCGCGAAGCGCGCGCGCATGTAGCCCGCGAGCTCGGCGATCTGGCGGTCGTCGAGCGCGTCGCGGAAGGCGGGCATGAAGCCGATGTCGCGCGTCGCGGGATGGCGCACGCCATCGAGGATGGTGCGCAGCAGGTTGTCGGGCTTCGCGCTCGCGAGGTTGCCGTTGAGCGCGAGCGGCGTGTTCACGCCCAGCAGCGTCGGACCGTCGCCGTCGTGGTGGCAGGCGGCGCAGGCGCTGTCGAACATGCGCTGCGCGGGGCCGAGCAGCTGGCCCTGCGTGCGCGCCGCGGTGTCGACGATGCGCCGCGCCTCGGCCTGCGCGGCGGCCTCGGGCAGGGGCTCGGGGTTGAACGAGGCGAGGTAGGTCGCCATCGCGCGGACATCGGCATCGGGCACGGCGCCGAGTTCGCGCACCACCTCGGCCATCGGGCCGCCCGCGATGCCGTGGCGCGGCGAGTGGCCGTCGCGCAGGTAGCGGTAGAGCGAATCGGCATCCCAGGGCATGGCGGACTTCGAGCGCGCCGTGAGCGAGGGTGCCTCCCAGCCGTCGACCATCGCGCCCGACAGGAAGGCGCTGCCGCCCTGCTCCGCGCCGAGCGCATTGCGCGGCGTGTGGCAGGCGCCGCAATGGCCGAGGCCGTTGACGAGGTAGGCGCCGCGGTTCCACTCGGCGCTCTGCGTGGCCACGGGCGCCAGCGGCGCGGGATCGTGGAAGAGCGCGTTCCATCCGGCCATCAGCGGCCGCAGGCTGAACGGGAACTTGAGCTCGGACTTCGGCGTTTCGGCGCGCACCGCGGGCATCGCCATGAAGTAGGCATAGAGCGCCTGCAGGTCGTCGTCGCTGGTCTTCGCGAAGGCGGTGTAGGGGAAGGCCGGATAGAGGTGATGGCCGTCGCGCGACACGCCCTCGCGCATCGCGCGCTGGAAGGCGCTGAAGGACCAGCGGCCGAGGCCGGTCTCGGCATCGGGCGTGAGGTTGGTGGTGTAGAGCGTGCCGAAGGGCGTGTCCATCGCGCGGCCGCCGGCGTTGGGCGCGCCGCCCGGCGCGGTGTGGCAGACCGCGCAGTCGCCGAGCGCCGCGAGCACGCGGCCGCGCTCGATGGTGGCCTCGCTGTAGACCGGCGCGGTGAGCGACACCGGCGCGATCGCCGAGCGCCAGCCGAGCAGGCCCGCGACGACGCCGATGCCGCCGACTACGAGCGCGGCGCCCGTGGCCCACAGACTCTTGCGCGTCGGCCATGGCGCATCGGCCTTGCTCCTTCCCCCCCTGGGGGAAGGCCGGGATGGGGGCACCGCGGCCTCGCCATCGCCCCGCTGCGCCCCCCCCGCCCCACCGTCCCCCGCAGGAGAAGGCAACAGCCCGCGATTCAACTCCGCCAGCACCGTCTCCGGCGTGAACGGCGGCGCCCTGAAGCGCACGCCCGTCGCATCGAAGATCGCGTTCGCGATCGCCGCCGTGCCCGGCACCGACGAGGACTCGCCCGCGCCCAGCGAAGGCTCGCCGGGACGCGGCATGTGCATCACCTCGATCACCGGCACTTCGCGGAAGTTGATGATCGGGTAGCTGCCCCATTCGCGGCTCGCGACCACGCCCGAGGGCAGCACGCCGGGCAGGCGTTCGCCGCCCTCGGCCGGTCCGGACTGCGGCGCGAACTGCACCTGCTCCTTGAGCGCGCGGCTCGTTGTCTGGATCACGTTGCCGTGCACCTGGTGCTCGACGCCCGCGGGATTGACCAGCAGGCCCGCGTCGTGCCCCACCACCACGCGGCGCACATGCACCTCGCCGGTCCGGCGGTTGACCTCGACGTCGGCCACCCAGGCGGCCCAGGCGGCGCCGAAGCCCGGCCACTTGCTGTGCACGTAGCGCGCATAGGCGAAGCCCTGGCCGAACAGGATGTCGCCGCCGGGCCCGAGCCCGCCCTCGGCGTTCTCCTGCGGGCCGGTGCGCAGCCGCCAGCCGGCCTTCTGCGCGGTGGCCTGCACCAGCTCGACCGCGCGCGGATCGTCGAGGTGGCGCAGCCGGAACTGCACCGGGTCGACGCCCGCCGCGGTCGCGAGCTCGTCGATGTACGACTCGTGCGCGAACGAGCTCGGCAGCGCCGACACGCCGCGCAGCCACGAGGCGCGCACGATAGGCGCCATGTCGTTGACCTTCACGCGCAGGTTGTCGTAGCCGTAGGGCGGGCGCGCGGTGCGGTCGCCCATCTCGTAGGCCTGCGCCACCGGCTCGAGGGTGCGCGTGAGCAGCAGCGCGAGCGTGGGCGCGCCGTTCGACGGATAGGAGGTCTGGAAGTCGTAGGCCGCGACGCTGCCGTCGGCCGCGAGGCCGCCATCGATCTCCATCAGTTGCGCGGCGCCCTTGGGCTCCCATGCATGCTCCTGCTCGCGCGTGAGCTGCACGCGCACCGGCGCGCCCACCGCGCGCGCGAGCAGCGCGGCATCGGCCGCCACGTCGTCGGCGCCGTTGCGGCCATAGCAGCCCGCGGCCTCCATGCGCACCACGTCGACCTGCAGGTCCTGCACGCCGAGCAGCTTCGCGAGATCGGCGCGCAGCACGTGCGGGTTCTGCGTGCCGGCCCAGCAGCGCAGTTGCATGCCGCTGCCGTCCTCGGGCTGCCATTCGGCGAGCGCGCACGAGGGCCCGATCGAGGCATGCATCTGGTAGGGCCAGACATAGGTGCGCGGCATCGGATGCGTGGCGCGCGCGATCGCGCCGTCGACGTCGCCCTCGTCGACCAGCAGGCGCTGCGTCGAGGGGTTGTCGCGCAGCGCCTGCGCGAGGTCGTCGAGGCCGGGCATGCCGGGCCAGGGCTTCCAGCGCACGCGCAGTTCGCGCAGCGCCTGCTCGGCATGCTCCTCGCGCTCGGCCACGATGCCGACGAAGTCGCGGATCACCACCACCGCGCGGATGCCGGGGATGTGGGCGATCGACGATTCGTCGACCGACTCCAGCGTGTTGCCGATGAAGTCGCCGTGATCGGCACCCGCGTAGGGCGGGCGCACCACGCGGCCGTGCAGCATGCCGGGCACGCGCATGTCGTGCACGAAGACCAGCTCGCCCGCGAGCTTGGCCGGGATGTCGACGCGCGCCTGCCGCGTGCCGACCACGCGGTAGTCGGCCGGGTCCTTGGGCTGCGCCTTGGCATCGAGCCTGAGCACGGTGCGCTGGCCCGCCACCAGTTCGGCATAGCTCAGGTGCCGGTCGGGCGCCTCGGCCACGCGCACGACGCCATTGCGCGCCTGCAGCGCCTCGGGCGCCACGCCCAGGCGCTCGGCCGCGCGCGCGATGAGCCAGGCGCGCGCCTGCGCGGCCGCGAGGCGCAGCGGCTGCGCATGGATCTGGATCGAGGCGCTCGCGATGGTCGCGCCCTGGTTGGGCGCGCGCGCGGTGTCGCCGAGCATCACGCGCACGCAGGGCATGCCGAGCTCGAGCTCCTCGGCCACGATCTGGCCCAGCGCGGTCTGGATGCCGGTGCCGAGGTCGACGTGGCCGTTGAGCGCCGAGGCGCTGCCGTCGTCCCACACCGCGAGCAGCACCTCGTCGCCCTCGGCGGGATTGCCCGCGATGAAGGCCGGCTGGCCCCTGGCCGGCGGCGGTGCCGGCGGGGTCTCGCGCACCACCAGCAGCACGCCTTCGGCGGCGAGGAACTCCGCGCGCGTGCGCGGCAGGTCGGCGCGCCGTGTCATGGCTGCGTCGTCCGCAGCCGGCGCGCCGCGCGCTGCGCCGCGTCGAGGATCTCGATGTGCGTGCCGCAGCGGCACAGGTTGCCCGAGAGCTCGCTGCGGATGCGCGCCTCGCTGGCGCCCGGCTCGCGCGCCAGCAATGCCGCCACCTGCATCACCATGCCGTTGAGGCAGTAGCCGCACTGCGCGGCCTGCGCCTCCTCGAAGGCGGCCTGCACCGGGTGCCAGTCGCCGCGCGTGCCCAGGCCCTCGAGCGTGGTGATGGAGCGGCCCGCCACGCCGTGCGCGGGAATCACGCAGGCGCGCGCGGCCATGCCGTCGACATGCACCGTGCAGGCGCCGCACTGGCCGAGGCCGCAGCCGTACTTGGGTCCGTTGAGCCCGAGGTCGTTGCGCAGCACCTGCAGCAGCGAGGCCTCGCGCGGCACCGCGAGCGCCTGCGAGCGGCCGTTGACCCTCAGCTGCAGCGGTTCGGCACGGCCCTCAGCGCCGCAGCTGGCCGTCACGGGTGTACATCTCCAGGTCCACGAAATTCGAGCCGTTGTGGTTCTTCGGCCCGTACTCGATCGGGAAGTCGCCGAAGCGCGTGCTGCCGATGCTCTCGAGGCCCGCGACGAAGCTCTCGCGCGTGAGCGCCTTGCCGCCGCGGCGCAGGCCCTCGGCCATCACGCGCGCGACGATGTAGCCCTCGAGCGCGGTGTAGCTGTCGATCTTCTCGCCGAACTCGGCGCGGTCACGCTGGTAGTCGGCCACGATGGGCACGCGCACGGCCTGCGGCGGCGGCACGATGCTGGCCGTGACCAGGCCCGCGAGCTTTCCCTCGAGCCGCTGCGCCGAGCCGGCCGCGTCGGTGATGCCGACCGACAGCGTGTACAGCGGCGCGCCGCCCGCGCTCGCGCGGTAGTCGCGCATGAAGACCTCGACCTGGCGCCCGGCCATGATCATCACGACCGCGCCGGGCTTCGCCTCGGCGAGGCCCGCGACCACCGGCTTCGCGTCCTCGGCGGCGATCGCCAGCGGGAAGGTCTTGACCACCTTCACCTTGTAGTCGGCCGCGAGTTCCTCGCAGGTGGCGAGGTTCGACTTGCCGAAGGCGCTGTCCTGGTGCACCACCGCGATCGACTGGATGCCGATGGTCGACAGGTGGCTGATGATCTTGCGCAGCTCGAGGTCGTAGCCCGCGCGCACGTGGAACAGCAGCCGGTTGGTCTTCGTGCGGAACGAGGTGGTGCCCACCAGCGGCGCGAACATCGGCACGCCCGCCTTCTCGGCCAGCGGCATCGCGGCCGCGAGGTTGCCGGTGGCGACGTAGCCCGTGAGCGCGAACACCTTGTCCTCGTCGATCAGCTTCGCGGTGTTGAGCGCGGTCTTCGCGGGCTCGTAGACGTCGTCGTAGCTCACCAGCTCGAGCCGGCGCCCGTTGATGCCGCCGCCCTTGTTGACGCGGTCGAAGTGCAGCTTGATGCCCGCGCGGTAGTCGATGCCGAAGTCCTTGGCCGGGCCGCTGAAGACGGCCGACTGGCCGATGCGGATGGCGCCGTCGCTGACGCCGTTGTCGGCGCGCGCGGCCGCCAGCAGGCCGGGGCCGAGCGCGAGGGCCGCGCCGCCGGCCACCAGGGAACGCCTGGAGAGGGAAATCGTCATGGGGTCGTCTTGTCTCGCAGTTGTGGTGTGTCGATGCGCGGCGGGGGCCGCGCATCGCCGGGCTTCTCAGGCGCCCTGGATGTCGGCCGACTGGATGCGCTTCACGCCCTTGGCGCTCATCTGCTTCCAGGCCGCGGCCAGCGAGCCGTTGAGGTCGATGGCGCGCGTGGCGTCCTCGATCACGTAGGCATCGAAGCCGGCCTTGCGTGCATCGAGCGCGGTCCAGGCGACGCAGAAGTCGGTCGCCAGCCCGGTCACGAACACGGTCTTGATGCCGCGCGCCTTGAGGTAGCCGGCGAGGCCGGTCGAGGTCTTGCGGTCGGCCTCCTCGAAGGCCGAGTAGCTGTCGACGTCGGCATGGAAGCCCTTGCGGATGATCAGCTGCGCGGTCGGCAGCTTGAGGTCCTTGTGCAGCGCCGCGTCGTCGGTGCCCTGCACGCAGTGGTCGGGCCACAGCACCTGGTTGCCGTAGTTCAGCTTGATGCTGCTGAAGGGCTTCTGGCCCGCGTGCGCGCTCGCGAACGAGGCATGGCCCTGGGTGTGCCA
The DNA here is from genome assembly GCF_025376855.1 of Variovorax endophyticus. Lineage (NCBI taxonomy): Bacteria > Pseudomonadati > Pseudomonadota > Betaproteobacteria > Burkholderiales > Comamonadaceae > Variovorax > Variovorax endophyticus. The sequence continues at coordinate 104,967 of NZ_JAHUTH010000015.1, forward strand.
GTCCTGCGTGACCACGATGTTCTGGAACGAGGCCGCCAGCTGGTTGATGACCGGCACCACGTCGGCGCCGCCCTTGACCGGCAGCGTGCCGCCGTCGATGAAGCAGTTCTGCACGTCGACCACGATCAGCACGGCCTTGTCGCCGGGCTTGATCTTCGCGCCGGCGGCGAAGAGCGCGCCCGAGGCGCCGAGCAGGCCGAGGGCGGCCGTGGATTGGAGGAAGCGTCTGCGGTGCGTGTCGTTCATGGTCTGTGCTCCGTGCTTGCGTTGATGGAAACGAAACCCTGCAAGGAATGCGCCCGAAGACGCATCCGACTCATACAACTGACAACTAGACGCTCAGGTACGCGCGCCGCACTTCCTCGTTGGCCGCGAGCTCGGCCATGGTGGCGTGGTAGCGGATCTGGCCCTTCTCGAGCACGTAGGCACGGTCGGAGACCAGCTCCGCGAAGTGCATGTTCTGCTCCGACAGCAGGATGCTCACGCCCTGCGCCTTGAGCTCGAGGATCATGTTCGCCATCTGCTCGACGATGACCGGCGCCACACCTTCGGACGGTTCGTCGAGCAGCACCAGGTAGGGGTTGCCCATCAGCGTGCGCGCCACGGTCAGCATCTGCTGCTCGCCGCCGCTCATGCGGCCGCCGGGACGGTGGGGCATCTCGCCGAGGTTGGGGAACAGCTTGAACAGCCGCTCGGGCGTCCACAGCGGCGCCTCGCTGCCGTCGGCCCAGCGGCGCGCGGCCTGCTTGCCGACCTCGAGGTTCTCCATCACCGTGAGGTCGGTGAACACGCGCCGGTCCTCGGGCACGAAGCCCAGGCCCAGGCGCGCCGCGTGGTGCGGCTCGCTCTTCGAGATGTCGTGGCCCAGGAAGCGCACCGCGCCGCGGCGCTTGCCGAGCATGCCGATCAGCGCCTTGAGCGTGGTCGACTTGCCGGCGCCGTTGCGGCCCATGAGCGCGACCACCTCGCCGCGCCGCACCTCGAGGTCGACGTCGTAGAGGATCTGGGCGGCGCCGTACCAGGCGCAGAGGGCCTTGGCTTCAAGAAGGGATTGCTGGGTGTTCATGGGTTTGAAATCGGGATCGGACTGCCGGACGCAGAGGACGCGAAGATTTCGCAAAATTCGCGAAAGGAATCCGGAAAACCTTTGAAGGTCTTTTTCGCGTCCTTCGCGAAATCTTCGCGTCCTCTGCGTCCGGTTCCCGTATTCATTCGACCTCCGCCGCCTTCTTCTCGAAGGTCTTGCCGCTGCCGAAGTACACCTCCTGCACCTTCGGGTGGTCGCGGATCTCGAGCGGCTTGCCCTGCGCGATGAGACGGCCGCGCGCCAGCACGATCATGCGGTCGGCATAGGCGAACACCACGTCCATGCTGTGCTCGGTGAACAGCACGGCCATGCCGCGGTCGATGACCAACTGCTTGGTCAGCGCCATCAGCGAGTTGCGTTCCTTCGGCGCCATGCCGGCCGTGGGCTCGTCCATCAGCAGCAGCTTGGGGCTGTTGGCCATCGCGATCGCGAGCTCGACGCGCTTGACGTCGCCGTAGGCCAGCACGCTACAGGGCCGGTCGGCCTGCGACTTCATGCCGACCTGGTCGAGCAGCGCCAGCGCCTCGTCGCGCTGGTGCTCGGCGGCGCGGCGCCACATCGAGAACAGCTTGCGGTCGTGCGAGAGCAGCGCCATCTGCACGTTCTCGACCACGGTGAGCGAGGCGAAGGTCTCGGCGATCTGGAAGGTGCGGCCCACGCCCATGCGCCAGATCTCGCGCGGCTTGCGGCCCACGAGTTCCTGGCCGTCGAGCGTGATGGAACCCTGGTCGGCCTTGAGCTGGCCGTTGACCATGTTGAAGGTGGTGGACTTGCCGGCGCCGTTGGGGCCGATCAGCGCGAGCAATTCGCCCGGGGGCAGCTCGAAGCTGATGCCGTCGACGGCCTTGACGCCGCCGAAGGACTTGCCGAGGTTGTTGACCTTGAGCAGGCTCATGCCTTCACCTCCTCGAGCTTGGCATCGGCGGCCTTCTCTTCCTTGGGCGCGCGCAGGCGCTCCACGAGCTGCTTGATCGATCCGGCGATGCCCTGCGGGAACAGCAGCACCAGGATCAGGATGATGGCGCCGAGCATCGCGCGCCAGTAGTCGGTGTTGCGCGCCACGGTGTCGTGCAGCCAGGTGAAGGTGACGGCGCCGACCACCGGGCCCGCGAGCGTCTGGATGCCGCCGAGCAGCACCATCACGAGGCCGTCGACCGACTTGCCGACCGACAGCGTCTCGGGCGAGATGCTGCCCTTGGAGAACGCGAACAGCGCGCCGGCCAGGCCCGCTACCGCGCCCGCGATGACGAAGGCGGCCCACTGCATGCGCTTGACGTCGATGCCGATGGCGTCGGCGCGCAGCACCGAGTCGCGGCCCGCGCGCAGGGTGTAGCCGAAGGGCGAATACAGCACGCGGCGCAGCCACCAGACACCGGCCGACACCAGCACCAGCGTGAGCCAGTAGTAGGCGCGCTTGTCCGACAGCCAGGCCGAGGGCCAGACGCCCGTGAGGCCGTTGCTGCCGCCCGTGAAGCTGTCCCACTGGTAGGTGATGGCCCAGGTGATCTGCGCGAAGGCCAGGGTGAGCATCGCGAGGTACACGCCCGACAGCCGCACCGCGAACCAGCCGTAGACGAAGGCGCCGAGCGCGGCCACCAGCGGCGCGACCACCAGCGTGAGCTCCATCGGCAGGCCCAGCGAGCGCGCGAGCAGCGCGGCCCCGTAGGCCCCGAGGCCGAAGTAGGCCGCATGGCCGAACGAGTGCATGCCGGCCGGGCCCATGATGAAGTGCAGGCTGGCGGCGAACAGGGCCGCGATCAGCAGGTCGATCATCAGCACCAGCGTGTAGGGCGAACCGGCCGTCAGCACCGGCAGCGCGGCGAGCACCAGCGCGAGCACCGCGGCGCCGGCCAGGTAGAGGTTGCCGGCGCGGCGCAGCGGTTCCTCCTGCATGCCGACGTAGCGGCTCGGTGCCTGCGCGCGGCCGAACAGGCCCCACGGGCGCCACACCAGCACGGCCGCCATCACGAGGAAGTCGACCATCAGCGTGAGCTTGGAGAAGGACACGTCGATGCCGAAGATCTGAACCACGCCGAGCCAGATGCACACGGCCTTGATCTCGGCGATCAAGAGCGCGGCCACGTAGGCGCCGGGCAGCGAGCCCATGCCGCCGACCACCACCACCACGAAGGCGGCGCCGATGGTGTTGAGGTCCATCTCGAGCGTGGCGGGCTCGCGCGGCAGCTGCAGCGCGCCGCCCAGTCCCGCGAGCAGCGCGCCGAGCGCGAACACCGCGGTGAAGAGCCACGCCTGGTTGACGCCCAGCGCGCTGACCATCTCGCGGTCCTGCGTGGCGGCGCGCACCAGCGTGCCGAAGCGCGTGCGCGTGAGCAGCAGCCAGACCAGGCCCAGCACCACCGGGCCGACCACGATCAGGAACAGGTCGTACGAGGGGAACTGGCGCCCGAGGATCTCGACCGAGCCCTTGAGGCCGGGCGCGCGCGGGCCCAGCAGCTCGTCGGGGCCCCAGAGCCACAGCACCGCGTCCTTGATGACGAGCACCAGCGCGAAGGTGGCGAGCAGCTGGAACAGCTCGGGCGCCTTGTAGATGCGGCGCAGCAGCAGCACCTCGATCAGCGCGCCGAGCACGCCGACCGCGACCGCCGCGATCAGCAGCGCGGGCCAGAAGCCCAGGCTCGCGCCGAGCTTGTCGACCAGCGTGTACGCGAGGTAGATGCCGACCATGAAGAAGGATCCATGGGCGAAATTGACGATGCGCGTCACGCCGAAGATCAACGAGAGGCCGGCCGCCACGAAGAACAGCGACGAGGCGCCGGCCAACCCGTTGAGCAACTGAACAACGAAGCCTGAAAAGCTCATTCAAGGATCCCGAGGAACTGGAAACTCCCGCCCCCGCCAGGCGCCCGAGGCGCATGGCTGACGCGGTGGTGGTGCCACCTGCTGCCCATGCCGTGCACGCGCGGACCGTTCGGGCAATGCCCGCGGTCCGCGCGCAGCGGCATCAGTCGGCGGGGCGCATCTTCTTGACTTCGTCGTCGCTCGGCTGGAACTTGGCGCCGTCGAGGTAGACGTAGTCCACCATCACGCCCTTGCCGCCGTCGTTCTTCGTCTTGCCCACGTAGGCGCCCATGGTCGACTGGTTGTCCTGCGCGCGGTAGCTGATCTTGCCGAAGGGGCTGTCGAGCTGCAGGCCCTTGAAGGCCGCGACCAGCTTCTCGGTGTCGGTGCTGCCGGCCTTCTGGATGCCGGCTGCGATCGAGTGGATGGCGCTGTAGCCGACCACCGAGCCCAGGCGCGGGTAGTCCTTGAACTTGGCCTGGTAGGCATCGAGGAAGGCCTTGTGCTCGGGCGTCTTGATGCCGCTCCACGGATAGCCGGTCACGATCCAGCCGTTGGGCGCCTCGTCCTTCAGCGGATCGAGGTACTCGGGTTCGCCGGTCAGCACGCTGACCACTTCACGGTCCTTGAACAGGCCGCGGGTGTTGCCCTCGCGCACGAACTTCGAGAGGTCGGCGCCGAACAGCACGTTGAAGATCGCGTCGGGCTTGGCATCGGCGAGCGCCTGCACCACGCTGCCCGAATCGACCTTGCCCAGCGGCGGCGCCTGCTCGGCGACGAACTCCACGTCGGGCTGCGCGGCCTTCAGCAGGGTCTTGAAGGTCGCGACCGAGGACTGGCCGTACTCGTAGTTGGGGTAGACGATGGCCCAGCGCTTCTTCTTGAGCTTGGCGGCCTCGGGCACCAGCATCGCGACCTGCATGTAGGTCGAGGGACGCAGGCGGTAGGTGTAGCGGTTGCCGTTGCTCCAGACGATCTTGTCGGTCAGCGGCTCGGCGGCGAGATAGAAGAACTTCTTCTGCTTCGCGAAGTCGGTCAGCGCCAGGCCGGTGTTCGAGAGGAAGGCGCCCGCGAGCACGTCGACCTTCTCGCGCGAGATCAACTCCTCGGCCACGCGCACGGCGTCGCCGGGGTTGGCGTTGTCGTCGCGGCTGATCAGTTCGATCTTCCGGCCGTTGACCCCGCCCTTGGCGTTGATCTCGTCGACCGCGAGTTCCATGCCCTTCTTGTAGGGCTCGAGGAAGGCCGGCTGCGCCTTGTAGCTGTTGATCTCGCCGATCTTGATCACGCCCTGGGCGTGCGCGGGAACGAGGGCGCAGGTCAGGGTCAGGACGGAAGCCGCGCTGAAAACATGGCGCAAGGGGATCATCGGGAAGCTCCTGGTGGGGTTCGAGAAAAACGGGAAAGGAACGGAGGAAATCGGTGGAAAGGTGGAGTGTCGCCTCAGCGCAGGCCGTCTTCGCCCTTGATCTCGCCGGCCTGCAGGCCGCCGATGCGCGGCAGTGGGCGGCCACTGTCGGTGACCGCCACGGCCACCACGATCTCGCCGGCGCGCGGGGCGTCGGAGACGCGGGCCTCGATGGCGTCGAAATGGCTGCGCACGAAGGCCGCGTCCTTGTGGCCCAGCGGCACGTCGATGGCGGTGCCGAGGGTGCCGAGCTTCTTGGCCGAGGGCACGAGCGCCGCGCCCTTCTCGACCGCCACGCGCAGCGGCGCGCCGAGCTTGGGATGCAGGATCGCGGCCGCATGCTCGAGCTCGCCGCCTTCGCCGACGATCGCGGCCTTGCCGTAGCTCTGCGCCTGGCCGGGCTCGATGCCCAGCGCCTTCACGGCCTTCTGGCCCAGCAGCGCGCCGAGTTCCTCGCCGATCGCGATCAGCTCGTCGAGGTTCTCGCTGTAGCGGCCCGCGTAGGGGTTGGCGATCACGGCGATGGCGACGGCACGGCGCGTGGGCGGCGCGATGTCGCGGCCCATTTCCTTGCGGGTTTCGTCGACCTGGACGACGAGCTTGCGGATGTTGGCGGTCATGTCTCTGGCTTCCTTGTTCAATGCGATGAGGTCGTTGCTTGCGCGTGGCTGCGGCCGCCGCCGGGCCGCCCCAAGGCGGTCCGCGCCTCCCCCTCGGGGGGTGGAGTTACACGCAGCGAAGCGGAGTGAAAAGCCGGGGGGCTCATCTCAGGCCGTCCCACTTGGCGATGTTCTCGGCGAGCAGGCCGCCGACGCGCGCATGCACGCGGTAGCCGGTGCTCATCGCGAGGATGAACACGATCTCGTCGGCCGCGGGCGCGCCGGGCACGCGCACTTCGATCGCGTCGAACTGGCCGCGCACGTAGCTGGCGTTGATGTTGGTCAGCGGCACGTCGAGCGTGGTGCCGGGCGCGCCGACCTTCTTGGTCGACGGCACGATCGACAGCGCATTGCCGGGCTGGCCGGTCTTCTTCTCGTCGACGGTGCCCTTGGCATAGGCGACGCGGTCGCCCTTCCAGCCGAGCAGCTCGCGCATCGCGTAGCCGCCGGGCACGTGCCACAGCGCGCCATGCTCGAGCTCGCCCGCGGCGCCGACGATGGCGCCCTTGCCGTAGGTGGCGAGTTGCTCGAGCGGCACGTCCATCGCGGCGTGCAGCTTGTGCGCCATCTCGAGGCCCACCGGATCGAGCAGGCTCATCATCGGCAGGATGTCGGGCTCGTAGCGGCCCGCGAAGGGATTGGTCAGCACGGCGGCGATGGCACCACGCACCAGCGGCGTCTGGGCACGCGGCCCGAACTCGTGGTGGATGTGCTCGACCTGGGTGAAGACTCGGCGGATATCGATCATGAAAAAGAACCTTGCTTTTCGTTAAGCAATTACTGAACCAACTGCGCGCGGAAGCCTTGCTTCGAGGGGCTTCGAGCATAAGGGCTCGACCAGCCGCCACTGCCCCTGGCAAACGAGCAGAGCGGCCCATGCGAGCCCGCCTTTTTGCAGGACGCGCGCGCACACCGCGCCCGTATCGAGTGCGCTGCGCACGTGCGCGGGGGGCAGTGGCGGCACGTCGACGGTGACCAGCGTGTCGCCGAGGTCGCTGTTGTCCTTGCGCTCGCTCGCGGGCACGCGGCGGATCGCCTCGTGGTCGACGTCGACCGCGTTGGCGATCACGGTCGCGGCCGCATCGGCCTGCGCCGCGGTGGCCGCCAGCACCGTCACGCTGTCGGCGATGCCGAGCGAGAAGCTGCGCCCGCGCCAGCCGCTGGTGGCGACGCCGCGCACCGGCTGGTCGGCGCGCAGTTCGAACTGGCCGTCGGTGTCGACGAGGCCGTTGGCATCGCGCCAGTCGAAGCGCGCGAGGTCCGCGTAGACGCCCACGCGCGCGGTCTGGCCCGGCGCCAGATGCACCGCGATGTCGCCGCCGTTGTTGACCCAGGCGCGCTCGATGCCGGGGCGCTGGTAGAAGGCGATCAGCTCCTGCGCCACCGCGCCCGCGACCGCGGCCATCGGCGTGATGAAGGTCGGCGCGAACGCCGCGCAGGCATCCCACATGCGGCGCGCCACCACGCCGCGCGGGCGCATCTTGTCGGTGACCGGCAGGCGCAGCAGCGGCAGTTCGTGCACCAGTTCGTCGAGCACGTGCGCGAAGCGCGCCCAGGCCGCATCGTGCGCGGCCGCCACCGCGTAGCGGTCGCCGTGCGCCTCGGCCACGATGTCGATCGGGCCGTGGTTGAAGTGCCAGCGGTGCTCGTCGAGCGCCGTGCGTTGGGCGGACATGGTTATCCCAGCATGGGGGCGTGACCGAGGGGCCAGGGATTGGCTTCATCGATGACGAGCCATTGGCGCGCGAGCGGCGCGCCGTCTTCCTGCCAGGCACCGCGCGCGAGCGCCTGCTCGAGCGGGAAGACATGCTCCATGTGGCCGCCGAGCGCCTCGTAGTCGGTGCGCCGCATGCTGAACTCGATGGGCGCGACGATCGCGGGCGTGGGCACGGTGCCGAAGCTGTTGTCGGGCATGCGCATGACATCGGCCATCACCGTGATGCCGCCGCCCGGCCACACATAGGCCGGCGCGCCGCCGCAGGTGACGTTGACCAGCGCGCGCTTGATGGCGCGCGTGAGCAGCACCGGGTTCTCGGTGACGCCCGCGCGCAGGCTGCCGCCGGCACCGCCGAGGAACAGCACGGTGCACAGCGAGGGTTCGCAGTTCTCGCCGATGCGCTCGACGATGCGCTTGACCTCGGGCGGCATCGGCTGCTCGACGGGCTGCAGCGCGTCGTCGAGCACGTACCACTGCGCATGCTCGCCGGTGGTCGAGGTCATGAGCAGGCGCAGGCCGGGCTTGGCCACGCCCTCCTCCCAGCCCTCGATGATCGACAGCGGATCGGCGATGTCGGTGCCGCCCCAGCCGTTGCCCGGATTGGCGACCTGGAAGTAGCGCCCCGGCGTCGACTTGCGGCCCAGCATCTGGATGCCCGAGGGCGGCATGTCGAGGCAGCGGCCGGCCTGGTGCTCGGTCAGCACGCCGGTGATGTGGTCGTCGACCACCACCACCTCGTCGGCCACGCCGGCGAACTGGCGCGCGAAGATGCCGACCGCGGCCGAGCCGCAGCCCACGCGCATGCGCTGCTCTTCCACGCCGTTGACGATCGGCGCCTTGCCGGCCTGGATCACCAGGCTGGCGCCGCCGTCGATGGTGCATTCGATGGCCTTCTTGTTGCCCAGCAGCTGCATCAGCTCGGCCGTCATGCGGCCTTCCTTCTTGCTGCCGCCCGTGAGGTGGTGCACGCCGCCCAGCGACAGCATCTGCGAGCCGTACTCGGCCGTGGTGACGTGGCCCACCACCTCGCCGCGGTAGCGCACGTTGGCCTGCTCGGCGCCGAGGAAGCGGTCGGTGTCGATCTTCACCTTGAAGCTGCAGTAGCTGAAGATGCCCTCGGTGACCACGGTGACCATGTCCACGCCCTGCGCCTTCGAGGCGACGATGAAGGGCGCGGGCTTGTAGTCGGGGTAGGTGGTGGAGGAACCGACGCCGGTGACGAAGACCTCGTCGGCATGCAGCAGGTCGCCATTCCATTCGGCCGGCGCCGTCTCGGCCGCGCTGCCGTCCGCAGCCGCCCCGGGGCGGTCGAAAGCCACCAGCGCGGGCGCATCGCTCGCGAGCTGGCGGCGCAGCAGCACCACCGGATCGACGCGCACCAGCACGCCCTCGCGGTTGGCATAGCGGTCGCAGGCGCCGGTGCGGCCGTCGGAGATCTGGCACAGCACCGGGCAGGCATTGCATTCGACCTTGGCCGCGCTCATGCGCTCGTTGCGCAGCGGCGCCTTGCCGAAACCGCCGGGGCCGGCCTCGGCGACCACCGGCACGTCCATGCCCGGCAGTCCGTCTGTCTTCGTGTGTTCCGTCATCGGGGGGCGACCTCTTGTTGGCTGCAAATCGTGGTGGCGGGGTTTGCAACAAACGTGCCGCATGTCCGCTTGTGCCGGGGCTTTCGTTTGTGTAGCATCCCCTACACTTTCATGTTGCATTCACTACATTGAAGGTCAATGTAGCAAACGGGCCCGATGCTTGCAATGGTGTTTTCTCGCGATGTTCATCGGGGTTTTTCCGACCAACGACAATGGAGGGTTCGGAGCCGGCCGGCAGCTGGCGCCCCAAGGGCGTGCATCCCGGCTCAGCCAACCCCCGTCATTCACCACTATTGAGTTCCGTATGAGTGCATTCAGCGAAGAGAAGGTCCTGAGCGTCCACCACTGGACCGACCGCCTGTTCACCTTCACCACCACGCGCGACCCGGCGCTGCGTTTCTCCAACGGCCACTTCACGATGATCGGCCTGCGCGTCAACGACAAGCCGCTGCTGCGCGCCTACAGCATCGTGAGCCCGAACTACGAGGAGCACCTCGAGTTCCTGAGCATCAAGGTGGAAGACGGCCCGCTGACCTCGCGGCTGCAGCACATCCAGGTGGGCGACACCATCATCGTGGGCCGCAAGCCCACCGGCACGCTGCTGATCGACTACACGCTGCCCGGCAAGCGCCTCTACCTGTTCGGCACCGGTACCGGCCTGGCACCGTTCATGAGCGTGATCCGCGACCCCGAGACCTATGAGAAGTTCGATCAGGTCATCCTGGTGCACGGCGTGCGCCAGGTCGACGAGCTGGCCTACCACGACCTCGTGACCGACCACCTGCCCAAGCACGAGTTCCTCGGCGAGATGGTCGCCAAGCAGCTGCTGTACTACCCCACGGTCACGCGCGAGGAGTTCCGCAACCAGGGCCGCATCACCGACCTGATCGCGAGCAACAAGCTCACCGACGACCTCGGCCTGCCGCCGATCAACGCCGCCGAAGACCGCGTGATGCTGTGCGGCAGCCCGGGCCTGCTGGTCGACCTCAAGCACATCCTCGAGGCGCGCGGCTTCAAGGAAGGCAACACCTCGACGCCCGGCGACTTCGTCGTCGAGCGCGCCTTCGCGGAAAAGTAAGCAGGACGCCGCGCGATCGATGGCCGACAGCCGCTCCATCACCAAGCCCAAGCCCCAGCGCCGCACCGGCGTGCGCGAGGCCGCGGCCCAGGCCACGCGCGACAGCATCCTCAAGTCGGCGACCAAGGTGTTCGCCAAGTACGGCTACGACGGCGGCAGCGTGGAGAAGATCTCCAAGGCCGCCAAGTCGTACGACCGGATGATCTACTACTACTTCGGCAGCAAGGAAGGCCTGTTCATCGCGGTGCTCGAGGGCATCTACCAGCGCATGGACGACGCCGAGGCCGCGATCGCGCTCGACGCCTCGCGCCCGGTGGAGGCGCTCACCGAGGTGATCCGCTTCGTGCTCGGCTACTACCGCAAGAACCCCGAGTTCGTGACGCTGCTCAACACCGAGAACCTGCACAAGGGCCGGCACATCTCGAAGTCGCTGCGCGCGCGCGAGTATTCGTCGCGGGCGGTGGCGATCATCTCGGAGATCCTCGCAAGCGGCGCGGCCCAGGGGCTGTTCCGCAAGGACCTCGTGGCGCGCGACATCTACCTGCTGATCGCGTCCACCGGCTATTTCTACACCTCCAACCGCCACACGCTCACGGCCTTCCTGGGCGAGCCGCTGGAGTCGCCGGACGCGATCAGGCACTGGGAAGACTTCGTGATCGAGACCGTGCTGCGCACCGTGCGCGCGGACGATCTGCAGGACAACAACACTCCCCCCCACGACGAGGACAACACGAAATGGCAGAAATCGCGAGCAGCGGAAAGTCGGGCAAGGTCGTCATCCAGAACATAGGGCTGCTGCTCTCGGGCGACATCGACAAGCCCATCCTCGACGCCGACACCATCGTGGTGAACGATGGCCTGATCGTCGCCATCGGCAAGCAGAAGGACTGCGACCTCGAGGGCGCGAAGACCGTCATCGACGCGCGCCGGACCTGCGTCGCGCCCGGCCTGATCGACAGCCACGTGCACCCGGTGTTCGGCGACTGGACGCCGCGCCAGGGCCAGCTCGGCTGGATCGACTCCACCATGCACGGCGGCGTGACCACCATGATCTCGGCCGGCGAGGTGCACCTGCCCGGCCGCCCCAAGGACATCGTGGGCCTGAAGGCCCTGGCCATCACGGCGCAGCGCGCCTTCGACAACTTCCGCCCCGGCGGCGTGAAGGTGCTGGCCGGCGCGCCGGTGATCGAGAAGGGCATGGTCGAGAGCGACTTCAAGGAACTCGCCGAGGCCGGCGTCGGCCTGCTCGGCGAGGTCGGCCTGGGCTCGGTGAAGGCCGGCTACGAGGCCAAGGAGATGGTGGCCTGGGCGCGCAAGTACGGCATCCAGAGCACGATCCACACGGGCGGCCCCTCGATTCCGGGCTCGGGCCTGATCGACAAGGACGTGGTGCTCGAGGCCGACGCCGACGTCATCGGCCACATCAACGGCGGCCACACCTCGCTGCCCGAGGCCCATGTGTGCGAGCTCTGCGAGAAGAGCTCGCGCGCGATCGAGATCGTGCACAACGGCAACGAGAAAGTGGCGATCGCCGCCGCCAGGGCCGCGCTCGAGCTCAAGTGCCCGCACCGCGTGATCCTCGGCACCGACGGTCCCGCGGGCTCGGGCGTGCAGCCGCTGGGCATCCTGCGCATGGTCGCGATGCTGTCGTCGATCGCGAACATCCCGGCCGAGCTGGTGTTCTGCTTCGCGACCGGCAACACCGCGAAGATCCGCAAGCTCAACTGCGGCCTGATCGAGGTCGGCCGCGACGCCGATTTCGTGTTCATGGACCGCGCCCAGCATTCGCCCGCGTCGGGCCTGCTCGAGAGCGTGCAGCTCGGCGACATCCCGGGCGTGGGCATGGTGATGATCGACGGCATCGTGCGCTGCGGCCGCAGCCGCAACACGCCGCCGGCGACCGAGATTCCGGTGGTGGTGTCGGGCGCGCACTGAGGCGCGCCGATCTTCAAGGCTCGCGCCGCGCCTTGAAGATCAGGTAGCGCGCGGCGAGGAAGTTCACCCCCATGCCCGCGCCGCTGCCCGCGGCCACGCCGAGCATCGGCGCCCAGCGGCCGCTCGCCGAATGCAGCACCAGCACGTAGGCGCCGTAGTTCACGACGGCGCCGCCGAGCATGGTCGCGAGATAGCCCAGGTATTCGCGCCACAGCGCGGTGTCCGAATGGCGGTCGCCGAAGGCGAGGCTGCGGTTCATCGCCCAGGTGGTGGTGGCCGCCGCGAGGAAGGACAGCACGCGCGCGCCGTACCAGCCCAGGAGCGGCGCGGCGAGGTACAGCACCGCCACGTCGACGCCGAAGCCCACGACGCCGGCCACGGCGAACAGCAGGAACTGGCGCCCGGCCTGCCTCATCGCCTCAGCCGCAGGCGCCGTCTTGCCACGACTCCGAGCCGGCCGCGGGCATGGCGAGGTAGCGCAGCCGCTTGGCCTCCTGCCGGCCGATGGTCACGGTGTGCAGCACGGCGCCGCAGACCAGCGCGAGCATCGCGCTGAGCATCAGGCCGGTGGCCAGCACGGCCGTGGGCAGGCGCGGCACCAGGCCGGTCTCCCAGAAGGTCATCGCGAGCGGGATCGCGAGCCCCACCGAGGCCAGGGCGAGCAGGCCCGCGAGGATCGCGAAGAACATCAGCGGCCGTTCGCTCACGAACAGCTTGGAGATGGTGCCGAGGATGCGCCAGCCGTCGCGGTAGGTCGACAGCTTGCTCACCGAGCCCTCGGGCCGCGAGCGGTAGACCGAGGGCACCTCGGCATAGGGCATGCGCAGTTCGAGTGCGTGCACGGTGAGTTCGGTCTCGATCTCGAAGCCCTTGGCCAGCGCGGGGAAGGACTTCACGTAGCGGCGCGAGAACACGCGAAAGCCCGACAGCATGTCGGTGAAGCTGCCGCCGAACAGGCCCGCGACCGCGCCGGTCAGCATCTGGTTGCCCAGGCGATGGCCGCGGCGGTAGGTCTGGGCATCGCTCTGGTCGTCGACGCGCGCGCCCACCACCATGTCGAGCTTCTGCTCGACCAGCATGCGGATCATCTCGCGCACCGTCGAGAGGTCGTAGGTGGCGTCGCCGTCGACCATGACGTAGATGTCGGCCTCGACGTCGGCGAACATGCGCCGCACCACGTTGCCCTTGCCGCGCAGCGGCACATGCACCACCTGCGCGCCATGGGCGCGCGCGACCTCGGCCGTGCCGTCGGTGGAGTTGTTGTCGAAGATGTGGATCTGCGCCTCGGGCAGGTCGGCGCGGAAGTCGGCCACCACCTTGGGGATGGCCAGCGCCTCGTTGTAGCAGGGGATGATGGCGGCGATGCGCAGCGCCGGCGGCAGCGGCGAGAGCGCGGCGGCGGCCGTGGAGGAAGCGAGGCGGTCGGCGGTCGTCATGGCGTGGGCGCGAGTATGCGGTAGGCCTTCACACCATCCTTCTCGACGATCAGGCTGAAGTACTTGTCGAAGTCGGGCTTGGTGTGCACATAGGGCGCGAGCGCGGTCTGGATCACGATCGAGCCGAACTGCTGCGAGGCCAGCTTGCGCGCGAGCTGGTCGGCCGGCAGGTACAGGTAGTCCGAATAGCGGAAGGGCCCGAAGATGTCGCCCCACACCGGGTTGGGCGCGAAGTAGATCGAGTCGTTGAGGCCGACCTGGTAGAGCCGGCCCACGGGGTTGGCGCGCAGGTGGCTCAGCACCTCGTAGCCCGGCACGCGCTGAGCGAGGAAGGCCTCGCGCGAGGCGGGCGTGGGCGAGATCATGCGCACGTCGCGCACCGAATGCGCGAGCGCGAAGCCCGCGAGCACCACCATCAGCAGCCCGCCGAAGACGCCCGGCGTGCGGCCGCGCGCGAGCGCCGGCAGCCGGCGCCGCACGAAGGTGCCGGCCCAGCCCAGCAGCGTGTGCCAGCCCACGGCGGCCATCAGTGCGAGCAGCGGGAACGAGGCCATCATGTAGCGCGGATAGCGCGAGGTCGCGACCCAGATCGCGAGCGAGTAGAGGCAGAACACGAAGGCCGCGCGCACCGGGCCCGGGCGCCACAGCGGGCTGAACGGCACCAGCAGCAGCGGCCAGAACAGGCCGTTGGGCATGTTGGCGTGGTCGCGCACGTCGGCCAGCTGCTGCGTGTAGTCGGCCATGTTCCAGTTGGTGAAGCCGAACACACGCGCGCCGATCGGATTGAAGGGATCGCCGGTCTGCAGGTAGTTGCGCGCATACCAGTAGATGCACGGCACCAGGAACAGCCCGAGGGCCGCGAGCCACGGCAGCGGCCGGCGCTCGCGGCGCGCCACGAACACCGCCACCAGCGGCAGGAAGATCAGCGCCTGGTACTTGGAGCCCGCGGCCACGCCGAGGAAGAAGGCGGCCAGCAGCAGCCAGCGCGCGCGCCCGTGGCGCGCTGCGCCGGGCGCCGGTTCGAGCACGTGGCCCTCGTCCCACCACCACAGCGCGACGAAGGCCGCGAGCACGAACAGCGCCACGCCCATGTCGATGTACGAGTTCGGATAGTCGCCCAGCGCGAGCCAGATGCCGGCGCCCAGGCAGGCGATGTAGCGGTTGGCATGCAGCCGGCCGAGGCGATGGATCATCAGCACCGACAGCCAGCCCGCGAGGCCGTGGATAAAGTGGGTGAAGACGTCGTCGTAGACCGTCAGCGCGGCGGCGTAGAGCAGGTCGTAGTTGTAGGGGAACCAGGGGTAGCGCAGCCACTCGTAGACGCCCAGCGTGCCGCTTTGCGCGACCTGGCGCGCATAGGGCAGGTGGTACATCACCTCGTCGAAGGCCACCGGCGGGGCCAGCGGCGAGAACAGCGTGGGCAGGCCCACGAGCAGCAGCGCGGCGAACGCGCATTTCTCGCCGAGGGTGGCTGCCGGCTGCGCGGGCGCGAGCGCGGCGCGCGCCTTCAGCTCGCGGCGCCAGCCGGGCAGCCGCAGCAGCGCCAGCACGATGCCCGCGCCCAGCAGCGCGAGCACCGCACCCTGGCGCAGCGCGCCGGCAATCGCCAGCGCCTGGAAGGCGACGATGAACAGGCCGACGCCGAGCGTGGTCGCGATCGCGCCCTCGAGCCAGGCGTCGCGCCGCGCGGGCGCCCCGAAGCGCGCCAGCACGGTGGCACCGAAGCCCCAGGCGCCGGCCACGAAGAGGGCCAGCGCCGCGTGGTGCGCGAGGATGAAGAGCAGTGTCTGAATGGGAATCCCCCGAAAGCCTGGATCGGTTCACCGGCCCGCGGGGCGGGCGGCGTGGATGGCGGCGGCGCGGGGGAACGAAAGGGCCCGCCGCGCGCCGTCAGAGGTTGGGCGCCAGCAGCCGCTCCAGTTTGGACTCGCTCGCCTTGCGGCGCACCGCCTGGTCCTGCAGCTGGTCATGGCCGATTTTGCCTACGTTGAAATACGTGCTGTCGGGGTGCCCGAGGTAGAACCCCGACACGCTGGCGGCCGGCATCATAGCGAGGCTTTCGGTCAGGCTCATGCCAATGTCCGTGCAGTTCAGGAGGTCGAACATCGGCTTCTTCACGCTGTGGTCGGGGCAGGCCGGATAGCCGGGCGCGGGGCGGATGCCGCGGTACTGCTCGGCGATCATCTGCTCGTTGCTCAGCGCCTCGTCGGCCGCGTAGCCCCAGAGGTCGGTGCGCACGCGGTGGTGCATGGCCTCGGCGAAGGCCTCGGCCAGCCGGTCGGCCAGCGCCTTGAGCATGATCGCGGAGTAGTCGTCGAGGTCGTCGACGAAGTATTTCTCCTTCTTCTCCACGCCCAGGCCCGCGGTCACGGCGAACATGCCCACGTAGTCCTTCAGGCCGCTCTCGCGCGGCGCGACGAAGTCGGCCAGGCAGCGGCTCGGGCGCATCGTGCCCTCGATCTCCTGCTTCTCGGTCTGCTGGCGCAGGCCGTACCAGGTGAGCGCGGCCTCGCTGCGCGACTCGTCGGTGTAAAGCACGATGTCGTCGTCGTTCTCGGTGTTGGCCGGCCAGAAGCCGACCACGCCGCTCGCGCTGAGCCAGCGGCCCTCGATCAGGCGCTTGAGCATGCGCTGGCCGTCGCCGTAGACGCGCACGGCCTCGGTGCCGACGATCTCGTCCTTGAGGATGGCCGGGAACGGGCCCGCGAGGTCCCAGGTCTGGAAGAACGGGCCCCAGTCGATGTACTTCGCGAGCTCGGTCAGGTCGAAGTTGCGGAACACGCGCCGGCCGATGAACTTGGGCACGGGCGGCACGTAGCTCGACCAGTCGATGGGCGTCTTGTTGGCGCGCGCCCTGGCCAGCGGCCACAGCGGCACCTGCTTCTTGTTGGCGTGCTGCGCGCGCACCTTCTCGTAGTCGGCGTTGATCTCGCCGATGTAGGCCGCGGCCTGGTCGCTCAGCAGCGACTGCGCCACGCTCACGCTGCGCGAGGCATCGGGCACGTAGACCACCGGGCCTTCGTAGTGCGGCGCGATCTTCACGGCCGTGTGCACGCGGCTGGTGGTGGCGCCGCCGATCAGCAGCGGGATCTTCCTGATGCGGAAGTGGTCGTCCTTCTGCATCTCGCCGGCCACGTACTGCATCTCCTCGAGGCTCGGCGTGATCAGGCCCGACAGGCCCACGATGTCCGCGCCCTCGACCTTCGCCTTGGCGAGGATCTCGTGGCACGGGACCATCACGCCCATGTTCACCACTTCGAAGTTGTTGCACTGGAGCACGACGGTGACGATGTTCTTGCCGATGTCGTGCACATCGCCCTTCACGGTGGCGATGATGATCTTGCCCTTGGTGCGCACGTCGCGGCCCGCGGCCTCGTCCTGGCGCTTCTCTTCCTCGATGTAGGGGATGAGGTGGGCCACGGCCGACTTCATCACGCGCGCCGACTTCACCACCTGCGGCAGGAACATCTTGCCCTGGCCGAACAGGTCACCCACGATGTTCATGCCGTCCATCAGCGGCCCCTCGATCACATGCAGCGGACGGCCGCCCTTGGCGAGGATCTGCCGGTAGGCCTCCTCGGTGTCCTCCACGATGAAGTCGGTGATGCCGTGCACCATGGCGTGCGACAGCCGCTGGTTGACGTGCACCGGCTGCTCGGGCGTGCCGCGCCACTCGAGCTTCTTGCTGTCGTCCTTGGCGCCGCTCTTGGCGCTCTCGGCCACCTCGACGAGGCGCTCGCCGGCATCGGGCCGGCGGTTGAGCACCACGTCCTCCACGCGCTCGCGCAGCTCGGGCTCGAGGTCGTCGTAGACGCCGACCATGCCGGCGTTGACGATGCCCATGTCCATGCCGGCCTGGATCGCGTGGTACAGGAACACGGTGTGGATCGCCTCGCGCACCGGGTCGTTGCCGCGAAAGCTGAAGCTCACGTTCGACACCCCGCCCGAAACCTTGGCGCCCGGCAGGTTCTGCTTGATCCAGCGCACCGCGTTGATGAAGTCGACCGCGTAGTTGTCGTGCTCCTCGATGCCGGTGGCGATCGCGAAGATGTTCGGGTCGAAGATGATGTCCTCGGGCGGGAAGCCCACCTCGTCGACCAGAATGCGGTAGGCGCGCTCGCAGATCTCGATCTTGCGCGCGAAGGTGTCGGCCTGGCCCTTCTCGTCGAAGGCCATCACCACGGCGGCCGCGCCGTAGCGCTTCACGAGGCGGGCCTCGTGCTTGAACTTGTCCACGCCCTCCTTCATGGAGATCGAGTTGACGATGCCCTTGCCCTGGATGCAGCGCAGGCCGGCCTCGATCACTTCCCACTTCGAGCTGTCGACCATCACCGGCACGCGCGCGATGTCGGGCTCGCTGGCGATCAGGTTGAGGAAGCGCACCATCGCGGCCTTGCTGTCGAGCATGGCCTCGTCCATGTTGATGTCGATCACCTGCGCGCCGTTCTCGACCTGCTGGCGCGCGACGGCCAGCGCATCCTCGAACTGGCCGTTGAGGATCATGCGCGCGAAGGCCTTGGAGCCGGTGACGTTGGTGCGCTCGCCGATGTTGACGAACAGGGATCCCTCGCCGATGGCCACCGGCTCGAGGCCGGACAGCTTCATGGGAGGAACGGAAGGCGCGGGAACATCGCTCATGGGGCTCACCTGGGCAGGGGAAGACACGTCAGGTGAGCGTCGTTGCAACCGGGCCTTCCGGGCAGGTTCTGCGAGAAGGCGCCTTCCAAGCCTGACGGCGGGTGCCGCTGCAACGCTCCTTGGAAGGGGTGGCGATTTTACCGGCTGCCGGTGGCGCGGCCGGCGCGCGGGTCTATCGCGGCGGGTTCAGGCCGCCTGCGCGACCGGCGCCGCCGAGGCCGGCAGCCCGAAGACGCGGTCGAAGGCCCAGTTGAAGACGAAGGTATAGACCAGGAAGAAGATCACCAGCCCCAGGTCCATCACCAGCGCCTGCCACAGCGAGATGCCCAGGCCCCAGGCGAACATCGGCACCAGCAGGCCGATCAGGCCGCCCTCGAAGCCGATGGCATGGGCGATGCGGCGCTTGAGGCTGCGCCCGCGCACCGCCTGGCGCGCCTCCCAGCGCTCGAACAGGCTGTTGAAGATCAGGTTCCAGATCACCGCGATGACCGAGGCCGCCACGGCCAGCACGCCCGAATGGCCGAGGCCGGCGCCCGTCATCAGCGCCAGCCCCGCGCTGGCGGCCACGATGGCGATCCCTTCGTAGAGGGTGATGTAAACGATGCGGCGCTGGATTCCCTGCATGACGGACTCTCTCTCGGCTTGTTGTGTGACTGCGATCCCTGGACTTTATGTGTCTCCTGCTGATATAAAAAGTCAACTTATTTCAGTTTTATTGATAGATCGATCCGAGAACAGCCATGAGCTTCTCCAGCGACAGCGTCGAGGTCTTCCTGGCCGTGATCGACCACGGCTCCTTCTCGGCCGCCGCCCGCGCCCTGCGCCGCGTGCCGTCGGCCGTCAGCATGGCCATCGCCCACCTCGAGGCCGAGCTCGACCTGCAGCTGTTCGACCGCAAGGGCCGCGAGCCCCGGCCCACGGCCGCCGCGCGCTCGCTCGAGCCGCAGGCGCGCGCGCTGGCGGCGCAGCTGCGCCAGCTCGACGCGCAGGCGCTGGCACTGACCCAGGGGCTGGAGGAACGGCTCACGCTGGCGATCGCGCCCGAGCTGCTGGCCGCGCCCTGGAGCGGCGCGCTGGCCGAGCTGGCGCACGAGTACCCGCTGCTGCAGGTCGAGGTGCTGGCCGCGCCGCAGGCCGACGCGCTGGCGCTGCTGCACAGCGGCCGGGCCCAGCTCGCGCTGGTGTTCGAGCGGCCCAGCCTCGACGGGCGCGAGGGTTTCCAGGAGGTGGGCAGCGACACCATGGTCGCGGTGATGGCGCCGGGCCACCCCGTGCTGGCCGCCGCGCCCGGCGGCCGCCTGCGCGAGGAGCACCTGATCGCCACCCGCCAGATCGTGGTGGCCGGCCGCGACCTCGTCGCGACCATGGACCCGCGCAGCGTGTTCGCGCGCCACCTCTGGCGCACCGACAACGCGCTGGCCGCCCTGAGCCTGATCACCGCCGGCGTCGGCTGGGGCTGGCTGCCGCGCAATTTCGTGCGGCCGCACGTGGCGGCGGGCGCGCTGGTCGAGATCCCGCTCGAGAACCTCAGCAACGGCCTGAACCTGTGGGTGGACGTGGTGTGGTCGCGCGAAAGGCCGCTGGGGCTGGGGGCGCAGCGCTTCGTGGCGCTGATTTCGCGCGAGCGGGTGGCAGCCAAGTCGATGGGGGTGGATTGACGCGCGCCCGCTGATTGTCATAACATACAAACAAACCAGACCAGGGAGCTGCCATGACCATCACCAGCATTTCCAGCCGGGACTTCACCCGCGACGTGGCCGCCGCCAAGCGTGCGGCCACCCATGGGCCGGTCTACATCACGAACCGCGGCGTGCCCGAGTACGTGCTCCAGCGCATCGAGGACTACCGCCGCGAAAGCGGGGAAGCCGAGGAGTCCTTGCTCGCCCTCATGGACAGCCTGCCCATCACGGGCGACGAGCCCTTCGATCCGCCGCGCGCGCAGATCGTGCCGAAGACGCCGGACCTCGGCTGATGTACGTGCTCGACACCAACGTCGTGTCGGAACTCCGGCATGGCAAGCCGAACCCGTCGCCCGCCGTGCGCGAATGGGCGGCCTCGATCCCGCAACGCCACTTCTTCCTGAGCGCGATCACCGTGCTCGAGATCGAGACGGGCATCCTGCGGATGGAGCGCCGCTCGCCGCCGCAAGGCGGATCGCTGCGCCGCTGGTTCGACGCCCTGCGCGAAGCCTTCGACGGCCGGATTCTTCCTTTCGGGGCGGAAGCCGCGCTGCTGTGCGCGCCGATGCACGTTCCCGATCCGCGCGACTACCGCGATTCGATGATCGCGGCCACAGCGCTGGCGCACGGCTTCACGCTGGTCACGCGCAACCTGCGCGATTTCGAGAGAAGCGGCGCGAAGTTGCTCAACCCCTGGCCGGCCGAAGGCTGAGCGCCCCGGTCCGCGAAGGGCTCAAGCGGCCTCCTTGTAGAACCCCGCCGCATTGTTCAGCAGCCGCCCCGCCACCGGCGACACCGCGCGCCCGATGGCCGCGATGTGGTCGGGCGTGGTGCCGCAGCAGCCGCCGACGATGTTGACCAGCCCCTCGGCCGCGAACTCGTGCAACAGGCGCGAGGTCACGTCGGGCGTCTCGTCGAAGCCGGTGTCGCTCATCGGGTTGGGCAGGCCGGCGTTGGGATAGCAGCTGATGAAGGTGTCGTCGGCCACGCGCGCCAGCTCCTGGATGTAGGGGCGCATCAGCGCCGCGCCCAGCGCGCAGTTCAGGCCGATGGCCAGCGGCCGCGCATGGCGCACGCTGTGCCAGAAGGCGGTCACGGTCTGGCCGCTGAGGATGCGGCCCGAGGCGTCGGTCACGGTGCCGCTGATGATCAGTGGCAGGCGCTGGCCGCTGTTCTCGAAGTACTCGTCGACGGCGAACAGCGCGGCCTTGGCGTTGAGCGTGTCGAAGATGGTCTCGACCAGGATCACGTCGGCGCCGCCCTCGACCAGCGCCTCGGTCTGCTCGTAGTAGGCGGCGCGCAGGGCCTCGAAATCGACATTGCGCGCACCGGGATCGTTGACGTCGGGGCTGATGCTCGCGGTCTTGGGCGTCGGGCCGAGGGCGCCGGCCACGAAGCGCGGCTTGTCGGGCGTGGAGTACTTGTCGCAGGCGGCGCGCGCCAGCTTCGCGGACTCGAGGTTCATCTCGCGCGCCAGGTGCGCCATCTTGTAGTCCTCCTGCGCGATGGTGGTCGCGCCGAAGGTGTTGGTCTCGATCAGGTCGGCGCCGGCCGCGAGGTAGCCCTCGTGGATGTCGGAGATGACGTCGGGCCGGGTCAGCGACAGCAACTCGTTGTTGCCCTTCACGTCGCGCTCGAAGTCCTTGAAGCGCTCGCCGCGGTACTGGGCCTCGGTGAGCTTGAAGCGCTGGATCATGGTGCCCATGGCGCCATCGAGGATGGCGATGCGGCGCCCGAGGATCTCGGGCAGTTGCTGGGCACGGGTGTAGACGATCGGCTTCATGGGTCCGGATTGTAGAAAACGCGCCCGCGCCGCACCGCCAAAGCGGTCTTCGGGACTTCAGGCCGGCGCGTGCCGGGCCGCGCGCGCCAGGCAGCCGACCGACAGCAGCGCCAGCAGGCCGCTGGCGACGATGGCCAGGTCGTAGCTGCCGCGCAGGTCGAACAGCAGGCCGGCCGCGCTGGCGCCGATCGAGGCGGCCACGCCGACCGCGATGTAGAGCGTGCCGAGGATGGCGCCCAGCGCGCGCGTGCCGTACCAGCGCGCCGCCAGCGCCGGATAGAGCGCGATGCAGCCGCCGTTGGCCGCGCCGAACAGCAGTGCGAACAGCGCCAGCGAAGCGAAGCCGCCGGCGGCCCACCACAGCAGGTGCAGCGCGGCCAGCGCCAGCGTGAGCAGCGAGAGCAGCCGGCGCGCGCCGAGCCGGTCGCCGAGCCCGCCGAGCACCAGCCGGCCGCCGACGTTGCCCACGCCGATCAGTCCGATCAGCAAGGTGGCGTCGGCCGCGCCGATGCCCAGCCCCTGCGCCGCCGGCGCCACGTGGACCAGCGCGACGAACAGCCCGATCGAGCCCCAGCCGATGGCCGCGAAGTACCACCAGAAGCAGGCGCCGCGCACCGCCTCGCGCCAGCGCAGGCCGGTCTCGACGGGCGCGCCCGCCGCAGCGGACACCCGGTCTCCGTCGGGCAGCAGGCCGAGTTCCTGCGGCCGGGCCCGGATCGCCCAGGCTGCCACGCCGCCGAGCAGCAGGATGCCGAGCGCGAACAGCTGCATCGTGGCCTGCCACGACAGGTGCTGCTGCAGCGCGCCGGCCGTCACCGGGCCGACGAAGGTGCCGAGCCCGGTGCCGGCCAGCGCCAGCCCCGAGGCCCGGCTGCGCCGGCGCACGAACCAGCGCTGCACCGCGGCCACCGCCGGCACGTAGACCAGCCCGACGCCGAAGCCGACGAACAGGCCGAACAGCGCGAACAGCACGGCCAGCGACGGCGCCAGGCTCGCCAGCGCAAAACCGGCCGCCAGCAGCACGATGCCGGTGCCGACCACCGCGCGCAGCGGGAAGCGGTCGGCCAGCGCGCCCGAGAAGGCGCCGACGATGTAATAGAGCAGCGCCGTGGCCGAGAACAGCGAGGCGACCGGGAAGCGGCCGGCGCCGAAGCTGGCCTGGATGCCGGCGAAGAAGGCGCCGAAGGAATAGGCGGCGCCGAACACCAGCGCCAGCAGCACATGGGCCGCCGCGACGACGCCCCAGCCGCGAAAGAGCCTCATGGCGCCTTCGACATGATCGCGTCCATCGCCGCGACGAAGCGCTCGAGCTCGTGCGGCGCGCCGACCGAGACGCGGATGAAGCGCTCGAAGCCCGGCTCCTTCCACGGCTTGACGATGATGCCGCGCGCCAGCAGCGCCTCGTTGACCGGCCCGTTCGGCCGGCCCAGGTCGATGAACAGGAAGTTGGCCGCCGAGGGCGCGATGCGCAGCCCCGGCCAGTGGCGCGCGCGCAGCTGCGCGGCCAGCGCTTCGCGCAGCCGCACGGTCTGTTCCACGGCCGCGGTCATGCAGGCCTCGTCGCCCCAGGCCGCGAGCGCCGCGGCCTGCGCCGCGAGGTTCACGTTGAAGGGCGTGCGCACGCGATCGAGCAGCTGCACCAGCGCCGCGTCGGAAGCGATGCCGTAGCCCACGCGCAGGCCCGCCAGGCCCCAGGCCTTGGAGAAAGTGCGCAGCACGATCCACGGGAAGGCCACCGCCTCGCCGCGCAGCCGCGCGAGCACGTCGGGATAACCGGGCGCGAGCCGCGCGTATTCGTAGTAGGCCTCGTCGACCACCAGCAGCGTGCCCGCGGGCACGGCGGCCAGCAGGCCCTCGAAGTCCCGCGTGTCGAACATGCAGCCGACCGGGTTCGAGGGATTGGCCAGCATCACCAGCTTGGGGCCGCGCGCGAGCGCCGCGCACCAGGCCTCGATGTCGAAGCCCAGCTCGGGCGTGAGCGCCAGCAGCTCGACCTGCGCGCCCATCATGCGCGGATAGATCTCGTGCAGGCCGAAGGCGGGGCGCTGCGTGAGCACGCGGTCGCCGGGGCCCAGGAAGGCCTGGCACAGCATCTGGAGGATGTCCTCCGAGCCGTTGCCGATCACCAGTTCCGACGGCCGCGCGCCGCTGCGTTCGGCGATCGCGGCGCGCAATGCGGTGCAGTGGGCATCGGGGTAGGTGCCCGCGCGCGCCGCCAGGTCGACCAGCGCGCGCGCCACCGCGGGGCTCGCGCCGTAGGGGTTCTCGTTGCTCGCGAGCCGCGCGATCTGGTCGACGCCGTAGCGCGCGCGCACGGCCTCCGAGGACAGGCCGGCGTTGTAGGCCGGCAGCGGCGCGACTTCGGGTCGCGCGAGGGCATGGATGGCGGTCGTGTTCACAAGTCGAATACCTTGCCGGGGTTGAGCAGGTGGAGGGGATCGAGCGCCTGCTTGATGGCGCGCATCGCGGCGAGTTCGTCAGGAGTGCGGCTCGCGCCCAGGTAGGGCTTCTTGTGCAGGCCGATGCCGTGCTCGGCCGAGATGCTGCCGCCGCGGGCCTCGACCTGCGCGTAGACCATGCGCTCGAAGGCCTCGGCCTCACCGCCGATGGCCCGGCCGTCGGTGGTCACCTGCAGGTTGCTGTCGCCCACGTGGCCGAAGAACAGCGAGTGGTGCCCGGGCCAGCGCGCATCGAGCGCCGCGCGGCAGTCGTCGGCGAAGCGGCCGATGCTGGCCATCGGCAGGCTCACGTCGAGGTTGATCGGCGGATGCATGTGCACCGGCAGCTCGGCCGTGGCCTCGCGGATCTTCCAGAAGGCGCGCGCCTGCGATTGCGACTGGGCGATGACGGCATCGACCGCCGCGCCCTCCTCCATCGCGCCGGCCAGCGCCGCCTCGAGCGCCTCGCGCAACGCGGCCTCGTCCTCGCCGGCCACGTCGACCAGCGCCACCAGCGGATGCGCCGCGTCGAAGGGCTCGCGCAACTGCTGCCAGCGCAGCGAGGTCTGCACGAAGTCGCGCCACATCAGCTCGAAGG
Source organism: Variovorax endophyticus (assembly GCF_025376855.1). Taxonomy (NCBI): domain Bacteria; kingdom Pseudomonadati; phylum Pseudomonadota; class Betaproteobacteria; order Burkholderiales; family Comamonadaceae; genus Variovorax; species Variovorax endophyticus. The sequence continues at coordinate 129,811 of NZ_JAHUTH010000015.1, forward strand.
CCGCCAGCGCGCCCGGAAAGCGCGCGCCGAGCCGGCGCAGCAGCACCAGCGCGGCCTCGAAGTCCGGCAGCGCGACCAGCGCCGTGGCCTTGGCGCGCGGTGCCGGATGCAGCCGCAGCAGCGCGCGCGTGATCACGCCCAGCGTGCCCTCGGCGCCGATGAAGAACTGCTTGAGGTCGTAGCCGGTGTTGTTCTTGAGCATGGGCCGCAGCATCGGCAGCACGCGGCCGTCGGCCAGCGCCACCTCCAGGCCCAGCGCCTGCTCGCGCATCATCCCGAACTGCAGCACGCCGTTGCCGCCCGCGTTGGTCGACAGCGCGCCGCCGATCTGGCACGAGCCGCGCGCGCCGAAGTCCACGCCGAACAGCAGGCCCCGCGCGGCGGCCGCCTCCTGCACCGACTGCAGGGTCGCGCCGGCCTGCACGGTCAGCGTGCCGGCGGCGGCATCGAGCGACTCGATGGCGTTCATGCGTTCGAGCGAGAGCGCGATCGCATCCGCGCGCGGCACCGCCGCGCCGGCCAGCCCCGTGAGCCCGCCCTGCGGCACCACGGGCACGCGGTGCTCGCTGCAGAGGCGCAGCACGGCCGACACCTCGCGCGTGTCGCGCGGGCGCACCAGCGCCAGCGGCAGCACCGGCGCCACGCCGCTCCAGTCGCTGCGGTGGCGCTCGGCGATGGCCTCGCCGCGCAGCACCTGGCCGGCGCCCAGCGCCTCGCCGAGCGCGGCGAGAAAGGCCTCCTGGCTCATGGCCGGCTCACCCGCGGCCTTCGACGAAGTCGAGCACCGCCTCGAGCATGCGGCGCACCTGCGGCTGCACGCCGGCCGCCACCTGGGGCAGGTAGGCGAAGGGCAGCGCTTCCTGCATGTAGCTCGACTGCGTCATCTCGAGCTGCACCGCATGCACGCCACCCGCGGGGTTGCCGTACTGGCGCGTGATGTGGCCGCCCTTGAAGCGGCCGTTGAGCACGCCTGTGTAGCCGGGGTTCGACGTCGCGATGCCCAGCAAGGTGGCGGCGAGCGCGGGGTCGCAGCTCTTGCCGTCGGCGGTGCCGAGGTTGAGGTCGGGCAGCTTGCCCTCGAAGAAGCGCGGCAGCACCGAGCGGATCGAGTGCGCGTCCCACAGCGCGATGGTGCCGTGCGCGGCCTTGAGTCGCGCCAATTCGGCCGCGAGCTGCGCGTGATAGGGCTGCCAGATCGCCTCGCGGCGCGCGGCGATCTCGGCCTCGCCGGGCAGGTCGCCCGCGGCATACAGCGGCGTGTCGTCGAAGGTGTCGACCGGGCACAGGCCGGTGACGCTCTGGCCCGGATAGAGGCTGGCGCCGTCGGGCGGACGGTTGAGGTCGATCACGTAGCGCGAGTGCGTGGCCACCAGCACCGAGGCGCCGAGCGCGTCGGCGAAGTCGTAGAGCTGCTCGAGGTGCCAGTCGGTGTCGGGTACATGGCGCGCCTCCTCGGTGAAGCGCGCGAGCAGCGCGCCCGGCACGTGGGTGCCCACGTGCGGCATCGAGATCAGCAGCGGGCGCGTGCCCTGGCGAAAGCGGAAGGCCGGTTCGGTGGTGGTGAAGCTCATGGCGTGGGTTCCTCAGTCTTGAAGCAGTTGGGTGCGCGCGGCCACGAAGGCGGACGCGGCCTCGGCATGCAGCGCATGGCGCCCGGCGGCGACGCGCGCGCGGCCCGCCACCCACACGGCGTCGATGGCGCGGGTGCGGTGGCTCGCGAAGACGTGCGCCGACAGCATGTCGGGCGCCGGCAGCCCCTGCAGCGCGAGCTGTTGCGCGTCGAGCACGACGAAGTCGGCCTGCTGGCCCGCCGCGAGGCCGCCGATGGCGCGGCCCGCGGCCTGCGCGCCGCCCTGCACCGCCTGCAGGGTGAGCGCGGTCGCCACGTGTGGCTGCGCCGCGGTCGCGCCCACGTTGCGCTGGCGCGTGCGCAGGCGCTGGCCGTACTCGAGCATCAGCAGCTCCTCGGCCGCATCGACGCAGGCATGGCTGTCGGAGCCCAGGCCCCAGGCGCCGCCGTGCTGGCGCCAGGCCGCGAAGTCGAACAGGCCGTCGCCGAGGTTGGCCTCGGTGGTCGGGCAGAGGCCGGCGACGGCGCCGCTGCGGGCGCCGCGCCGGTACTCGTCGGCGTCCATGTGCGTGGCATGCACCAGGCACCAGCGCGCGTCGACCGGCGCATGGTCGAGCAGCCATGCCACCGGGCGCTGGCCGCTCCAGGCGATGCAGTCGTCGACCTCCTTGGTCTGCTCGGCGATGTGGATGTGGACCGGCGCGCCGGCCTCGATCGCATCGAGCCCCGCGAGCGCTTCGCGCAGCGCGTCGGGCGGCACCGCGCGCAGCGAGTGCGGCGCGAGGCCGAGCCGCGCGCCCTGCGCGTCGCAGGCGGGCTTCAGCGCCTCGAGCAGCCGCAGCATCGAGTCGGTGGAACGGATGAAGCGCCGCTGCCCCTCGTTGGGCGGCAGGCCGCCGAAGCCGCTGGTCTGGTAGAGCACCGGCAGCAGGGTGAAGCCGATGCCGGTCCTGTGCGCGGCGCGCAGCAGCGCGCGGCTCAGCGTGGCGTCGTCGGCATAGGGTTTGCCGTCGGCGTCGTGGTGCACGTACTGGAACTCGCAGACGCTGGTGTAGCCGGCCTCGAGCATCTCGGCATAGAGCCAGGTCGCGATGTCTTCCATCTGCCGCGGGCCGAGGCGCGCGGCGAAGCGGTACATCAGCGTGCGCCAGCTCCAGAAGCTGTCCTGCTGCTCGGCGCGGTGTTCGGTCAGGCCCGCGAAGGCGCGCTGGAAGGCGTGCGAGTGAAGGTTGGGCATGCCGGGGATCACGGGGCCGCTGGCCGTGTCGGCATCGGCCGGCTTGTCGGCATCGGCCCTCGCCTCGACGAGCTGGCCGGCCTCGTTCCATGCCAGCAGCACGTTCTTCGCCCAGCCGGTGGGCAGCAGCGCGTCGGCCGCGAACAGCGCGCGCGTCATGCCGAGGCTCCCACCGCGATGCGGCCCTGCCGCACCACGGTGCGCACGGGCCGCTGGCCGAACCAGTAGGCGAGCTCGGCCGCGTCGCGCACCGACCAGAGCACGAAGTTCGCGGGCCGGCCCGCGGCGATCGCGCCGTGCGAGGCTTCGAGGCCGAGCGCGCGCGCCGCATGCTGGGTGACGCCGGCCAGCGCCTCGGGCACGGTGAGGCGGAACAGGGTGCAGGCCATGTTGACCATCAGCAGCAGGCTCAGCGCGGGCGAGGTGCCGGGGTTGTGGTCGGTAGCGACCGCCATCGGCACGCCCGCGGCGCGCAGCGCCTCGATCGGTGGCAGGTGGGTGTCGCGCAGCGTGTAGTAGGCGCCGGGCAGCAGCACGGCCACGGTGCCGGCCGCGCGCATCGCCTCGATGCCCTCGGCCGACAGGTGCTCGATGTGGTCGCAGGACAGCGCGCCGTAGCGCGCGGCCAGCGCGGCGCCGCCCATGTCCGAGAGCTGCTCGGCATGCAGCTTGACCGGCAGGCCCAGCGCCCGGGCGGCCTGGAACACGCGCTCGGTTTCGTCGAGCGAGAAGGCGATGCGCTCGCAGAACACGTCGACCGCGTCGACCAGCCCCTCGGCCGCGAGCGCCGGCAGCATCTCGCGGCAGACGAGCTCGATGTACTCGCCGCTGCGGCCCGCGTACTCGGGCGGCAGCGCATGGGCGCCGAGGAAGGTGGTGCGCACCGTCACGCCGTAGTGCTCGCCGAGCCGCCGCGCCACGCGCAGCTGCTTGCGCTCGTGCGCGAGCGCGAGGCCGTAGCCCGACTTGATCTCGATCGCGCAGACGCCGTCGGCCAGCAATGCCTCGAGCCGCGGCGCGGCCTGGGCGAACAGCGCGTCCTCGTCGGCCTCGCGCGTGGCGCGCACCGAGGAGACGATGCCGCCGCCGGCCTTCGCCACCTCCTCGTAGCTCGCGCCCGCGAGCCGCATCGCGAACTCGTTGGCGCGCTGGCCGCCGTAGACCAGGTGGGTGTGGCAGTCGACCAGGCCCGGCGTGGCCAGCGCGCCGCCGCCGTCGTGCACGGGCAATGCGGCGTACTCGGCCGGCAGCGCGGCGCGCGCGCCGACCCAGCGGATCGTGCCCTGCGCGACGACGAGGGCGGCATCGTCCGATTCGATGCCGGGCGCGGCGCCCGACGCGAGGCGCAGGCCGGTCCAGAGGCCGTCGGCGGAAGGATGGGAGAGGGTCATGTCAGTGATCCGATGCAATGCGCCGCTCGCCAATCGAGTCGCGAGAAAGCGGACTTCCGGACGCGGAGGACGCGAAGGTTGCGCGAAGGACGCGAAAGGAATTCATGAAAACTTCGACTTTCTTTTTCGCGGCCTTCGCGGATTCTTCGCGTCCTCTGCGTCCGGCTGTTGGTATTTCATGATTCAAGCGGGAAGGATGCGCACGGCCACGAGCCGAGCCGCATCGTCGGCGGGCTCGACCCGCCAGCCGCGCGGTGCATCGGACCAGCACAGGCCCTCGCCCTCGCGGCACGCCGCGCCGCCGGCATCGAGCCGCCAGCCGCCGCGCAGCGCGAGCAGCACGCCATGCGGCGCGGCTTCGAGCGCCGTGGCGCCGTCGAGCACGCGCACCTCGGCGCGCCAGGCGCCGCGGCGGGTCATCACGTTGAAATCGCTCGAGGCGCCGCCCAGCAGCGTGCAGGCTAGCGCGGTGTCGCCGCTGAAGGCGAAGGGCCGGTGCGGCGCATCGAGCGGATGGTCGATGGCGCCGTCGGCCGAGCGCAGCCGCACGCCGTCGCCCTCGAGCAGCATGATGCTGCGGTCGATGCCCGCGAAGCGCGAGAACGGCCCGGCCTGCGCGATGCTGGCGATGCTCACGCGCCAGCCGAAGTCCTCGAGCCCGGCGCCGGCCGGCCAGCAGGCGATCTCCTGCGTGGTGCCGCCGCCGTTCTTCCACGGCATCACGGGCAAGGTGGCGCGCGAGAAGCGCTGCGTGCCGCCGGCCATGCTCAGCCCTTGATCATCGGCAGCTTCAGGCCCTGCTTCTTCGCGGTGGCCACGGCGATGTCGTAGCCCGCGTCGGCATGGCGCATCACGCCGGTGGCGGGGTCATTGAACAGCACGCGTTCGATGCGCCTGGCGGCGGCATCGGTGCCGTCGCAGACGATCACCACGCCCGAATGCTGCGAGTAGCCCATGCCCACGCCGCCGCCGTGGTGCAGGCTGACCCAGGTGGCGCCGCCCGCGGTGTTGAGCAGCGCGTTGAGCAGCGGCCAGTCGCTCACGGCATCGGTGCCGTCCTTCATGGCCTCGGTCTCGCGGTTGGGGCTGGCGACCGAGCCGGTGTCGAGGTGGTCGCGGCCGATCACGATCGGGCCCTTGAGCTCGCCCGACTTCACCATCTCGTTGAAGGCCAGGCCGGCCCTGTGGCGCTCGCCGAGGCCCAGCCAGCAGATGCGCGCGGGCAGGCCCTGGAAGCTGATGCGCTCGCGCGCCATGTCGAGCCAGCGGTGCGTGTGGGTGTTCTCGGGGAACAGCTCCTTGATCTTGGCGTCGGTCTTGTAGATGTCCTCCGGATCGCCGGAGAGCGCGACCCAGCGGAACGGGCCCTTGCCCTCGCAGAACAGCGGCCGGATGTAGGCCGGCACGAAGCCCGGGAAGTCGAAGGCGTTCTTCACGCCCTCGTCGAAGGCCACCTGGCGGATGTTGTTGCCGTAGTCGACGGTCGGGATGCCCATGGCCTGGAAGTCGAGCATGGCCTGCACGTGCACCGCGCACGACTGCGCGGCCGCCTTCTTGAGCGCGGCATGCTGCGACTCGTCCTTCATCGCGGCCTGCCATTGCGCCACGCTCCAGCCCGCGGGCAGGTAGCCGTTGATCAGGTCGTGCGCCGAGGTCTGGTCGGTCACGAGGTCGGGCTTGAGGCCGCCGGCCTTCGCGCGCTTCACCAGTTCCGGCAGGATCTCGGCCGCGTTGCCCAGCAGCGCGATCGACACGGCTTCCTTGGCGTCGCAGTGCTGCTTGATCAGTTCGAACGCATGGTCGATGTCTCGCGCCTGCTTGTCGACGTAGCGGGTGCGCAGGCGGAAGTCGATGCTCGACTGCTGGCACTCGATGTTGAGCGACACCGCGCCCGCGAGCGTGGCCGCGAGCGGCTGCGCGCCGCCCATGCCGCCGAGGCCGGCCGTGAGGATCCACTTGCCCGCGAGGCTGTTGCCGTAGTGCTGGCGGCCGGCCTCGACGAAGGTCTCGAAGGTGCCCTGCACGATGCCCTGGCTGCCGATGTAGATCCAGCTGCCAGCCGTCATCTGGCCGTACATGAAGAGGCCCTTGCGGTCGAGCTCGTTGAAGTGCTCCCAGTTGGCCCACTGCGGCACCAGGTTCGAGTTGGCGAGCAGCACGCGCGGCGCGTTCTCGTGCGTCTTGAACACGCCCACCGGCTTGCCCGACTGGATCAGCAGGGTCTCGTCGTCCTCGAGCTCCTTCAGCGAGGCGAGGATCTGGTCGAAGCATTCCCAGTTGCGCGCGGCGCGGCCGATGCCGCCGTAGACCACGAGGTCCTGCGGCCGCTCGGCCACCTCGGGGTCGAGGTTGTTCTGCAGCATGCGGAACGGCGCCTCGGTGAGCCAGCTCTTGCAGTTCAGCTGGCTGCCGCGCGGAGCGCGGATCACGCGCGTGGGGTCGTGGCGCGGATCGGCGCCGGTGGCAGCGTTGGCGGCGATGAATTTGTCGGGTGCGTTCATGGCGGGAGTCCTTTCGATGGCAAGGAAGGTCGGACGAGGAATCGGGGAAGGTTCAGGCGCGGCTCGGCAGCACGGCGGCCAGCGGCGCGGCCCAGTCGCCGCGGCGGGCCCACAGGCGCATGGCTTCCACGTCGGGCGCCATGAAGCGGTCCTGCTCGATGAAGGCCACGCGCTCGCGGATGGCGGCGAACTCGGCCTCGACCAGCGCGGAGCTGCGCGGGCTGTCGGCGTTGCGCTTGAGCTCGATGCCCTGGCAGGCGCCCATGGCCTCGATGCCGACCACCACCGCGGTGTTGTCGACCATCTCGGCCAGGCGGCGGCCCGCGAAGGTGGCCATCGACACGTGGTCTTCCTGGTTGGCCGAGGTCGGCAGGCTGTCGACGCTGGCCGGATGGGCCAGCGACTTGTTCTCGGAGGCCAGCGCCGCGGCCGTGACCTGGGCGATCATGAAGCCGGAGTTGACGCCGCCGTCGCGCACCAGGAAGGGCGGCAGGCCCGAGAGGCCCGAGTCGAGCAGCAGCGCGAGCCGGCGCTCGGAGATCGCGCCGATCTCGCTCACCGCCAGCGCGATGATGTCGGCCGCGAAGGCCACGGGCTCGGCGTGGAAGTTGCCGCCCGAGATCACGTCGCCGGTGTCGCTGAAGACCAGCGGGTTGTCCGACGCCGCGTTGGCCTCGATGCGCAGCACCCGCGCCGCATGCGCGAGGTTGTCGAGGCAGGCGCCCATGACCTGGGGCACGCAGCGGATCGAGTACGGGTCCTGCACGCGGCCGCAGTCGGCGTGCGAGGGCACGATGTCGCTGCCCTCGAGCAGCGCGCGCACCGCGCCCGCCACCGCGATCTGGCCCGGCTGGCCGCGCGCGGCGTGGATGCGCTCGTCGAAGGGCTTGATCGAGCCCTGGATCGCCTCGAGCGAGAGCGCGCCCGCCATCAGGCCGGCGGCGAACACGTCCTCGGCGCCGAACAGGCCCGCCAGCGCGAGCGCGGTCGACACCTGCGTGCCGTTGAGCAGCGCCAGGCCTTCCTTGGGGCCGAGCACGAAGGGCGCGAGGCCGATGCGGCGCATGGCCTCGGTGCCGCCGATGGTCTCGCCCTCGGGCGTGCCGACCTCGCCCTCGCCGATCAGCACGCAGGCCATGTGGGCCAGCGGCGCGAGGTCGCCCGAGGCGCCGACCGAGCCCTTGCTCGGGATGCGCGGCAGCAGGCCGGCGTTGAACAACGCGAGCAGCGCGTCGACGATCTCGGGCCGCACGCCCGAATGGCCGCGCGCCAGGCTCACGGCCTTGGTGGCGAGCACCAGCCGCACCACGCCGTCGGGCAGCGGCGCGCCGGTGCCGACGCTGTGCGAGAGCACGAGGTTGCGCTGCAGCTCGGCCAGGCGCTCGGGCGGAATGATGGTCTGCGCGAGCTTGCCGAAGCCGGTGTTGATGCCGTAGACCACCTCGCCGGCCTCGACGATGCGGCGCACGGTGGCCTGGGCGGCCAGCAGGCCGGCGCGCGCGGCGCCGGCGAGTTCGAGCCGCGCGCCGCCCGCATGGATGCGGCGCAGCGCGGGCAGGTCGACCTCGCCGGGCGAGAGCACGAGCGGTTCGGTGGCGGCGTTGGGAGCAAGCTTCATGGTGCGATCCTGTATATACAAGTAGGTGCGAAAAAAATCGAAGGCCGGTATGGCGTGCGTGGGTTCAGCCGAAGGCCTGGTTGCCGTCGACGCGGAAGCGGCTGCCGAGCCGGTAGCGCGAGGCCGGGTGCAGGCAGCGCACCAGCGTCACGGGCAGGTCGCGGGTCCAGGTGCGTCGGGTCAGCAGCAGACAGGGCTCGGCCGGCGGCATGTCGAGGCGCTCGGCCTGCTCGGCGGTGGGCAGCACCGCGTCGACCACGTGCTCGATCTGGTCGAAGGGCACGTTGCGCACCAGGTACTCGCCGGGCGAGACGACCGAGAAGTCCTGGTCGAGGAACTCGGGCACGGCGCGCGGATTGACGTAGCGGTCCTCGATCTGCACCGGCGTACCGTTCTCCAGGTGCAGGCAGACGGTGTGGAACACCGACTCGCCGGGCCGCAGGTCGAGCCACACGGCGATGTCGGGCGAGGCGGCGATGCGCTCGAGCGCGATGAACTCGCAGTGGTAGTCGTGGCCGCGCTGGCGGATCTCGCTCGCGATGTTGGCGATCTGCAGCAGCGTGGACTGCGGCTTGTTCTCGGCCACGAAGCTGCCCACGCCGGCCACGCGCACGATGCGGCCCTGCTCCGAGAGCTCGCGCAGCGCGCGGTTGGCGGTCATGCGCGAGATGGCGAACTGCGCCACCAGCTCGTGCTCGGACGGCAGCCGGTGGCCGGGCGGCCAGGTGCCGTCCTGGATCTTGCGCGAGATGTGGTCCTTGACCTGCGCATAGAGCGCGAGCGATGGCGCGGCCGCGCTCGCGCCGGCGGGGCTGGGTGCGGAGGACGGCAGGTCGCGCTTCATCGCTCTCAATGCTCCGCCGACGCCATCGATTCGGCGCGGATCTCCTCGGTCAGCCGGGCCTTGATCTCCATGAACTCGGGCGAGGTCTTGATCGTGTAGTGGCGCGGATGCGGGAAGTCGACCGCGATCTCGGTCTTGATGCGGCCGGGCCGGGCGCTGAACACGGCCACGCGGTTGGCCATGAAGATGGCCTCGTCGATGTCGTGCGTGACGAACAGCACCGTCTTCTGCGCCGACTCCCAGATGCCCAGCAGCAGTTCCTGCATCAGCACGCGGGTCTGGTTGTCGAGCGCGCCGAAGGGCTCGTCGAGCAGCAGCATCTTGGGGTCGTTGGCCAGCGCGCGCGCGATCGCGGTGCGCTGCTGCATGCCGCCCGAGAGCTGCTTGGGATAGTGGTGCTCGAAGCCGCGCAGGCCGACCTTGGCGATGAAGAACTCGCTGCGCTCCTTCTGCTCGGCCTCGCTCATGCCGCGCTCGCGCAGGCCGAAGCGGATGTTCTGCGCGATCGTGAGCCAGGGGAACAGGGTGTAGCTCTGGAACACCACGCCGCGGTCGGCGCCCGGGCCCTCGATCGGCTGGCCATCGAGCAGCACCTCGCCGGTGGTCGGGAAGTCGAGCCCCGCGACGATGCGCAGCAGGGTGGACTTGCCGCAGCCCGAGGGGCCGAGGATGGTGACGAAGTCGTTCTCGCGCACCTCGAAGTCGACCGGCAGCAGCGCCTGCGTGCGCTGGCCGCGCGTGCCGGTGAAGGTGCGCGAGACGCCGTGGATCGACAACTGGGCCGGCTTGACGATGGTGCTCACAGCGTGCTCCAGGCGAAGAGGCGGCGGTTGACCGCCTTGAAGGCGAAGTCGGACACGAGGCCGATCACGCCGATGACGATGATCCCGAAGATGATCTGGCCGGTGTTCAGGAGCGCCTGGCTGTCGGTGATCATGTGGCCGATGCCCGAGGAGGAACCGATGAGCTCGGCCACGATGACGTAGGTCCAGGCCCAGCCCAGCACCAGGCGCAGGGTCTCGGCGATGCCGGGCGCGGCGCCCGGGATCAGCACGCGGCGCACGATGCCCCGGCTGCTGGCGCCCAGCGTGTAGGCGGCCTCCACCAGGTCCTTGCGCGCGCTGCCCACGGTCACGGCCACCATCAGGATCACCTGGAACACCGAGCCGATGAAGATCACCAGCAGCTTCTGGCTCTCGCCGATGCCGGCCCAGAGGATCAGGAGCGGAATGAAGGCCGAGGCCGGCAGGTAGCGGCAGAACGACACGAAGGGCTCGAGGAAGGCCTCGATCGGCTTGTAGGCGCCCATCGCGATGCCCAGCGGCACGGCGATGACCGAGGCCAGCACGAAGCCGCCGACCACGCGCCACACCGTCATGCCGATGTCCTGGATGAAGTTGTACTCGGTGAACAGCAGCCAGCCTTCGCGCACCATCGTGACCGGGCTGGCCAGGAAGGTCGGCGAGACGAAGCCGCCGAGCGTGAAGAAGGCCCAGACGGCGAAGAACAGCACGAAGAAGCCGACGCCGAGCATCCAGCGCGCACGCGGGCTCACGGGTTCGAGCGGCGCCATCGCGCGGCGGCGCCGCGCGGCGGCCACGCGCACGGCGGCGGGGGGAACGGAGGCCGCCGCGGGAGCGGCTGGCGCGGAGGGGATGGCGGTCGTCGCTTCCATGGCGGGCGATGCGTGGCGCTTCGTCGTTGCGGCTCGGGGCGGCTTACTTGATGAAGCTCGCGTCGAAGGTCGCGGCCAGGTCCTCGGGCGCCTTGCGGATCACGCCGGCCTCCAGCAGGATCGGCACCGAGTCCTTCATGAACTGGGTCAGCTCGCCGCTGAAGAACTTCTGGTTCGCGGCCTTGTCCTGCCAGCGCAGGTAGGCCGAGGACTTGGCGAACTGCTCGCCGCTCTGCTTGACCGCGCTGCCCATCAGCTCGTTGGACTTGGCCGGGTCGGACTTGATCATCTCGAGCGCCTCGAAGTACGAGTCGGTCAGCGCCTGCGCGGCCTTGGCGTTGGCCTTGAGCCAGGTCGGCGCGCAGCCCACGGTGTCCATCACCATCGGGTAGTCGAGCGTGGTCGCGAGGATCTTGCCGGCCTGCGGGTTGGCGCGCACGGTCGACAGGTAGGGCTCGTAGGTCATGGCGGCGTCGTTCTGGCCCGCGACGAAGGCCTGGGCGGCCGGCTGGGGCTCGAGCGAGACCGTCTTCACGTCCTTGATGCTCATGCCGTTCTTCGACAGCATCCAGGCCAGGCCGAAGTACGGCGCGGTGCCGGGCGCGCTCACGCCGACGGTCTTGCCCTTGAGGTCGGAGAAGCCCTTGACGTCGTTGCGCACCGCGATGCCGTCGGCGCCGTAGGACTTGTCCATCTGGAAGATCTGCACGATCGGCACGCCGTTGGCGTTCCAGGCCACGTGCGTCTCGACCGTGGTGGCGGCGCACTGGATCGCGCCCGAGGCCAGCGCCAGGTGGCGGTCCTTCTGCGGGATCATCTTGAGTTCCACGTCGAGCCCGTTCTTCTTGAAGATGCCGGCCTTGTCGGCCAGCGACAGCGGCGCGAAGCCGGTCCAGCCCGACATGCCGAGCGTGATCTTGGTCTGGGCGGCGGCGCCCCCGGCCGCGCCCGCGATGCATGCACCGGCTGCCAGCAGCGTGGCGATCTTTGCGACTGTCTTGGCCATCGAGGCCCTCCTGTTCGTGTGAAGCGTCAATTGAATCGGCTGGCAGCGCCCGTCGGAGCTTTCCGTGGTACGCGGCCGCAGTGTCATTCGCCCGAACACCCCTGTATATACAGGATAACCCGAAAAAGCCGCGGCGGAAACGGTGCAAGCCGGCACGGGGCGCACCTTGTATTGGTGCGAACCGCCCGATGCATGCACCAGTATGCTGTCTATACAGGCATCTCAAGCGAATGCCGACCGCTTGCAAACGGCGTGCCAGCCGCGCCGGCCGCCCGGACCGACGGGCGGTCGTACCCGGCCGGGCGACCGCAGCGGCGCGCCTGCTGCGCTGCGGCGACAATCGACCCCTTTCGTCGCCACCCAGCCCGCCGCCTTGTCCAATTCACCTTCCGCCGACCCCGCGCAGATCCTGCACGAGGTCTTCGGCTACGCCGCCTTCCGCGGTCCGCAGGCCCCGATCGTCGACCACGTGACCGGCGGCGGCGACGCCCTGGTGCTGATGCCCACCGGCGGCGGCAAGTCGCTGTGCTACCAGATCCCCGCGATCGCGCGCCAGCGCGCCGGGCACGGCATCGCGGTGGTGGTGTCGCCGCTGATCGCGCTGATGCACGACCAGGTCGGCGCGCTGCACGAGGCCGGCGTGGACGCCGCCTTCCTCAATTCCACGCTCGACTGGCAGCAGACGCAGGACGTCGAGCGCCGCATGGCGCGCGCCGAGGTCACGCTGCTGTACGCCGCCCCCGAGCGCGTGACCACGCCACGCTTCCTCGAGCTGATGGACGCGCTGGCCGCGCGCGGCAAGCTGTCGATGTTCGCGATCGACGAGGCGCATTGCGTGAGCCAGTGGGGCCACGACTTCCGTCCCGAGTACCGCGCGCTCACGGTGCTGCACGAGCGCTACCCGGGCGTGCCGCGCATCGCGCTGACCGCCACCGCCGACGCGCTCACGCGCGCCGACATCGTCGAGCGGCTGCAGCTCGAGCAGGCGCAGCAGTTCGTCTCGAGCTTCGACCGGCCGAACATCCGCTACACCATCGTCGAGAAGAAGGAAGCCACCACGCAGCTGCTGCGCTTCATCGAGCGCGAGCACGAGGGCGATGCCGGCGTGGTCTATTGCCAGTCGCGCAAGCGCGTGGAGGACGTGGCGGTGGCGCTGCGCGACGCGGGCATCAACGCCCTGCCCTACCACGCGGGGCTCGACGCCTCGGTGCGCCAGGCGCACCAGGACCGCTTCCTGCGCGAGGAAGGCATCGTGATGTGCGCCACCATCGCCTTCGGCATGGGCATCGACAAGCCCGACGTGCGCTTCGTGGCCCACCTCGACATGCCCAAGAACATCGAGGGCTACTACCAGGAGACCGGCCGCGCGGGCCGCGACGGCGAGCCGGCCCAGGCCTGGATGGCCTACGGCCTGCAGGACGTGGTGAACCAGCGCCGCATGATCGACGAGAGCCCGGCCGGCGAGGAATTCAAGCAGGTGATGCGCGGCAAGCTCGACGCGCTGCTCTCGCTGGCCGAGGCCAGCGACTGCCGGCGCGTGCGCCTGCTGGGTTACTTCGGCGAACAGAGCACGCCCTGCGGCAACTGCGACAACTGCATCGCGCCGCCGCAGGTCTGGGACGGCACCGACGCGGCGCGCAAGCTGCTGTCCACCGTCTACCGCGTGCAGCAGCAAAGCGGCATCAGCTTCGGCGCCGGCCACGTGATGGACATCCTGCGCGGCAAGGAGACCGAGAAGGTCAAGCAGTTCGGCCACGAGCGCATCAGCACCTTCGGGCTCGGCGCGGAATTCAGCGAGGTGCAGCTGCGCGGCGTGCTGCGCCAGCTGATCGCGATCGGCGCGGTGGCGGTCGACGCCGAGGCCTACAACACGCTCAAGCTCACCGAGGGCTCGCGCGCGGTGCTGCGCGGCGAGACCACGGTGTCGCTGCGCGAATCGATCTCCTCGCCGACGGCACGCGGCGGCAAGTCGCGGCGCGAGAAGACCGCGCGCGGCGCGCCCTCGCCGGCCGCGGCCGCGCTCGACGCGCAGGGCCAGTCGCGCTTCGACGCGCTCAAGGCCTGGCGCGCCGAGGTGGCGCGCGAACACAACCTGCCGGCCTACGTGATCTTCCACGACGCCACGCTGGCCGCGATCGCCGAGCGGGCACCGGCCACGCTCGAGGACCTGAAGGGCATCAGCGGCATCGGCACGAAGAAGCTCGAGGCCTACGGCAGCGAGGTGCTGCGGGTGTGCTCGGCCTTCTAGCCGGCCCACCCACCGCGCGCCACGGCCTCAGTTCGTGACCGGCAGCTTCACCGGCACCGGCCGCGTGAGCAGGTCGACGTAGAGGTCGTAGAAGCGCGCGTTGTCGAACTTCTTCACCACCTTCATCTTCTGCAGCGGCACGCCCGCGGGCGGCGTGGCATAGCCGACCGAGCGGCCGTTCTCGGGATCGCCGGGCTTGGCGATCACGTCGACGTACTCCTCGCTGACCTCGGTCGCGTAGCTCGGGTCGAGCAGGTAGGCGATGGTCAGCGTGTCCCAGATGTTCGAGGTGTAGCCGGGCTTGGTCTCGAACGAGTCCGCGAACCACTCCTTGCGGAAGACCTCGGTGACCGGCGTGGGCGTGGCCGGGTGCGCGATCTTGTCGTAGATGGCCTTGGTCATCAGCACGGTGTCGGTCACGTCCAGCGGCAACACCACCTGCGGGATCGGCAGCCGCACCACGTACTGCGCCGCGTCGGGATCGAACCACCAGTTGAACTCGGCCGTCTTCGTCGTGTTGCCGGCCACGTGGACCGCGCCGCCCATGTAGATGATCTCCTTGATCAGCGGCACGATCTCGGGCGCGCGCTTGGCGGCCAGCGCGATGTTGGTGAGCGGGCCGATCGCGAGGATGCTGACCTGCTTCGGGTTCGCCTTGATGGCATCGATCAGGAAGTCGACCGCGCCCTTGGCCTGCGCCTTGGTGCGGGTGGCGAAGCCGTCGGGGATCGGCACCAGGTCGGCGTCGCTCTTGGGCTCGGGCGAGCTCCAGGCGCCCAGGTAGCCGTCGCCGCCGGCGCCGGCCTTCATCTCGGCGTCGATGTCCGCCTTGGTGTGGTTCAGCGCGTAGTTCTCGCCCACGTAGACGCCGATGCGATCGCCCACGCCGAGCCGCTCGACCGACTTCAGCGCCTCGGCCACGCCCTGGCGCAGCCACTTGTTGCCCGACACCACGCTGATGCCCAGCACGTCGACCTTGCCCTCGGCCTGCAGCTGCGCGGCCATGGCGCCGAGCTGGCCGTCGTCGCTCATCGTGTTGTAGTCGCTGTCGATGATGATCTTGCGCGCCGGCGGAGGGGGTGGCGGCGGAGGCGGCGGGGGTGGGGGCGGCGGCGCGCTGCCGGTCGGCACGAACGCGAAGCCGTTGCTGCCACCGCCGCCGCAGGCGGTGAGCACCGCGGCCGACAGGGCCGACACGATCCATCGTCTTCTGGGCATCTGCATTTCTCTCTCTCCTTGGAATAGTGGTGTCTTTTCAGGGGGAAGCCGTCGAACGGATGCTCGAACGAAAACGTTTGCGCAAACGTTTGCCGAATTCTGGGCGCGAGGGCACGGCACAGGCAAGGCCCGGGGCCTAGGGGTTTTCCGCGAGGTGGATGGCGCGCGGCGGGCGCGCACGGACACGTGAAAACGGGCCCGTCGGGCCCGTTGTCGGTTCGGCAAGGAAGGCGCCGGCGAAGCGGCGCCGGCCGGTGGGTCAGTCGGTCTCGATCAGCCGGTTCTCGCGCAGCGGCGAGCGCAGCAGCAGCATCGGACCCGCGTCCTGCGCCGCGTCCGTCTTCTCGAGCTCGGGCGCCGTGCGCGCCGCGGCCGCGACCGGCACCGGGCAGCTGCCGGTGCTGCGCAGCGCGAGCGCGGCCGAGAACCGGCCCTCGTTCGGATCGCCCAGCGCATGCGAGAAGTCGTCGGCCACCGTGCAGTTGGGCGCGAAGCCGTCGCCGTAGTCGCCGAAGCCCTTGTTGTTCACGCCCTGGAACTGGATCGCGAAGTAGGTGGTGCCGCAGTTGTCCTGCGGATAGAAGCCGTAGGGCTTGCCGCAGGTGGCACCGCCCACGAGATTGACCTTGACGTCCACGCCGCGCAGCCCGTTGATGACCGACTCGCTGGCCGAGCAGGTGTCGGGGCTGGTGAGCACCGTGACCTGCGACAGGCCGAGCTGCGGCAGGGCCTGGCCGTTGCGCGAGGAGCCGAGGAAGAACAGCGGCGGCTGCAGGCCGAAGGGGTTCTTGTTGTTGAAGGCCAGGCGCTCGAAGGTCTTGCCCGCGGTCGCGGTCGGCGAGGCCACCATGTAGGCCAGCCGGCTCGCGATGTTGAGCTGGCCGCCGCCGTTGTAGCGCATGTCGAGCACGAGGTCCTGCACACCGTCGGCCTGGAACTTGTTCATGGCCGAGATCAGCTGCGCCTCGGAGGTCGTGATGTGGTCGTTGAACAGCAGGTAGCCGACGCGGCCACTCGGCGTGTCGACGGTTTTCACGTTCTGCACCGGCGTGCGCGTGATCCGCGCCGAGGCCAGCGTGACGGTGCGCGTGGCGCCGCCGGCCTCCTCGAGCTTGAAGCTGTGCGACTCGCCGAGCGTGGCGGGCGACAGCGCGCTGTTGATGGCGGTGGTGTTGGTGCTGTTGACCACGCTGATGCCGTCGATCTCGAGGATCTTGGCGCCGCGCGCGATGCCCGCGTTGGCGGCCGGCGAGTTCGGCTCGGTGAAGGCCACGCGCAGGTCGCGCGGGCGCGAGTTGCGCACGAACGCGAACTCGATGCCGTAGCCGGCCGAGACGCCGGCCTCCGACAGCTGGCGGTAGACCTCGGTGTCGTAGACGTAGTGGAAGCGGTCCTTGGCACGGCCCGAGGCCGTGGTGGCCGGCGTCTTCAGCACGTTGAAGTAGGCCACCGGCGTTGCGTAGTCGGCCGCCTTCAGCGTGGTCGGCACCTCGCTGTACCAGAGATAGGTTTCGTCGATCCAGGCGCGCACCCAGCGCTTCTCGATCGCGAGCGAGCCGGCGCGGTCGGGGTAGCCGAGGCCGGTGGCCGGATTGATGCCGCCGCGCGGCGCGGCGCACTGGCCGGCCACGCTGGACGAGGCCACGATGGTGTCGTCGTCGCCCGTGCCGGTGCCGGGGTTGCCGGTGCCCGGAACGATCGGAAAGCCGCCGCCTCCGCCCCCTCCCCCGCCGCCGCAACCGGCGAGCAGCCCCGCGAGGGCCAAGGCACCGGCCAGGGCCCAGGGGCCCGGGACCCGGGCATGTGGCCGCGCGCGGCCTGCGTTACGAAACCTCATCGAAGCTCTCCCCCATTCGAGCCCGCGGACGCGGACGGACGTATGAATCCGGAAGCGCGTGTCTCCCGGCGTGATGGCGGCTCCCGTCCGCCTTTCTTTCTTCTTGCTGCGCCCCGGCGGCGCGCGACCGCTACTGCACGAAGCCCATGCCGCGCGATTCGCGCACTTCGGGCTTGATGCGGTGCTCGGCCTCGAGCTGGTCGAGGAACTCGGCGGCCGAGAACTCGGTCGCCAGGATATCGGTCTGTCGTTTCACCGCCGCGAAATCGCCGGGGCACAGCTGCGCGAGCTGCGCCAGCCGCGCGCGGATCTCGCCCGCGAGCAGCGAGGCGTCGCCCGCGAGCGCCTCGGTCACGAACATGCGCTCGCGCTGCGCCGCGGTCAGCGGCATGAACTTGATCTTGAAGGTGAAGCGCCGCAGCGCCGCCTGGTCGAGCCGGTCGAGCAGGTTGGTGGTGCACACGAAGATGCCGTTGAAGCGCTCCATGCCCTGCAGCATCTCGTTGACCTCGGTGACCTCGTAGGTGCGCTGGGCACCGCGGCGGTCCTGCAGGAAGCTGTCGGCCTCGTCGAGCAGCAGCACGGCCTTCTCGCTCTCGGCCTCGCGGAACATGGCGGCCATGTTCTGCTCGGTCTCGCCGACGTACTTGCTCATGAGGTCGCTGGCCTGGCGCACGATCAGCGGCCGGCCGATGGCCTTGGCGATGTGCTCGGCGAGCGCGGTCTTGCCGGTACCGGGTGCGCCGTAGAAGCACAGCGTGCCGTGGCCGCGCGCCTTCAGCGCCTCGACCACGCGCGGGATCTCGAAGCGGGTCTCGACGTTGAGCATGTCGAGGTCGTAGGTGGTCACGGTGCGGCGCTCGCCGCGGCCGGTGTCGGTGGTGCCCAGCGCGAGGTCGGCGTTGCGCAGCTGGCGTTCGATCAGCGCCTCGACCGAGGCGCCGTCGGTCCGGGCCAGGCCCGCGAAGCGCACCGCGGTGCGGATCTGCGCCGGCGTCAGGCCCTTGCGCCCGGCCAGCTTGGCCGTGAAGGCCTCGGACACCGTCACGCCCTCGAGCGTCTTCTTCACCAGTTGCTCGCGCGCGCCCGGCGGCGGCGACTTGAGCTCGAGGTGGTAGGCGAAGCGGCGGCGGAACGCGGGATCGATCTGCTCGATGCGGTTGGTGACCCACAGCGTGGGCACCGGGTTGGCCTCGAGGATCTGGTTGACCCAGGCCTTGCCGCTGACGCTGCCGTTGGCCGGCGCGGGAATCTGCTCGGCGCGCGCCATGTACTGCGCGGCCTCGGTGCTGATCGGCGGGAACACGTCCTCGACCTCGTCGAACAGCAGCGCGGCCTGGGCGCTGCCCTTGAGGAAGACCTGCGCGATCTGCAGCGAGCGGTAGCGGTCGCGGCCCGACAGCGAGTTGCCGTCGCGGTCGGCGTACTCGACCTCGAACAGCTCGAGCCCCGCGGCCTGCGCCACCACCTTGGCGAGTTCGGTCTTGCCGGTGCCGGGCGGGCCGTAGAGCAGCACGTTCACGCCGAGCTCCTTGCGCGCGACCGCCGCGCGCAGCAGCGTGACGAGCACGCGCACCTCCTCGTCGACGAAGGAGAAGTCGTTGGGCAGCAGCGCGCTCTTGGCCGAGGGCCGCGTGAACACGGCCATCAGCTCGTTGTGGTCGCGGTACTCGCGCATCAGCACCGGCGGCAGCTTCTCGCTGACCTTCATCAGGTCGGCGAGGTCGGTGATGTTGTGCTCGGAGATCAGGTTCTCGACCAGCCCGATGCGCTCGAGCCGCGAGCCCGCGCGCAGCGCCTCGCCGACCTCGCTCGCGTTCACGCCCGCGATGTCGGCGATCGCGGCATAGGCCTCGGGCGCGTTGTTGACCTTGAATTCGACCAGCAGCGAGCGCAGGTCGCGCTGGTAGCGCGCGAGCGTGCCGTACAGCAGCAGCGCGCGCTCGGCCTTGTTGAGCTGCAGCAGGCCCGCGAGCGCGTCGATGTTCTTCTCGACCAGCGTGGACTGCTTGCGCAGCGCATGCGTGAGCCAGTCGCGCGTGACGGCCAGCACCGACAGCAGGTCCTTGGGCTGGTCCTTCGCGTACTCGTCAAGGTAGAAGAACAGCGTGCCCTCCTCGTACGGGCCGCGCCAGACGCCGTGGCGCTCGAGCAGCGTGCGGCCGTCGAGGTTCTCGATGCCCTTCCAGGCCTCGTTGCCCGCGCAGCGGCGGCCGAGGAATTCGCGCAGCCGTTGCAGCACCGCGGCCGGCCATACCAGGTGGCGGCCGGTCAGCGAGAGCAGGCCGTTGATGTCGCGCCGCACGTTGAAGCGCGGCCCCTGCTTGGCGGCGAGCGTGAGCACGAAGTGCGAGCACATGAGCTCGAGCACCGGTGCTTCCTTGAGACCGGGCGACGGCAATGCCTGCCCGCGAACCGCAGCAGCCACCACATCGACACCCGCACGCTTGACCATCGGACGAACCTCCAGAGAGGGGAATTACCGGCCAGACCATAACGCAGACTTTTGGCTTCGGGAAGACGCCGAAAGGGTAAAAACCCTGGTGTCCGATTCCGTCCACAATGCGCGCCATGGTCGAAATCGAAGAAATACGCCGTGCCGCGGCACGCCTTTCGGGACAGGTGCTCGACACGCCCTGCGTGGAATCGCGCACGCTCTCGGAGATCGTGGGCGCGCAGGTGTTCCTCAAGTTCGAGAACCTGCAGTTCACCTCCTCGTTCAAGGAACGCGGCGCCTGCAACAAGCTGGTCGACCTGTCGGAGAGCGGCACCCGCGGCGTGATCGCGATGTCGGCCGGCAACCATGCGCAGGGTGTGGCCTATCACGCGCAGCGGCTCGGCCTGCGCGCGCTGATCGTGATGCCGCGCTTCACGCCCGGCGTGAAGATCGAGCGCACGCGCGGCTTCGGCGCCGAGGTGGTGCTGTACGGCGACACGCTCGACGCGGCGCGCGCCCATGCGGTCGAACTCGCGCAACGCGAGGGCCTGGCCTTCGTGCATCCCTACGACGACGAGGCCATCATCGCGGGCCAGGGCACGGTGGCGCTCGAGATGCTCGCGGCCGAGCCCGAGCTCGACACGCTGGTGGTGTCGGTCGGCGGCGGCGGACTGATCGCGGGCATGGCGGTGGCCGCGCGCGCGCTCAAGCCCGGCATCGAGATCGTGGGCGTGCAGACCACGCGCTTCCCGGCCATGGTCAACGCGGTCCAGGGCACGCAGCATCCGCAGGGCAAGAGCACCATCGCCGAGGGCATCGCGGTCGGCACGCCGGGCGTGCTGACGCGCGAGATCATCGCGCGCCATGTCGACGACCTGGTGCTGGTGGACGAAGGCGACATCGAGCAGGGCGTGCTGATGCTGCTGGAAATCGAGAAGACGCTGGTCGAAGGCGCGGGCGCCGCCGGGCTGGCCGCGCTGATCCGCCACCCCGAACGCTTCAAGGGCAAGCGCGTGGGCCTGGTGCTGTCGGGCGGCAACATCGATCCGCTGCTGCTCGCGGCCATCATCGAGCGCGGCATGGTGCGCGCCGGCCGGCTCGCGCGGGTGCGCGTCAGCGCGCGCGACGTACCGGGCTCGCTGGCCCAGATCACGGCCACCGTGGCCGAAGCGGGCGCTAACGTCGACGAGGTCCACCACCAGCGCGCCTTCACCATGCTGGCGGCGCAGAACGTCGACATCGAGCTGGTGCTGCAGACCCGTGGCCGCGAACACCTGGCCAGCGTGCTCGAAGCGCTGGCCGCCGCGGGCTTCGAGGCGCAGGAGCAGCACTGAGGACCGACCCCGGTTACGTCTGGTTCCAGGGGTCTCGCAACCCCCTAGACCGCGGGCATGCACCCCACCGGTAAAATGCCACCAGTTCGTGTCATTCAAAGTATCAGAGGTATTCCCGATGTCCCACCCCACTCCTGTCGAGCCCGCGCACGGCGCTGCCGTCGAGCAAGACACGGTCGAGTCGATCGTTCACCTGATGCCGATCGTGCTGCCGATCGCCGGCGGCGTGCTGATGCTGCTGCTCGCATCGATCGCCGTCTTCCTCGCCTGACAGGCATTTGCGCTCTCGTCCGCGGGTCGTGCGGCCCGCGCTGACGCATCCTCCTCTCCCGAGCCGAAACGTTTTCTCAAACGGACCTCCACGCCGCCGCGGCGTGGCGCACCGTTCGGAAAGACGATTTTTCAACTTAGGAGATTTCCGATGAACGCACCCACGAAGGGCCTTGGCATTCAGGCGCCCGCCTACGTCAAGAACGCCAAGCTGATTGCCTGGGTGGCCGACATGGCCGCGCTGTGCAAACCCGAATCCATCTACTGGTGCGACGGCAGCAACGAAGAGTACGACCGCCTCTGCCAGCAACTGGTGGACGCCGGCACCTTCCAGAAGCTCAATCCCGCCAAGCGCCCGAACTCGTTCCTCGCCTCCTCCGACCCGAGCGACGTGGCGCGCGTCGAGGACCGCACCTACATCTGCTCCGCCAACAAGGAAGACGCCGGCCCCACCAACAACTGGATGGCCCCGGCCGAGATGCGTGCCACTCTGCAGCCTCTTTTTGACGGCTGCATGAAGGGCCGCACGATGTACGTCGTGCCCTTCAGCATGGGCCCGCTGGGCTCGCCGATCGCGCACATCGGCATCGAGTTGTCCGACAGCCCCTACGTCGCGGTCAACATGAAGATCATGACCCGCATGGGCAAGGCCGTGTACGAGGTGCTGGGCGCCGACGGCGAGTTCGTGCCCTGCGTGCACACCGTGGGCGCACCGCTCGAGGCCGGCCAGAAGGACGTCGCCTGGCCCTGCAACAAGACCAAGTACATCGTCCACTACCCCGAGACGCGCGAGATCTGGAGCTTCGGCTCGGGCTACGGCGGCAACGCGCTCTTGGGCAAGAAGTGCTTCGCGCTGCGCATCGCCTCGAACATGGGCCGCGACGAAGGCTGGCTCGCCGAGCACATGCTGATCCTGGGCGTGACCAGCCCCGCGGGCAAGAAGCACCACGTGGCCGCCGCCTTCCCGAGCGCCTGCGGCAAGACCAACTTCGCGATGCTGATCCCGCCGGCCGGCTTCGACGGCTGGAAGGTCACGACCATCGGCGACGACATCGCCTGGATCAAGCCCCAGGCCGACGGCACGCTGCGCGCCATCAACCCCGAGGCCGGCTATTTCGGCGTGGCCCCGGGCACCAACGACCTGACCAACCCGAACTGCATGGCCAGCCTCGACCGCGACGTGATCTTCACGAACGTGGCGCTGACCGACGACGGCGACGTCTGGTGGGAAGGCATGGGCGACGCGCCCGCGCACTGCATCGACTGGCAGGGCAAGGACTGGACGCCGCAGATCGCCAAGGAAACCGGCGCCAAGGCCGCCCATCCGAACGCGCGCTTCACCGTGGCCGCCACCAACAACCCCGCGCTCGACGACGCCTGGGACGATCCCAAGGGCGTGAAGATCGACGCCTTCATCTTCGGCGGCCGCCGCTCGACCACCGTGCCGCTGGTGACCGAGGCCCGCAACTGGGTCGAGGGCGTCTACATGGCCGCGACCATGGGCTCGGAAACCACCGCCGCGGCCGCTGGCCAGCAGGGCGTGGTGCGCCGCGATCCGTTCGCGATGCTGCCGTTCATGGGCTACAACATGAGCGACTACTTCCAGCACTGGCTCGACCTGGGCAAGAAGCTGCAGGCCTCGGGCGCCACGCTGCCGCGCATCTACACCACCAACTGGTTCCGCAAGGGCGCCGACGGCAAGTTCGTCTGGCCCGGCTACGGCGAGAACATGCGCGTGCTCAAGTGGATGATCGACCGCATCGAAGGCAAGGCCGACGGCGTCGACCACATCACCGGCGTGAGCCCGCGCTACGAGGACCTCAACTGGACCGGCCTGGACTTCAGCGCCGAGCAGTTCGCCACCGTCACCAGCATCGACAAGGCCGCCTGGCAGGCCGAGCTCAAGCTGCACGACGAGCTGTTCGAGCAACTGGCCCATCACCTGCCGAAGGAACTGCCCGCGACCAAGGCGGCGATCGAGCAGCGCCTCGCTGCCTGACGTGAACGCGCCCCGCGAGGGGTGCGCTCCAGACGCGAAAAAGCCGCCCGAGGGCGGCTTTTTCGTGGGCGCGATCGCGCGATGGGCTCAGTAGTAGCGCGAGCTGTTCATGCGGCGCATCGCTTCGTACAGCGTGGGCATGCGGGCCGCTTGCGTACGGGCGGCGGCGCCGGCCAGTGCGTCGATGCGGGCTGCGTCGGCCACGCTCGCCGTGCCTTCCGACTGCTGGCGCCAGACGGCGGCCTGCAGTTCAGCCATCACGCGCGGGTCGCTGTGCGCGGTTTCGAGGAAGCGGGCGTCGGCGCGGGCCGCGGCACGGCGCTGCGAGGCGGCCAGCCAGGCGGCGCCCAGCTTGTTGGCACCGTTGGCCAGCGAGCCGGCGAACAGGGCGATCACCGCGAAGGCGCCGGCGCAGACCAGGGCCCAGGCCGCGAGCAGCGCGCCTTCGTCCCAGTGGGTGACGATGGTGTCGGCCACCACGAGCACGGCCGAGACGATGGCGACGATCAGGAGCAGGATCAGCGGACGGGCGCTGCTGCCGCCGCGCGCGGCCTTCAGGTGTCCGAACAGGACTTCGGCGCGCTGGACGCCGGGGTGGACGGTGGGTTGGTCGACGTGTACGAAGCTGGTCATGGTGCCCTCCAAGGCGTGTTTCTATTTCCGATGGCTTGATATTAGGGTTTGCCCTAGTAACTTTCCACTTTATCTTTCTGATGTTTATCATTCACAAGACTGATGGACGTCAATTTCCGCACGCTCGACCTCAACCTGCTTCGTGTCTTCGACGAGGTGATGGCGGAGCGCAACCTCACGCGCGCCGCGCGCAACCTGTCGATCACGCAGCCGGCGGTGAGCAATGCGCTGCGGCGGCTGCGCGAGGTGCTCGGCGACGAACTGGTGCGCCGCGCCAGTGCCGGCGTGGAGCCCACGCCGCGCGCGCTGGCGCTATGGCCCACGGTGCGCGACGCGCTGCGCCAGCTGCAGCACACGCTGGCGCCGGGCGAGTTCGATGCCGGCACCGCCGACACCACCTTCCTGCTGGCCATGGCCGATGCCACCGCGGCCGAGCTGATGCCGGGCCTGGTGCGGATCGCCGAGACCGAGGCGCCGGGCATTTCGATGCGGGTGCTGCCGCTGACCACGCGCGACCCTCGCCGCATGCTCGAGCACGAGGAGGTCGACATGGCGATCGGCTACTTTCCGGCCGTGATCGCGAGCCTGGCGGCGCGCGGCCAGTCGGGCGTGGGCGTGCCCTTCGAGACCCAGCGGCTGTACCTGGGCCAGTACGTGTGCGTGATGCGCCGCGGCCATCCGCTGGCCGAGCAGCCGCTCACGCTCGACGGCTACTGCGCCGCGCGGCACCTGCTGGTGAGCTTCTCGGGCCGGCCCTACGGCTTCATCGACCAGACGCTGGGCGCCCTCGGGCGCGAGCGGCGCATCGTGGTGACGGTGAACCAGTTCTTCACGGCCGGCCAGGTGGTCGCGACCACCGATCTGCTGACGGTGCTGCCGCGCCATTTCGTGACGGTCACGGGCATCGGCGACCAGCTGGTGCTGCGCGACCTGCCCTTCGACCAGCCGCCGGTGCACGTGGATGCCATCTGGCACCGGCGCGCCCAGCACGCCCATTCGCACGAATGGCTGCGGCAGTCGCTGCTGCGCTCGGCGGCGGCAGCCTTCGCGGGCTCGATCCTCGGGCAGAAGGTGCCCGGTTGAAACGGCAGTGGGCCGTTCAGCGGACCACGCGCAGCCAGGCGGCTGCCGCGCCGCGCAGTTCCTGCGCGTGGTGGGCGTCGAGACCCGCGCGCACGTCGGCGCTTTCCATCAGCGCCGCGGCGTGGCTGGCCGGCGCAGAATGGGCGGAGGAACGGAAGAAACGTGCCACTTGGGCAATGAGGCTGAACATGATGGTGCGCGGCTCTTGGCTGCGCTGCAGTGGTTGATGCCCCATAGATTAGGGGTTAACCCTAGTTAAAAAATGCCACATCTATGCGTGATGCGCATAGGCTGATCCACCTAGATAGAAACCCTGATGAAACTGCAGCTGCTGTCGGACCTGCATCTCGAATCCCATCCGCGCTTCCATGCCGAGCCCGTGCCGGGCGCCGACCTGCTGGTGCTCGCGGGCGACGTGGGCTCCTACCAGGAAGGCTCGCGCCTGGAGGATCCCGACTTCGGCCTCGGTCGGTTTTCGCCCAAAAAGGGCTGGCCGAAGCCCGTGATCTACGTGCCGGGCAACCACGAGTACGACAACCTCGATTTCGACGACACCCACGTTCGGCTGCGCGCGCTGTGCGAGGAGCTCGGCATCCTCTGGCTCGAGCGCGAAACGCTGGTGATCGAGGGCATCCGCTTCATCGGCACCACGCTGTGGGCCGATTTCGACGCGCTCGTGACGCCCACCGACGGCCTCGCCGAGGCGCTCAAGAAGCGCGGCAAGGCGATGCGCGCGGCCGATTTCTACCTCGAGAAGATGTCCTCGCGGCGCAACGGCACACCCTTCCTGTCGGCCGAATTGCGAGAGCAAGGGCTCACCTGCCAGGCCTGGCTGCGCGAGGCGCTGGCCCAGCCCTTCGACGGCACCACGGTCGCCATCACCCATTTCGCGCCCTCGCTGGCCAGCGCCGATCCGCGCTACGGGCTCACGCCCGGCACGGCGGGCTTCTGCAACTCGCTCGACGAGCTGCTGCCGCAAGCCAGCCTCTGGCTGCACGGCCACCTGCACTGCGCCTTCGACTACGTGAAGGACGGCTGCCGCGTGGTGGCCAATCCGCTGGGCTACCGCAGCAAGGGCGAGCAGGAGGGTTTCCGGCCCGAACTGCTGATCGAGGTCCGCTGAACCGGGGGCCGCCGATATGATGGCCCGCACTCCTCCTCCAACAACTGCCCTCCGGCCACCGGCGCCCGCGCATGCTCGACAACCTCGCTCCCTTCCTCATCCACTGGGCCATCACCGCGCTCTCGCTCTGGATAGCAAGCCACATCTTCAAGGGCCTGACTTTCGAGAGCACCGGCGCGCTGGTCATCTCGGCGCTGCTGCTGGGCCTGGCGAACGCGGTCGTGAAGCCGCTGCTGATCGTGCTGACCCTGCCGCTCACGCTGGTGACCTTCGGCCTGTTCCTGCTGGTGATCAACGCGCTGATGATCCTGCTGGTGGCGGCGCTGGTGCGCGGCTTCCGGGTCTCGGGCTTCTGGACCGCGCTGTTCGCGAGCCTGTTCGTCTCGATCCTCAGCATCCTGATCGGCGCCTTCGTCGGCGGCAGCGATCCCGCCACCACGATCCAGATGCCGCAGGGCACCGGCAACTGGCTCTAACGCGCAGCCAGGCCGTCGAAGCAGGTCGAGAGCACCAGCTCGACGATCTGCGCGTCGCTGTGCTGCCCGCCGCCCTGCAGGAAGCCCAGCACCGGATCGCAGCCGCGCGCATAGAGCGTGTAGAGCACGCCGATCGCGGGCAGCTTGGGATTCATCGAGCCGTCGGCCTGGGCCGCCTGGATCCAGCCGCCGAGGGTGTCGCTGATGGTCACCAGGCGGTCGATGTAGCCCCGGTTGCCCAGCAGGGTCGCGCGCAGGCTGGAGTTCTGGTGCGGCAGCGAAGGCATCTCGCCCGCGAGCTGCAACTCGAGCGCCCAGCGCACCGTGGCGCGCAGCTTGCCGATCGGCGGCTCGTCGGCCGGCAGCGCCGCGAGCATGTCGAGCGTGCGCTGCATCAGCCGCACCATCGCGGCGGCGGCCAGGTCTTCCTTGCTCGGGAAATGCTTGTAGAGGCTGGCCTTGGCGATGCCCACCGAGGCCGCGACCTCGTCGACCGTCATCGATTCGAAGCCCTTCTGCGCCAGCAGCCGGTTGGCGGTCTGCACGATGGCCTCTTCCCGCGCAGCCAGCATCTGCTCCTTGAACGAAGGCTTGGCGGTCGGAACGGTCATGCCGAAATTCTAGTCTCGCGCGTCGCCCGGCATACACCCCGCGCGCGGAATTACCAGCCGGTCTAGGAATTCCGTCGCGGTCTCAGCTGCCGCGGCGCTCGTGCACGCTGTCCTTGTAGTGCAGTGCCTTGTCCGCGTACATCGCGCGGTCGGCGCGCTGCAGCGTGGCCTCGAGCGAATCGCCCGCATGGCAGGTCGCCAGCCCGATCGCCAGGCTCAGCGCATGGCCGCTCTGGCCGGCATGGAACTGGTTGTTGAGCTCGAGCAGCACGAGGATGCGCTCGCGCATCGCCTCGGCGCCGCGCTCGTCGGTCTGCGGCATCAGCACCGCGAACTCGTCGCCGCCGATGCGCGCGGGCCAGGACGGCGCGTCGACCGCCTTGGCGAGCACCTCGCCCATGCGCCGCAGCATGGTGTCGCCGGCGGCGTGGCCTTCCTGGTCGTTGAGCTGCTTCAGGCCGTTGAGGTCGATCGCCACGATCGACACCGGCCACGGCCCCTTGCGCGCGAGCCGGTTGAGCTCCTCGGTATAGAAGGTGCGGTTGCACAGCTGCGTGAGCACGTCGTGCTTGCCCAGGTACTCGAGGTAGGCCTCGGCCTTCTTGCGTGCGGTGATGTCGACCAGCGAGACCAGCACCAGGTCCCAGCTGTCGAGGCGGTCTTCCTGCACCGCGAACTGCATGTGGATGTTGAGCATCTCGCCCGCGAGCGAGTAGTTGACCACCTCGCGCTGCTGCAGCGTCTTGTGGTTCCACAGGTCCTGCAGCTGCTCGGCGAAGGATTCGCGCATCTCGTCGCGGAAGATGCGCGGCAGGCTGCCCAGCAGGGTGCCCAGGTCGGGCGCGCCGAACATGCGCAGCGTCTCGTGGTTCACGTCGATGACGCGGATCTCCTGCATGCAGCGGGTCACGAACTCGGGGTGCACCTTGAGGAAGGTGGCGAAGTCGGTGATGCCGCGCGCGCGCAGGTTCTCGAGCAGGCCACGCACCGCGCTGAAGTCCTCCACCCACAGCGACACCGGCGAGTGGTCGAACAGGCTGCGCGCATAGCGCTCGCTCTCGGCCTGCCGGCGCTGCGCCGCCACGCGTTCGGTCACGTCGTCGAGCGCCACCAGCACGCGGTCCCAGCGCTCCTCGTGGCCCGGCAGCACGCGCGCGCGCACCCGCACGTCGAGCCGGCGGCCGTCGAGCGCGTAGTTCACGGTCTCGCTCTCGAAGCGCATCTGGCCGCGCCAGAGCTGGTCGAGCTCGTGCACCACGGTGGCCGACATGTCGCCGCGGAACACGCTGTCGAGCGAACCCAGCAGCTGCGCCTGGCTCTCGGCCGCGAACAGCTCGAGCGTGTGGCGGTTCACGCGCAGCACCTTCAGCGAGGCCATGCAGTCGCGCACGCGCTGCGGGTCCTCGGCCAGGAAGGCGACGAGGTCGCTCACGCCCTGCGCACGCCAGCCGTCGAGCATGCGCCGCAGCGCGCTGTAGTCCTCGATCCAGAGCGAAACCGGCGCCAGGTCGAAGGTGGCGTCAAGATCGTCGACGGGAGCGGCATCGGTCGCGTCGGTCAGGTCCATCCGTGAAGCTTTCGAAAGAAGAGACGGGACAGGGCATCGCCGCCGCGACGATCCGGCAAGGATCGGGCCCGGAGCGGAAGGCGCCAGGGACTTTAGACTTAATTATTACCCTGTGAAGGCACCCGGCGCGAGCCCGCCGCCGGGGATTCTGCACGGGCGGCGTGACGACCCTTCAGAGCAGCTCTTCGCCCACGATCGGCAGCAGCAGCCAGTTCTTGAAGCGCAGCCAGATGAACTCGCCGGGCTCGTCCTCGTGGACGATGTCGCCGCCCGCGTCGTCATATTCGAGCCACTGCACGCGGCGGCCGTCGGGCCCCAGCCGCAGGCGGTAGCCGATGTTGACGCGCGCGGTGGTGCGCATCAGCCGCTCGTAGTCGTTGACCATGTCGGGGCTGTCGATCACCAGCCCGATCTCGGTGTTGACCGCGGCCGAGCGGTGGTCGAGGTTCATCGAGCCGACGAAGAAGCGCTCCTGGTCCACGATCGCGAGCTTGGCATGCAGCCGGCTGATGGTCTTGCCGAAGTCGCCGAACTGGCCCGAGCGCCCGCTGAGCAGCGGCGCGATCTCGAAGATGTTGACGCCGATCTTCAGCATGTCGGCGCGGTAGCGCTCGTAGCCCGCGTAGGCCAGCGGCTCGTCGGTGGCGCCCAGCGAATTGGTGATCACCGTGATGCGCACGCCCGAGGCCACGTTCTTCTTCATCTGCGCCATGCCGCGCGTGCCCGGGATGAAGTACGGCGAGGCGATCTTCACGTCGTGCTGCGCCGAGTCGATGACGCCGAGCGCGCCCTCGGTCACGCTGCCGCGGTAGGCCAGCTCGGGCTTGCGCGCGATCTTCTCGGGATCGTCCACGAACAGCGTGAACGGCGCCCAGTAGCGGTCGAGCTTGCCGGTGATCAGCTGTTCGCCCACGGGCGACTTGTCGAGGATGTCGCGCGGGCGGATCGGCACGTCGGGCACGGCGGTGCGCGCGATCTCGTCGAAGCGGCGCTGCGCCGCCTCGGGCGTCATGGCCAGCGGCGCGATGTTCTCGATCGGGCGCACGTGCGGGCTGTTCCAGTAGCGGTCGAAGCCCTCGGACATCTTGCGCACCACCGGGCCGCACGAGATCACGTCCATGTCGATGAAGTTCGCCGCCGTGCTGCGCATGAAGTACTCGTTGGCGATGTTGCGCCCGCCCGAGACCGCGAAGCTGTTGTCGGCGATCAGCAGCTTGTTGTGCATGCGGTGGTTGATGCGGCCGAAGTCGGTGATCGACAGCGCCAGCCGCGTGGCCAGCGAGCTCGCGCGCGAGGGCAGTGGATTGAACAGCCGCACCTCCACGTTCGGGAAGGCCGAGAAGGTGCTGAAGACCTCGTCGGCGCCGCCGGTGTAGAGGTCGTCGACCAGCAGGCGCACGCGCACGCCGCGCGCGGCCGCCTCGCGCAGCTCCTTGAGGAACAGCAGGCCGACGTCGTCGTTCTGGATCAGGTAGTACTGAACGTCGAGCGACTTCTCGGCATGGCGCGCCAGCGAGATGCGCGCGTCGAAGGCGAAGGCCGCCTCGGGCAGCAGCCGGAAGCCCGACAGCGGGGTCTCGCTGCCGCCCGGCGCGTCCTTGTAGGCGAGCTGGCCCAGCTCGGTCTGCGCCACGTCGGTGAAGGCCAGGGTCGGCGGCTTCTCGGGTGGCGGTGGCGGCAGGCTCGCGCAGCCCGCGAGCCATGCAGTCGCGCACAGGGCGAGCGCGGCGAGGCGGCGGAGCGGGGTGGCGGGCATGGCTCGAAATGTAGCTCGCGGCGATGACGAAAGGCACCCCTATGATCGGCGCGGCGGCACGGCAGCATGCGGGGTAAGAGAAGGCTAAGAAAAGGGGTAAGAAAAGGGTGCTCAACGGCTTGTGGCTGGGTTTCTTCCTGGTGGCGGCGCTGGCCGCCTTCGGCCGCTGGCTGCTCGGCGGCGACCCGGCCGTCTTCGCGGCGCTGGTCGAGAGCCTGTTCGCGATGGCCAGGCTCGCGGTCGAGGTCATGGTGCTGCTGTTCGGCACCCTCACCTTGTGGCTGGGCTTCCTGCGCATCGCCGAGGCGGCCGGCCTCGTGGGCTGGCTCGCGCGCATGCTCGGCCCGCTGTTCCGCCGGCTGATGCCCGGCGTGCCGGCCGGCCATCCGGCGCTGGGCCTGATCACCATGAACTTCGCGGCCAACGCGCTGGGCCTGGACAACGCCGCCACGCCGATCGGCCTGAAGGCGATGCGCGAGCTGCAGCGGCTCAACCCCGACCCGGTCACGGCCACCAACGCGCAGATTCTGTTCCTGGTGCTCAACGCCTCCTCGCTCACGCTGCTGCCGGTCACCATCTTCATGTACCGCGCGCAGCAGGGCGCGGCCGATCCCACGCTGGTGTTCCTGCCGATCCTGCTGGCCACCAGCGCCTCCACGCTGGTCGGGCTGCTCGCGGTGGCCGTGGCGCAGCGGCTCAAGCTGTGGGACCCGGTGGTGCTGGCCTACCTGCTGCCGGGCGCGCTGCTGCTCGGCGGCTTCATGGCGCTGCTGGGCACGCTCTCGGCCGCCGCCATCGCCGCGCTCTCCTCGCTGCTGGGCAACCTCGTGCTGTTCGGCGTGATCGTCGCGTTCCTGCTGGCCGGCGCGCTGAAACGCGTGAAGGTCTACGAATGCTTCATCGAGGGCGCCAAGGAAGGCTTCGACATCGCGAAGAACCTGCTGCCCTACCTGGTCGCGATGCTGTGCGCGATCGGCGTGCTGCGCGCCTCGGGCGCGCTCGACCTCGCGCTCGACGGCCTGCGCTGGCTGGTCGACGCGGGCGGCTTCGACGCGCGCTTCGTCGACGCCATGCCCACCGCGCTGGTCAAGCCCTTCTCGGGCAGCGCGGCGCGCGCGATGCTGATCGAGACCATGAAGAGCCAGGGCGTCGACAGCTTCCCCGCGCTCGTGGCCGCCACCATCCAGGGCAGCACCGAGACCACCTTCTACGTGCTGGCCGTGTACTTCGGCGCGGTCGGCATCCAGCGCGCGCGGCATGCGGTGGCCTGCGCATTGCTGGCCGAGCTGGCGGGGGTGGTCGCGGCGATCGCGGTCTGCTACTGGTTCTTCGGCTAGGACTCCTGCGGCACCGCCTCGCGGCCCGACAGTTCCACCACGGCACGGCTCGCCCCCGCGCGCAGCGCCTGCCGATAGGCCGTCGGCGAACTCCCGGTGACGCGCTTGAAGGCATGGCTGAACGCGCTCTCGGAGCTGTAGCCCAGGCTCTGTGCCACGAGCGCGACCGGCGTGTCGTCCTCGCCCAGGGCGCGCTCGGCCAGGCGCATGCGCCACTCGGTCAGGTAGCCCAGCGGAGCGATGCCGGCCACGGCCTTGAAGTGCGAAGCGAAGGTGGTGCGCGACATGGCGCAGGCGCTGGCCAGCTCCTCCAGGTGCCAGGACCGCGCCGGATCGTCGTGCATCGCCCGCAGGGCCGGCGCGATGCGCGGCTCGCTCAGGGCGCGCAGCCAGCCCGCGACCAGCGGCCCCGAGGTTCCCAGGTGCGCGCGCAGGATCTGGATGAACAGCAGCTGCGCGAGCTGGGCCGCGGCGAGCTGCGCACCCGGCTGTGCCTGCGTGCGCTCCTCCATCAGGTGATCGAGCAGCCAGCGGAACACCGGGGCCTGCGGCGCCGACGCGCGGACATGGATCCACGGCGGCAGCGCATTCAGCAGCAAGGGCCCGCTGACCGGGTCGAGCAGCACATGGCCGCCGATGTGCGCGAACTCGCTGCCGTCGCCGAGCTGCGCCGAGGAGCGGCCCGCGCCCGAGAACAGGCCCATGGCATCGACGGGCTCGACCTCGGGATCGCTGGACAGGATCGACCAGCGGTGCGCCGACAGCAGCCCCACGTCGCCGGTCTCGAAGCGCGCGGGTTCGGGCTCCCCCTCGATGCGGACCCAGCAGTGGCCCTTCACGACGGCGAAGAACTTGATCTTGTCGGGCGCCGGAAAACGGAGGGCCCAGGTGCCGCCGGCCGTGAAGCCGCCGGTCACCAGGCTCTGCGCATGGGTCAGCTTGAGGATGTCGGAGAAGGGATCGGCGCTCATCTTCGTACTATCGCGCAAGCAAAGCGTACTCCCAAGCATTCACAGTCCGACCCCCTCGAAATATCGTTCCCCATCTCGAATCAAGGACGAACAAGGAACGGACATGGAACAGGCTTTGGTATTGGTCACCGGCGGCACCGGCTTCATCGCGCAGCACTGCATCCTCGCACTGCTGGCCCAGGGATTTCGCGTCCGCACGACCGTGCGCACGCTCGCACGGGAAGCGGAGGTCCGCGAGCACCTCAGGACGGGCGGCGCCGAGCCGGGCGAGCGGCTGGGCTTCGTGGTCGCGGACCTGGGCGCGGACGCCGGCTGGGCCGAGGCCGCGAAGGGATGCACCTACGTGATCCACGGCGCCTCGCCCACGCCATCGGGCAGCTATGCCACCGACGAGGACTGGGTCCGGCCGGCCGTCGACGGCAACCTGCGCGTGCTGCGCGCCGCGCGCGATGCGGGCGTCAAGCGCGTGGTCCTCACCTCGGCCTTCGGCGCGGTCGGCGTCGGCCATGGGCCGATGGACCGGCCCTTCAATGAAGAGGACTGGAGCAACCTCGCGGGCGACGTCGCGCCTTATCAGAAGTCGAAGACGCTGTCCGAGCGCGCCGCGTGGGCCTTCGTCGAGAAGGAAGGCCGCGGCCTCGAGCTCGCGGCCGTCAACCCGACCGCGGTGCTGGGCCCCGCGCTCGGCGCCGACTTCTCGCACTCGATCCAGATCATCAAGGGAATGATGGACGGCCAGCCCGGCTCGCCCAAGATCAACTCGGGCTTCGTCGACGTGCGCGATGTGGCGGACCTGCACCTGCTCGCGATGACGCATCCGGCCGGCAAGGGC
This sequence comes from Variovorax endophyticus, assembly GCF_025376855.1. NCBI lineage: Bacteria > Pseudomonadati > Pseudomonadota > Betaproteobacteria > Burkholderiales > Comamonadaceae > Variovorax > Variovorax endophyticus. Next base: position 163,385 of record NZ_JAHUTH010000015.1, read on the forward strand.
GAGCGCTTCCTCGCGATCGCGGGCGAGAGCCTGTGGCTGGCCGACGTGGCGGGCATCCTGCGCGAGCGCATGGGCGCGGCGGCGCAGAAGGTGTCGACGCGGGCCCTGCCCAACTGGCTGGTGCGGCTCGGCGCGAAGACCGATCCGCGCATGAAGGCCGTCGTGCCGATGCTCGGCGTGAACATGAACGCCACCAGCGAGAAGGCCCGCCGGCTGCTCGGATGGAATCCGCGCTCGGCCGAGGAAGCGATCGTCGCGACGGCCGAGAGCCTGGTGCGGCTCCAGCTGCTGAAGGCGTGAGCGGCGCACGCCGCCGCCTCATTCCCTCCCGCGCGCCCGGTAGCTGCCGGGCGCGATGCCGGCGAAGCGCCGGAACGCGCTCGACAGGTGGCTCTGGCTGCTGAAGCCGCACTGCAGCGCGATCTCGACCAGGCTCAGCTCGGTGCGCAGCAACAGCGTCCTCGCGCGCGCGATCCGCGCGGCCGTCAGGTAACGGTGCGGCGGCATGCCGAAGGCGCGCTTGAACCAGCGCGCGAACGAATAGACATCGAGTTGCACGAAGGCCGCCATCTCGGCGAGCGTGAGCTTCTCGTGCAACTGGTCGAGGATGAACTGCTGCACGCGCCGGCGCAGCGCGTCGCCGGCATCGATGCGCTCGACCTGCAGCCGCGGATCGGCCGCATGGTGCCGCCGCAGGTAGGCCGCCAGCGCCACCGCGATGCTTTCCCCGTAGATCGCGCCGCCCGGATAGCCCTCGCGGATGTCGGCGGCGAGCGCGAGGCTGGCCTGCCAGACGAAGCCGTCGCGGATGCCGTTGCCCGGCACCAGCTCGACCGTCCTCGCGCCCGGCGAGCTCGAGACCGCCTGCACCAGGCCCGGCGTCAGCCCCAGCACCACGCCGCGCCAGCGGCCGCGCGCATGCCCGCTGTACGACAGCCCGGCGGGAAAGATGCCGAAGCTGCCCGGCGCGAAGTCGCCCGTCACCGGCCGGTGCCCCGACCAGTGGATGCGCGCGGAGGTCAGTGCCTCGTGGTGAAGCATCACGCCGTGCTGGAACAGCACGGTCTCGGGCATCTCCCCGCCCGAGCCGCGCCACTCCTCGAGCCGCAGCCCGGGCCAAAGGCCCTGGTCCTGCAGCAGGACCGCCTCGGGTTCGAACTTCGTGCGGGACGCGGTCGTGGTGTCGAATCGCTCGGCGAAGGTCTGCACGGGCGTCTTGTCTTTCTGTCGGGGAAGGAAGGCACGAGTGTCCGGCGCACGGCCCGCCGCGGGCATGCAGGTTTGCCCGCAGCGCCCGCAAGCAATTGCAAGATTCTGAAAAGCCGCGCCGTTTCGTGGAAGCCATGGCCACGCGCGCTGCCTAGCATCGCGCCGCCAATCAATACCTGGAGACACGATGAGCGAGAAGACATGGAGCGGCCGCGGCAGCGTGCTGCTGGCGGCGTGGTGCATCGGCGGCGGCGCGCTGCTTGCCGGCTGCGGGGGCGGCGATGGCGACGCGCGCTTCGCGGGCCTTCCGCCCGCGAGCACCGGCAACCCCGCGCAGCCGCCCGCAACGACGACCAAGGCGGCCGACATCAAGGTGCTGTCGAACCGCGCGGACCTCGTCAGCGGCGGCGACGCGCTGGTCGAGATCGTGCCGGCCGCGGGCATCGCGGCGAGCGCGCTGCGCATCGAGCTTGACGGCACCGACGTGTCGTCCGCGTTCGCGATGCGGCCCGGCGAGCGCTTCATGGGGCTGGTCACCGGCATGAGCGAGGGCCGCCACCTGCTGACCGCGCGCGCCGGCGACACGGCGCTGTCGTCGCTAGTGATCACCAACCACGCCAACGGCGGGCGCATCCTCTACGGCCCGCAGATCCAGCCCTGGGCCTGCGATGCCGGCGCGCAGGACGCCGACTGCAATCGCCCCGTGAGCTACAGCTTCAAGTACCTGTCGAGCGATCCGGCCGTCGCGGGCTTCCAGCCCTACGACCCGGCCCGGCCGCCGGCCGACATCGCCACCACCACCACCGACCAGGGCCGCACCGTGCCCTTCGTGGTGCGCATCGAGACCGGCGTGCAGGACCGCGACTACTACGACGTGGCGGTGCTGTTCGATCCCGCGAAGCCCTGGGCGCCGTGGCAGCCGCAGGCCGCGTGGAACCGCAAGCTGCTGATCCAGCATGGCTCGGGCTGCGGCAACGGCTACGGCCAGTCCAACGCCCTGTCCTCGCAGCGCGTGCTCGACCGCGATGCGCTCTCGCGCGGCTTCGCGGTGCTGGCCGTGTCGCTCAACGACTCGGGCCACAACTGCAACATCGCCGTGCAGGCCGAGGCCACGATGATGGCCAAGGAGCGCATCGTCGAGGCCTACGGCGAGCTGCGCTACACCTTCGGCTACGGCAGCTCGGGCGGCGCCATCGCCCAGCAGTGGATGGCCAACGCCTACCCGGGCCTCTACCAGGGGATCATCGTCGGCGCCTCCTTCCCCGACGCGGGATCGACCGGCAACGAGGTCGAGGACTGCGCGCTGCTGCGCAACTACTTCGGCCGCACCGCCACCGCGTGGACGCCCGACCAGCAGGCCGCCGCCTCGGGCCACCTGAACACCGCCGTGTGCACCGAGTGGATCGACTTCTACAAGTTCAACAACAACCTGAACCCCTACGCGACCAACATCGCGAACATCCCCGGCACCTCGCCCACCGCGCTCGGCGGCTGCGACGCGCCCCCGGGCGCGCGCTACGACGCCACCTTCAACCCCGGCGGCGCGCGCTGCACCTCGGCCGACTCGGCGATCTCGATCTTCGGCAAGCGGCCCGACGGCTTCGCCAACCGGCCGTACTCGAACGTGGGCCTGCAGTACGGCCTGCTCGCGCTGAAGGCGGGCCGCATCAGCGCCGAGCAGTTCGTGGACCTCAACGCGAACATCGGCTCGCACACCATCGACTACGCGCCGCAGGCACCACGCGTGGCGGCCGACCCGGGCGCGATCGAGGCCTCGTACCGCTCGGGCTCGTTCAACCAGGCCAACGGCCTGGGCCAGGTGGCGATCATCGACATCCGCACGCTCGACATCAGCGGCATCCATCACCAGCACCGCTCGTGGACCCTGCGCGCGCGGCTCGACCGCGCCAACGGCGGCCACGCCAACCAGGCGATCTGGTACCAGGCCGGCAGCCAGCGCGAGGCCTACGACACGATGGATGCCTGGCTCGGCGCGATCGAGCGGGACGGCGGCGCCACGCCGCTCGCGCAGAAGGTGATCGCCCATCGCCCGACCAGCGCCAACGACCGTTGCGGCAGCGCCGACGGCACGGGGCTCTCGATGCTCGAATGCACCGGCCTGGCCGACGGCTCGACGCGCATGACGGCCGGCGAGGCCATCACGGGCGACGTGCTCGAGTGCCAGCTCGCGCCGCTCGACCGCGCGAGCTACGGCACGGTGGTGTTCTCGGACGCGCAATGGTCGCGCCTGAAGGCCGCCTTCCCCACCGGCGTGTGCGACTTCGGCCGGCCCGGCAAGGGCCAGCAGCCCACGCGCTTCTGGCAGACCTACCTGGACACGCTGGGCCAGGTCGTCGTCGGCGGCATGCCGCTGCCCGACCTGCCCTGAGCCGCGTTCATCGCGGCTCCACCACCGGGAACATCGGCTCGAAGCTGTCGAGCATCGCCATCAGCTCGGCCAGCTTCGCGCGGTCGCCCTCGATGCGCACCTTGCCGGCCAGCACCGCGGCCGGAAAGCTGGTCTGCTTCAGCGTCACGGCGTCGAGCGCGGCGCGGCTCAGCGTCACCGTGGCGTCGGCATCCGGCTGCCGCCCGGCGATGTGGGTCAGGGCCGAGTTCTCGAGCGTCAGCACGAACTGCTGCTTCGAATCCGTGAAGTTCCAGTTGATGACCAGCCGCTTGCCCTCGGCCTTCGCGGCATCGAGGCGCACGCCGAGGTAGTCGAAGAACAGGTCGTTGCTCACGGCCTTGAGCGTGTCGGCGTTGGCGGTGCCGCCCGACGGGATCTTCGGCACGCCGTTGCGCAGCTCCATCGCGCCCACCAGGTAGGCGCTGCGCCAGGTGCCGGCCTCCGACTGGTAGCCCAGCTGCTCGAGCGCGTCGGCGCCGAGCTCGCGCGCCGCGCGGTTCGAGGGATCGGCATACACCACCTGGCTCATCGCGCTCGCGACCCAGCGGTACTCGCCCCTGGCGAAATCGCCGCGGGCGCGCGCGATCACCGCCTCGGCGCCACCCATGTACTCCACCGTCTTGCGGGCCTGGGCCACGGGCGGCAGCGGATTCAGGTTGGCGGGATTGGCGTCGTACCAGCCCAGGTACTTCTGGTAGACCGCCTTCGCGTTGTGCCGCAGGGTGCCGTAGTAGCCGCGCGCCGACCACTCCTGTTCGAGGCTCGCGGGCATGCGCAGGGTCTCGGCGATGTCGGCCGCGGCGTAGCCGTGGTTGAGCAGGCGCAGCGACTGGTCGTTGATGAACTTGTACATGTCGCGCTGCTTCTTCAGCAGCTCGACGATGCGCTCGCGCCCCGTGGTGGGCCAGTGGTGCTGCGCGATCAGCACGTCGGTCCTGTCGCCGAAGGCCACGCGCGCCTGGTCGATGTACTTCGACCACAGGCTGCCGTCGCGCACCTCGGCGCCGCGGATGGTGTAGAGGTTGTGCATGGTGTGCGTCACGTCCTCGGCCATGTCGAGCACGCGGAACTGCGGCAGGTACATCAGCATCTCGGACGGCGCCTCCGAACCCGGCACGAGTTGGAACACGAACTGCACGCCGTCGATGGTGCGCTCCTCGGTCGGCTTGTCGATGGTGGCGGTGGGCGCGATCAGCGTGACAGTGCCGCGCGCCAGCGCCTTGCCCAGCCCGGTGTCGACCTGGCCGCGCACGCCCGGCGGCAGCAGCGAGCCGAACTGGTACTGCGAGCGCCGGCTCATCGCGTTGCCCGCGAGGATGTTCTCGGCCACCGCGGTCTCCATGAAGCCCGAGGGCGCGATCACCTGCACCTTGCCGGCCGCCACGTCGGCCTCGTCGACCACGCCCTTGACGCCGCCGAAGTGGTCGGCGTGGCCGTGCGTGTAGATCACGGTGCCGACCGGCTTGCGCGGCCGGTGCTGGTAGTACAGCGCGAGCGCGGCGCGCGCGGTCTCGGCGGCGAGCAGCGGGTCGATCACGATCAGCGTGCCGTCGCCCTCGACGATGGTCATGTTCGCGATGTCGAAGCCGCGCACCTGGTAGACCCGGTCGGTCACGCGGAACAGCCCGTGGATCGCATTGAGCTGCGCCTGGCGCCACAGGCTCGGGTTGACGCTGTCGGCCGGCGCGTCGGCCTGCAGGAAGCCGTAGGGCTTCATGCTCCATGCCGGGCGCTCGCCGGCGCCGGGCACCAGCGCGTCGGGCACGGTGCCGATGAAGCCGCGCATCGCGTCCTCGAAATCGCGCCGGTCGGCGAAGGGCAGCGTCTTCGCGAATTCGGCGTTGGCGGCCAGCGTGGCGGGCTCCGGCGGCTTGGGCGCGAGGGGCGTTGCCGGCTGCGCAAAGGCCATGGCGCAGGTCAGCGCGGCGCAGGCGGCGGTGGCGCGATGCGCGCGTGGGAAGACGTGGAGGAGATGCATGGTGCGGCCTGGCGCGAAGCTGGAAGCTGGAAAGTGGCGCGATTCTGGGCAGCCCCCAAACCATTGGCAAATGCAAAATACGTCGATCGATTTGAAGAAAAACACAAGATCACGATGCAGCTGCGCCAGCTCCAGCACCTCGTCGCCCTCGCCGAGCAGGGCAGCTTCGGCCGCGCGGCCCAGGCCTCGCACCTCTCGCAGCCCGCGCTCTCGCGCAGCATCGAGGCGCTCGAGGAGGGCCTGCAGGTCCGGCTGATCGACCGCGCCTACGGCACGGTGCGCTTCACGCAGGCCGGCGAGCTGGTGCTGGCGCGCGCCCGCGAACTGCTGATCGACGCGCGCCAGCTCAAGGAGGACGTGCTGCAGCTCGAGGGCCTGGCCGCCGGCAGCCTGCAGGTGGGCCTGGGGCCGTTCGCGGCCGGCATGCTCGGGCGCGCGGCGCTGACCTTGCTGGTGCAGCGGCATCCGCAGCTCTCGGTGCGCACCGAGGTGGCCGACACCGCCACCCTGGCCGAGCGGCTGCACCGGCGCGAGATCGACCTGTTCATCGCCGACACGCGCGACCTCGCGCGCCAGGGCGGCCTCGAGACCATGCGACTGCCCGACGTGCCGGTCTCGTTCTTCGTGCAGCCGCGCCATCCGCTGCGCAGGCTGGCCTCGGTCACGCTCGAGCAGGCGATGGACTACCCGGTCGCAGGACCCAGGCTGCCCGCGCGCGTGGCCGCGCAGTTCGAGCGCCAGGCGAAGCGTGCCGGCCGCGGCGTGTTCAACCTGGTCTGCGACGACACCGGCACCCTGCGCCATCTCGCGCTCACGGCACGCGCCGTGGTGCTCGCGCCCGATGCGCCGGCCTTCCGCCACGAGACCCAGCCGCTGGTGCCATTGCCCATCGCGGGCCTCGAGGGCATGCGCACCCACTACGGCCTGGTCAGGCTCGCGGGCCGCACGCCCTCGCCGGCCGCGGCGGCCTACACCCGCTTCGTGACCGAGGTGATGTCGGCCGCGCCGGGGACGGGAAGGACGGGTGCGCCAGAATAGGCCCCTGCCCTCCACCGTTCCCGCTCCCTCGTGACCACCTTGCGCCGCGCCCAGCCGCCCACCTTCTCGTCCGCTGAATTCCGCGCGGCGCTCGGCATGTTCGCCACCGGCGTGACGATCGTCACGGCACGCGCGGCCAACGGCGCGCTGGTCGGGCTCACGGCCAACTCCTTCAATTCGGTCTCGCTGTCGCCGCCGCTGGTGCTGTGGAGCCTGTCGCGCAGCGCCGCCTCGATGGCCGCGCTGCGGGCCGGCTCTCACTACACGGTGAACATCCTCGCGGCCAGCCAGAAGACGCTGGCCGAGCGCTTCGCCACCAAGGACATCGACCGCTGGGCCGACGTGGCCTTCACCGAGGGCCTGGGCGGCGCGCCGGTGCTCGCGGGCGCCGCGGCGAGCTTCGAGTGCTTCAACCGCAGCCGCTACGACGAGGGTGACCACGTGATCTTCGTCGGCGAGGTGGAGCGCTGCAGCCACGACGCCGGCGCCTCGCCGCTGTTGTTCCACGGCGGCCGCTTCTACACGGAACATCCCTTGTGAAGCACGCGGCGTCGATGCTCGCCCTGCTGTGCGCCGTTGCCGCGCCGCATGCGGCGAACGCGCAGGACGCCGCCTCGCCCGCCAAGCAGAACTGGTTCGACGATCCGTTCTTCCGCGTCTCGGCCGGACTGCCGGGCTGCCCCGAACCCGAAGGCCCGTTCTACACGGCCGAGGAGCGCCGCATCCAGATCCATTCGCGGCTGGAGCGCGGCACCAGCTGCTGGCTCGCGGGCAAATGCAGCGACAGCAACGCCTACCGCTACGACAAGCCGCTCGCGCCCAAGGTGCGCGCCGCGCTCGAGGCGGTGCCGGGCCTGCGCCGGGGCAGCGTGTGGGTCATGGTGCAGCGGCGCTGGGTCTACCTGCAGGGCTGCGTGCCCTCGCCCGCGCTGGCGCGCCAGCTCGAACGCGCGGCGCGCGCGCTGCCCGACGTCGAGGCGGTGGTGCCCGACCTGATGGTGGGCACGCGCGGCAAGCCGCCGTACCCGGTCGCGGGGCGCTGAAGCCTCGGCGCGGATCGAGTCAGCGCGGGTCGAGGTGGAGCACGACCACGCCGAGCACGATCATCGCCACGCCGAGGCAGCGCGCGAGCGTGACTGCTTCGCCGAACAGGAAGACGCCGCAGACGGCGATCAGCGCGGTGCCGGCGCCGGCCCAGACCGCGTAGGCCAGGCCGACCTCGAGCTGCCGCACCGCCAGCGCCATGAGCCAGATCGCGAGCGCATAGGCCGCCGCCACCACGGCCGAGGGCAGTGCGCGCGTGAAGCCGTCGGCGTGACGCAGCGCGATGGTTCCGACGACCTCCGCCGCGATGCTGGCCGCGAGCAGCAGCCACGAAAAATTCCGCATGCCCATGCATGCCTCCCGGGCCCCGCATCTATACCGGATGCGGAACCAGGAACGGGAGGGGCGGTACCCGGGAACGAAACCCGGATGGTAGCGGGGAAGCGCCCGCGCGCTAGGATCGTCGGCGCCCCCGCGCGATGCGGGCGCGCCGCCTTGCGAAGAACGAACAACAGATGATCCAGAGAAAAACCCACCTCGACGCGCTCGCCATCGGCCTGCTCGTCGTCTGCTGCGCCTTCTGGGGCCTGCAGCAGATCCTCATCAAGACCACCGTGGCCGAGGTGCCGCCGATGTGGCAGGCCTCGATGCGCATGGCCGGCGCGGTCGTGCTGCTGGGGCTGTGGTGCGCCTGGCGCAAGGTGCCGCTGTTCGAGCGCGACGGCACGCTGCCCGGCGGCCTGCTCGCGGGGTTGCTGTTCGCGGGAGAGTTCGCGGGCATCTACCTGGGCCTACAGCTCACCAGCGCCTCGCGGCTCACGGTGTTCCTCTACACGGCGCCGTTCTGGGTCTCGCTGTTCCTGCCGCGCTGGGTGCCGGCCGAGCGGCTGCGCGGCCTGCAGTGGGCCGGGCTCGCGATCGCCTTCGCGGCCGTGGTGCTGGCCTTCAGCGAAGGCTTCGGCCACACCTCCTCGTCGCAGCTGCGCGGCGACGCGCTGGCACTGGCCGCCGGCATGCTGTGGGGCCTGACCACGCTGACGCTGCGCGCCACCAGACTCGCCACCGCGAGCGCCGAGAAGACGCTGTTCTACCAAGTTGCCGTGACGGCCGCGGTCTGCCCTCTGATCTCGCTGCTGCTCGGCGAGACCTGGGGCACGCACTACTCGGCCTGGGCCTGGACCTCGATCGCGCTGCAGACCGTGATCGGCGCCTTCGCGAGCTACCTCGCGTGGATGTGGATGCTGCGCCACTACCCGGCCACGCAGATGTCCTCCTTCACCTTCCTCACGCCGCTGTTCGCGCTGGTGTTCGGCGTGCTGCTGCTGTCCGAGCCGCTCACGCCGCAGCTGGTGGTGGCGCTGGCCGGCGTGGCGGTGGGCATCGTGCTGGTCAACCGCGGCGGCGCGCGCCGCGCCTGAAGGAACGAGCGACATGGCGACATCCACCCGATTCCAGCCCGTGCTCGACGAGATCGCGGCCGCGATGCAACCGCTGCTGGGCCAGGCCGGCACGGTGGCCAGCTACATTCCGGCGCTCGCGCGCGTCGACGCGCGGCAGTTCGGCATCGCGCTGCGCACCTGCGACGGCGAGGAGGCCGCGGCCGGCGATGCCGACACACCGTTCTCGATCCAGAGCGTGTCCAAGCTGTTCACGCTCACGCTCGCGATGCAGGCCGTGGGCGACGCGCTGTGGGAGCGCATCGGCCGCGAGCCCTCGGGCAATCCGTTCAACTCGCTGGTGCAGCTCGAGAACGAGCAGGGCAAGCCGCGCAATCCCTTCATCAATGCCGGCGCGATCGCGGTCGCCGACCGGCTCGTGAGCCATGCGCGCGCCGAGGGCGGCAGCGCCAAGGCGCGCATCCTCGCGCTCATGGCCAGCCTGGCGGGCGAGCCCGTGGGCTTCGACGAGGAGGTCGCGCGCTCGGAGGCCGAGACCGGCTTTCGCAACGTGGCGCTGGCCAACTTCATGAAGAGCTTCGGCAAGCTCGACAACGACGTGGCCGAGGTGCTCGACACCTACTTCCACCAGTGCGCGCTGCGCATGAGCTGCCGCCAGCTCGCGCGCGCCGCCGGCTACCTGTGCCGCGACGGCGCGCACCCGATCGACGGCGAGGCCGCGATCACCAGCGAGCGCCAGACCCGGCGCATCAACGCGCTGATGCTCACCTGCGGCACCTACGACGCCGCGGGCGACGTGGCCTTCTCGATCGGCCTGCCCTGCAAGAGCGGCGTGGGCGGCGGCATCGTGGCCGTGGTGCCCGACCGGCTCACGCTCAGCGTATGGTCGCCCGCGCTCGATGCCACCGGCAACTCGCTGCTGGGCATGAAGGCGCTCGAGATGTTCGTGGCGCGCACGGGGCTGTCGGTGTTCTGAATTGCTTCAGGCGCCGAGCGCGCGCAGCACGTCGTGGCAGGCGCCCATCGTGTGGTAGTCGGTCTTGCCGGCGGGGCTCTTCTCGTCGCCGAGCTTGCGGTTGTCGCGCGACAGGATGCGAAACCAGGCGCCATGCTCGTGGTCGACCATGTGCCGCCAGGCGTAGTCCCAGATCCGGTCGTACCAGTCCCAGTAGCGCGACTCGCCGGTGCGCACCGCGAGCAGCGCGGCGGCCGCGAAGCTCTCGGCCTGCACCCAGAAGTACTTGTCGCCGTCGTAGAGCGCGCCCTCGGGATCGAAGCCGTAGACCAGGCCGCCGAACTCGGCGTCCCAGCCATGGCGCATCGCCGCCTCGAACAGCGACTGCGCGCGCGGCAGCATCCAGCCCGTCTCCACGCCCCGGCCGGCGAGCAGGCCCTCGAGCTGCAGCAGCAGCTTGGCCCACTCGGTCAGGTGGCCGGTCTGGAAGCCCCAGGGCTTGAAGATGTCGGCGCGGTTGCCGCGGTTGTGGTCGGCATCGACCGACCAGTCCTCGTGGAAGTGCTCCCAGACCCGGCCCCCGGTCAGGTCGGCCTGGCGCAGCGCGATCGCCTGCGCCAGCGTCGCCGCGCGGTCGAGGTACTTCGCGTCGCCCGTGGCCTCGAAAGCCGCCATCATCGCCTCGCAGGCATGCATGTTGGCGTTCTGGCCGCGGTAAGGAGACACGGTCCCGTCGGCAGTGGCTTCGTTCGCATAGAGCTGGTGGCGCGGCTCCCAGAAATGCTGCTCGAGCAGCTGCCAGGTCCTCTCGATGCCCGCGCGCGCCTCGTCCACGCCGGCCATCGCCGCATGCGCATGCGCTAGCAGCACGAAGACCAGGCCATAGCAGTAGTGGGTGCCGTCGCGCACCTGCGCGCGGCCCTCGTGCCAGTCGAGTTCCCACAGGTAACCGCCCTGCGGATGCGCATGGGCGTGGTGCAGGAACGCGAGGCCGTGGCGCGTCGCCGCCAGGTGCTCGGGCCGGCCGAAGCGACGCCAGGCGGTGGCGTTGTTGAAGACGAAGCGCGTGCTGCTCACCAGGTGGCGCGTGCGGCGGTCGTAGACCGTGCCGTCGTCCTTGAAGAAGTGGAAGAAGCCGCCGCTCGGATCGAGGCTGCGACCGTCGTAGAACGCGAGCGTGTGCTGCACGTGGCCGAGCAGGAATTCGGGCGAGCGGAAGTCGGGCATGGCAGGAAGGGCTGGGTTGCGATGGCTGAGCGCGGCACCTCAGGCTATCAGCATCCCGGCCCGATCGTCGAAAAACGACGCCCTTGCGCAGTGCTCACAAGGTGTGAAGAAACCGTAGCGAGCGCCCCGAGGTCGTGCCGAGGACCGGAGCCGTACTCTGTACGGTGAGGACCGCAGGTGCGAGATCGGGGCGCGCAGTAGGTTTATTCACACCTTGTCAGGCCAGCGCCGCGCGCGGCGCCGCCTGCAGGCAACCCATGCCCTCGAGCGCGGTCTCGACCGCCTCGTCGAGCGGCGTATGCGGCTCGCGGCCGAGCAGCGCCACCAGCTTCGCGTTGTCCATGGCCACGGGCGTGCGCCACAGGTAGCGCATCTCGCGCAGCTCGCGGAAGGTGGCGACGAAGGGCGAGGCCAGCAGCAGCGGCCACCACGGGAAGGCCGACACGCGCACCTGCGTGCCGGTGCGGCGCGCCACCACGCGGCGGATGGCATCGGCCATGCGCGTGCCGTCGGCGTCCCAGTGGCCGGCCATGTGGAAGCTGGCGAAGGGCTCGACCCGATCGCGCCGCGCCAGCAGCTCGACCATGGTGCGGGCCACGTCGGGCAGGTACGACCACAGGTGGCCGACGCCGGCATCGCCGGGATAGCTCACGCCCCTGACCGGCTGCCCTGCCTTCACAAGGCCCTGCGAGAACCAGTTGTTGCCGGCCTTCGGACCGAAGAAGTCGCCGGCGCGCACGATCAGCACGCGCGCGCTCTCGCGGCTGGCCAGCTCGAGGCGGCGCTCCATCTCGACCCGGATCGCGCCCTTGCGCGTGGCCGGATGCTGGGGCGCATCCTCGGCCAGCAGCGGGAAGGCATCGGCGCCGTAGTTGTAGACGTTGCCGGGCAGCACGATGGTCGCGCCCTCGGCCTTGGCTGCCGCGATCGTGTGGTCGAGCATCGGCAGCACCAGTTCCGACCAGCGGCGGTAGCCGGGCGGGTTGACCGCATGCACGATGACGGCGCAGCCGCGCGCGGCCTCGCGCACGTCCCGCGCATCCATCGCGTCGCCGCCCACCCAGTCGATGCCGTCGCGCCGCTCCGGCACCGCGCCGCGCTTCATCGCGCGCACCCGCCATCCCGCGTCGCGCAGCTGGCGTGCCATCTCGCCGCCGACGCCGCCCGTCGCGCCCAGAACCAGAACCGTGTCGTTGCTTGCCATGAAACATCTCCAGAACAGTGATCGATGGATGAATTCTGGGCAGGCCGGGGTTGGAATGGAATTGCCGAACATGAGCCATCAGCCATACATTTATGCATGACCTGGACCATCAGCTGGGAGCTCTACCGCTCCTTCCTCGGCGTGCTGCGCGAGGGCTCCCTCTCGGGCGCGGCGCGCGCGCTCGGCATCACGCAACCCACCGTCGGGCGCCACGTCGCGGCGCTCGAGGAGGCGCTCGAGGTGGTGCTCTTCACGCGCTCGCAGGTCGGACTGCTGCCCACCGAGGTGGCGCTGGCGCTGCGCACGCATGCCGAGGCCATGGAGAGCACGGCCGCCTCGCTGCAGCGCGCGGCCAGCGGCCAGGGCGAAGGCGTGCGCGGCGTGGTGCGGGTATCGACCAGCGAGGTGGTCGCGGTGGAGGTGCTGCCGCCGATCGTGGTGAAGCTGCGCGAGGCCCATCCCGCGCTCAAGGTCGAGCTGGTGTCGACCAACCGCGTGCAGGACCTGCTGCGGCGCGAGGCCGACATCGCGGTGCGCATGGTGCGCCCGCGCCAGGAGCAATTGGTGGCGCGCCGCATCGGCGACATCGAGCTGGGCTTCCATGCCCATCCCGACTACCTCGCGCGCCACGGCACGCCGCGCACGGCCGAGGAGCTGATGCGCCACACGCTGATCGGCTACGACCAGCCCACGGCCTTCGTGCGCGACGCGATCAAGTCCTTCAAGGGCTTCACGCGCGACGCCTTCTCGCTGCGCACCGACAGCGACCTCGCGCAGATGGCGCTGATCCGCGCCGGCGCCGGCATCGGCGTGTGCCAGGTCGCGCTGGCGCGGCGCGGCCCGGCGCTGGTGCGGCTGCTGCCGCGCGCGCTGTCGCTGAAGCTCGAGACCTGGGTCACGATGCACGAGGACCTGCGCGCGAGCCCGCGCTGCCGCGTCACCTTCGACGCGCTGGCCGAGGGGCTGCAGGCCTACATCGCCGGCCAGGGGACAATGGCACGCGCAAGAACCTCCGCCTCCGAATGACCGACACGACCCCGACCACCGAATCCGACGACATCCTCCCGCTGCAACAGGACCGCCTCTGGCGCGACGAGCGCTGGACCGCCCGCATCATCAAGAACGAGGAGGACGACGGCTGGGCCGTCGAGATGACGCGCCATGGCGATCCCGAGCCCGCGCTGGTCGGCCCCTGGACCATGGGCCGCGACAAGAAGAACCCCAAGCCGCTCGACGGCCCCGCCTTCTCCACGCTGGTGAAGACCGCGGCCGAGGTGATCCGCCGCCACGAGCAGCAGCTGCACGCCACGCTCAACCGCAGCGTGACGGTGAGCGCCGGCGAGCGGCGCATCCGCGTCACGCTGGCCATCGTGCCCGACGAGGACAACCCCTCGGCCACGCTGAGCGCCTTCGACGACGCCGACGACAGCGAGCTCGCGCGCGTGAACGTGCCGGCCTCGTTCAAGCTCAGCGCCACCAGCGCCTCGGCCTGGATCGACGCGGACTTCGCGCGCCCGCGCTGACCTCCGTCGCAGTGGCCCCAGGCGCGCCTGTGCGCGCAAATAGCACAGTCCCCGCCGCCACGCCAATCCGCACAACAACGTATTTGCAGACCGGCGCGGGTTGAGAAGAATCCGCCGCAACGAGCAATCGTTACCAGTCATGCGACGCCCGCTGCCAATGCTGCCAGCGAGGTGTCGGGCAACAAGGCCCGAATCGGTTTGAACACCGGTTCGGGCCTTTTTGTTTTTTCGGTCGCAACAGGGCTTTCGTCGAAACGGATGCATGCATCCGCTGGCGGAGCTTTGCCCGAAGCGAAAGCACTGGCGACGAAGCGCCCGTTTGCAGGGCCGCGTGGCGGGAGGAGACACCCCAAGCGCGGTTCCGAAGGTCGGATCTTCCTGACGACTCGCACAACCACAAAGGAATTTGACATGACGAACGCTTTCAACCGCCGCCAGATCGTGAAGACCGGCGGCTCGATGATCGTGCTGGGCGCCGCGGGCGGCATGGCACCGCTGGCCTTCGCGCAGGACGGCGGCACGGTGAAGCTCGGGCTGCTGCATTCGCTCTCAGGCACGATCGCGATCGCCGAGGCCTCGCTGGTCGACGCCGAGAAGCTCGCGATCGAGGAGATCAACGCCGCCGGCGGCGTGCTCGGCAAGAAGATCGAGGCCGTGGTGGAAGACGGCGCGAGCGAGAACCCGGTGTTCGCCGAGAAGGCGCGCAAGCTGCTCGAGCGCGACAAGGTGGCAGCCATCATCGGCTGCTACACCTCGGCCTCGCGCAAGGCGCTGCTGCCGGTGCTCGCCCAGGCCAAGGGCCTGCTGTTCTATCCCACCTACTACGAGGGCCAGGAGCAGGACAAGCGCGTGTTCTATCCCTCGCAGGAAGCCACGCAGTCGGTGATCGCGGCGGTCGAATGGATGGCGCGCGAGAAAGGCAAGAACTTCTTCCTCGTGGGCTCCGACTACATCTATCCGCGCACCTGCAACAAGATCGCCAAGCCCGCGATCGCCAAGGCCGGCGGCAAGGTGCTCGGCGAGGAATACGCGCCGCTGGGCCACACCGAGTTCTCCTCGATCATCAACAAGATCAAGGCCGCCAGGCCCGACTGCATCTACAGCACGGTGGTCGGCGGCTCGAACGTGGCCTTCTACAAGCAGCTGCGCGCGGCCGGGCTAGACGGCACGAAGCAGGTGCTGCTGTCGACCGTGGTGTCGGAGAACGAGATCGAAGGCATCGGCAAGGACAACGCCGCGGGCTACTACGCCTGCATGGGCTACTTCCAGAGCATCAAGTCGCCGGCCAACGAGAAGTTCGTGAAGGCCTTCAAGGCCAAGTACGGCCAGGACCGCGTGATCGGCGACCCGATGGAGGTGGCCTACAACAGCGTCTACCTCTGGAAGCTGGCGGTGGAGAAGGCCAGGTCCTTCGAGGTCGACAAGGTCACGGCCGCCGCCGCGGGCGTGGAGATCGAGGCGCCCGAGGGCACGGTGCGCGTGCACGCCACCAACCACCACGTGTGGAAGAAGGTGCGCGTGGGCCGCGCGCGGCCCGACGGGCAGTTCGACATCGTCTGGGAATCGCCGCAACTGGTCGAGCCCAACCCGTTCCCGAAGGTCTGAACGCGATGAACTTCGACATCGCGGTGATGCAGGTGTTCAACGGCGTGAGCCTGTTCACCATCCTGCTTCTGATGGCGATCGGGCTGGCCATCGTGTTCGGCCTGATGGGCGTCATCAACATGGCGCACGGCGAGCTGATGGCGCTCGGTGCCTACATGACTTACCTGGCGTCGCGCTTCTTCGAGCACTACGCGCCGGGCTTCATGGACCTCTACCTGTTCGCCGCGATCCCGTTCGCGTTCGCCGTGACCTTCGCGTTCGGCTATGTGCTGGAGCGCGGCTTCATCCGCTTCTTCTACGACCGGCCGCTCGACACCCTGCTCGCGACCTGGGGCCTGAGCCTCATGCTGCAGCAGGCCTACCGCTCGCTGTTCGGCGCGCAGGAAGTCAGCGTGCCGCTGGCCTCCTGGCTCGCCGGCGCGTGGGAGCCCACACCGGGCATCCAGCTGCCGCTCACGCGCCTGTTCATCGTGGGGCTCACGGCCGTCGTCGCCATCGGTGTCTACCTGCTGCTCTACCGCACCTCCTGGGGGCTGAAGGTGCGCGCGGTGACGCAGAACCGCGCGATCGCGGGCGCGGTCGGCATCGACACGCAGCGCGTCGATGCGCTGACCTTCGCGCTGGGCGCGGGCCTGGCGGGCATCGCGGGCGCGGTGTTCACGATGATCGGCTCGACCAATCCCGGCACCGGCCAGCTCTACATCGTCGACTCCTTCATCGTGGTGGTGTTCGGCGGCGTGCAAAGCCTGGTCGGCACCGCGCTCTCGGGCTTCGCCATCGCGCAGTCGCAGACCTGGCTCGAGTACCTGATGAGCGGCTCGATGGCCAAGGCCACGATCCTGCTGCTGGTGATCGCGGTGCTCTACGTGCGGCCCAACGGGCTGTTCGCGACCCGCTCGAGGAGCTGAGCGCATGGGCATGAAGCTTTCTCCCCAACGCCGCGGCGACCTCGTCGGGCTGGCGGCCGTGCTGCTGCTGCTGGCCGTGGTGCTGCCGGCCACGCTCGATCCGTTCCGTCTCAACCTCGTGAGCAAGTACCTGGCCTTCGCCTTCGTCGCGATCGGCGTGGTGCTGACCTGGGGCTACGGCGGCGTGCTGAGCCTGGGCCAGGGCCTGTTCTTCGGCCTCGGCGGCTACATGATGGCGATGTTCCTCAAGCTCGAGGCCTCGGCGCCCGAGCTACCGGACTTCATGGTCTGGAGCAGCGTCGAGCAGCTGCCCTCGTGGTGGATCCCCTTCCACTCGCTGGGCTGGACCCTGGTCGGCATCCTCGCGATCCCCGCCCTGCTCGCCTACGTGTTCTCGTACGCGATCTTCAAGCGGCGCGTGAGCGGCGTGTACTTCGCGATCGTCACGCTGTCGCTGGCGCTCACGCTCACCGTGGTGGTGATCGGCCAGCAGGGCGACACCGGCGGCGCCAACGGCATCACCGACTTCCGCACGCTGCTGGGGTGGGACATCGCGGGCGACGCGGCCAAGCGGACCATGTACTTCATCGAGGTGGCGGCCGTCGCGCTCGCGATGATGGGGGCGCTGCTGATCGTGCGCAGCCGCTTCGGCAAGATCCTGATCGCCATCCGCGACCGCGAGGACCGCGTGCGCTTCAGCGGCTACAACACGGCGCACATGAAGGCCTTCGTGTTCGCGGTGGCGGCCCTGCTGTCGGCCATCGGCGGCGCCTTCTACAGCCTGCAGGTGGGGCTGATCGCGCCCGGCGTGATCGGCGTGGTGGCCTCGGTCGAGATGGTGATCTACGCGGCCGTGGGCGGGCGGCTCTCGATTCCCGGCGCGGTGATCGGCGCGCTCCTGATCGGCTTCCTCAAGTCCTACCTGTCGGAGACCTTCCCCGAGGGCTGGCTCTACTTCCTCGGCGCGGTCTTCATCCTCGTGGTGTGGGCGATGCCGAACGGCCTGGCGGGCCTGGGCGAGAAGCTGCTGCGCCGCCGCGGCGCGGAGGCCGCGCCATGAACGCGACGCTGGCGATGCCCAACGGCGGCCTGCCGCAGGCGGCCTCGGCCGTGCCGCCCTCGAACGAGCAGATCCTGCGCGTCGAGGACCTCACGGTCTCCTTCGACGGCTTCAAGGCGGTCGACGGCCTGAGCCTCTCGGTCGAGCGCAACGAACTGCGCGTGATCATCGGCCCGAACGGCGCGGGCAAGACCACGCTGCTCGACATGGTCTGCGGCAAGACCCGGCCCAGCGCGGGCCGGGTGCTGTTCAACGGCCAGGACCTGGGCCGCATGAACGAGCATGAGATCGTGCGCGCCGGCGTGGGCCGCAAATTCCAGACGCCTTCGGTCTACGAGGACCTCACGGTGCTCGAGAACTTCGAGATCTCGCTGCCGCGCATGCACGGGCTGTGGCAGTCGCTGAGCTTCCGCCGCACCCGCGCGCTGCGCGAGCGCATCGAGGCGATGGCCACCGAGGTGTTCCTGCTCGAGCGCCTCGACCGCCGCGCGGGCCAGCTGAGCCACGGCCAGAAGCAGTGGCTCGAGATCGGGATGCTGCTGATGCAGGAGCCCGAGCTGCTGCTGCTCGACGAGCCCGTGGCCGGCATGAGCCCGCGCGAGCGCGAGCAGACCGGCGACCTGCTGCGCCGCATCTCGGTGGGCAAGTCGGTGGTGGTGATCGAACACGACATGGATTTCGTCAAGCGCATCGCGCACCGCGTGACCGTGCTGCACCAGGGCCGGCTGCTCAGCGAGGGCACGGCCGCCGAGGTGCAGGCCGACCCGCGCGTGATCGACGTCTACCTCGGCCATTGAAGGAGCCCACCGCATGCTCGAAGTCTCCGCACTCGATGTCGCCTATGGCGAGTCGCACGTGATCCACGATGTCTCGCTGCGCGTCGCGCCCGACGAGGCGGTCGCCGTCATGGGCCGCAACGGCATGGGCAAGACCACGCTGCTGAAGTCGCTGATCGGCCTCTTGCCCGCGCGCGGCGGCAGCATCCGCCTCAACGGCACCGAGCTCACCCGGCTGCCGAGCCACCAGCGCGTGGCGCAGGGCCTGGCCTTCGTGCCGCAGGGGCGCATGGTGTTCCCGCACCTCACGGTGGAGCAAAACATCCTCTCGGGCGCCGCGCGCTCGGGCCACCGCACGGTGCCCGACTACCTCTACCGCTTCTTCCCGGTGCTGCAGGACATGCGGCTGCGCAAGGCCGGCAACCTCTCGGGCGGCCAGCAGCAGATGCTGGCGATCGCGCGCGCGCTGATCTCCGAGCCCAAGGTGCTGATCCTCGACGAGCCCACCGAGGGCATCCAGCCTTCGATCATCAAGGAGATCGCGCAGACGCTGAACGTGCTGCGCGCCGAGCGCGGCTTCGCGATCGTGGTGTCGGAGCAGGTGCTGAGCTTCGCGCTCGCGCTGGCCGACCGCTTCCTCGTGATCGACCGCGGCCGCCTGGTGCACGACGAGGCGCGCGCCACGCTCGACCAGGACAAGGTCCGCTCTTTCCTCACTGTCTGAACCCCTTCCCTTCCCAACCACCCCTTCAGGAGCAGCGTCATGAGACATGGTGATATTTCGAGCAGCAACGATTGCGTCGGCGTCGCGGTCGTCAACTACAAGATGCCCCGCCTTCACACCAAGGCCGAGGTGCTCGACAACGCGCGCAAGATCGGCGAGATGCTGGTCGGCATGAAGAAAGGTTTGCCCGGCATGGACCTGGTGATCTTTCCCGAGTACTCCACGCACGGGATCATGTACGACGCCAAGGAGATGTACGACACGGCCGCCTCGGTGCCCGGCGAGGAGACCGCGATCTTCGCCGACGCCTGCCGGCGCGCCAACGTCTGGGGCGTGTTCTCGCTGACCGGCGAGCGCCACGAGGAGCATCCGAACAAGGCGCCCTACAACACGCTGATCCTCATGAACAACCAGGGCGAGATCGTCCAGAAGTACCGCAAGATCATGCCGTGGGTGCCGATCGAGGGCTGGTACCCGGGCGACTGCACCTACGTCAGCGAAGGCCCCAAGGGCATGAAGATGAGCCTGATCATCTGCGACGACGGCAACTATCCCGAGATCTGGCGCGACTGCGCGATGCGCGGCGCCGAGCTCATCATCCGCTGCCAGGGCTACATGTACCCGGCCAAGGAGCAGCAGATCCTGGTGTCGAAGGCGATGGCTTTCATGAACAACACCTACGTGGCGGTGGCCAACGCGGCCGGCTTCGACGGCGTGTACTCGTACTTCGGCCACTCGGCGCTGATCGGCTTCGACGGCCGCACGCTCGGCGAATGCGGCGAGGAGGAGATGGGCATCAACTACGCCGAGCTCTCGATGGGCCTGATCCGCGACGCGCGGCGCAACGGCCAGTCGCAGAACCACCTGTTCAAGCTGGTGCACCGCGGCTACACCGGCACCATCAACTCGGGCGACGGCGACAAGGGCGTGGCGGCCTGCCCCTACAACTTCTACACCCAGTGGATCAACGACCCCGAGGGCACGCGCGAAATGGTGGAGTCGTTCACGCGCAGCACGGTGGGCACGCCCGAATGCCCGATCGAGGGGATTCCGAACGAGCCGGCGAAGCACCGTTGAGCGGGAGCCGCGACACGCCATGAACGCACCCGTGCACGATCCGCTCGCGGCCTGGCGCATCGAGTCCGAGCCCTTCTACCGGCCCGCGGGCAACGAGGTGGCGCTGTACCGGCAGGCCTGGCGCCACCGCATGCCGCTGATCCTCAAGGGGCCGACCGGCTGCGGCAAGACGCGCTTCGTCGAGCACATGGCGTGGTCGCTGGGCCGGCCGCTGGTGACGCTGGCCTGCAACGAGGACATGACGGCCTCGGACCTGGTCGGGCGCTACCTGCTCGACGCCGACGGCACGGCCTGGCACGACGGGCCGCTGACGCTGGCGGTGCGCCATGGCGGCATCTGCTACCTCGACGAGGTGGTGGAGGCGCGGCAGGACACGACGGTGGTGATCCATCCGCTGACCGACGCGCGCCGCATCCTGCCGCTCGACAAGAAGGGCGAGCTGGTGCGCGCGCATCCCGACTTCCAGCTCGTGGTGTCGTACAACCCCGGCTACCAGAGCAGCGCCAAGGACCTCAAGCCCTCGACGCGCCAGCGCTTCGCGGCGCTGGAGTTCGACTACCCCGACGCCGTGCTCGAGGCCGAGATCGTGGCGCACGAGGCCGGCATCGACACCGCGCTGGCCGCGAAGCTGGTGGCGGTCGCGCACTGCTCGCGCGAACTCAAGCACCGCGGGCTCGACGAGGGCGTGTCGACGCGCATGCTGATCTACGCGGGCGTGCTGATCCGCGACGGCGTGACGCCGCGCGAGAGCTGCGAGATGACGATGACGCGCGCGCTGACCGACGACCCCGACATGGCGAGCGCGCTGCAGGGCTTCGTCGAGGCTCAGTTCGGATGACGCGCGACACGGGCAGCTTCGCCGCGCTGGGGCTGCTCGCGCGCGGGCTGGCCGGCATGGCGCTCGAGGTGCAGCCGCTGGTGGCGGGCGCGAAGCCGGGCACGCGCGCGGTGCTCGCGGCCGGGCGGCTGCTGGTTCCCGAGGACAGCCCGCCGGCGCTGCGCCGCGCGATGGTCGCGCATGCGGTGGCGCACCTGCGGCATTCGACGCCCGCGCGCCGCGCGAACACGCTGCGGCCGATGGGCATCGCGCTGGTGTCGGCGATCGAGGACGCGCGCGTCGAGCGGCTGCTGGTGCGCGACTTCCCCGGCCTGCATGGCTGGTTCGCCGACGCGCTGCCGCCCGCACCCGATCCGCTCGACCTGCGCTTCGAGGCGCTGCTGCTGCGCATGGACCGGCTGCTGCTGCGGCCCGAGTTGCACGACGGCAGCCACTGGGTCGAGAAGGCGCGCCGGCTGTTCGAGGACACCGCGGCGCGCGCGGATCTCGCGGACTACGAGGCCTTCCGCGCGATCGCCTCGATCCTGGCCAACGACCTCGGCCAGATGCGCGTGCGCTTCGAGCCCCAGGGTTACGCGGTGCCCGCGCCCTGGCGCGACGACAACAGCTGGCTCTGGGACTTCGGCGCCGACGCGACGCCGCCACCGCCCGACGAGGCGATCGCGCTGCAGCAGTCGGGCGCGCGCATGCCGCCGCCCTCCGACGCGGGCGATGCGGCCGCCGGCGCGCCACCCGAATTCGGCGACATGGAGCTGGGCCGCTACACCTATCCCGAATGGGACCGCCGCCTCGAGCGCCTGCGCCCCGACTGGTGCACGGTGATCGAGAAGCTTCCCGGGTGGCAGGGCCTGCTGCCGGCGCAGGCACAGGCCGCCCTGCGCGCCGAGAGCCTGCCGCCGCTGGCACTGCCGCGCGCGCGCCATCTGGACCGCCGGCACCGACTGCGGCGCCAGTGGGAGGGCGACGACATCGACCTCAATGCGGCGATCGAGGTGCTGGTCGAGCGGCGCCAGCGGCTGCGCCCCGACGCACGCCTGTTCATGCGCCCCGGCAAGGCGCCGCGGCCATCGAGCGTGCTGGTGCTGCTCGACCTGTCGGCCTCGGCCAACGATGCGGGCCCGCACGGCCTGTCGCTGCTCGAGATCGAGAAGCAGGCCGCGCTGATGCTCGCCGCCGCGCGGCTGCGCGGCGCGGACCGGCTCGCGGTGCACGGCTTCTCGTCGAACACGCGCGCCGAGGTCTATTACTACCGGCTGCTCGAGTTCGGCCAGCCGCTCTCGCCGCCCGCGCGCGCGACCATCGGCGCGGTGCGCGGGCGCTACTCGACGCGCATGGGCGCGGCGCTGCGGCATGCGGCGGCGCTGCTCGCGGACGAGCCCACGGGCCAGCGCGCCATCCTGCTGGTGACCGATGGCGCGCCGGCCGACATCGACGTGCACGATCCCAAGTACCTCGTCGAGGACGCGCGCGAAGCGGTGGCCGAGGCGCGCGGCGCGGGCGTGCGCACCGCCTGCATCGCGGTCGATGCCGCGGCCGACGCCTATGTGCGGCGCATCTTCGGCTGGCGCAACTATTGCATCGCCGACGATGCGCGCAGCCTGCCCGCGCGGCTCGCGCGCATGAGCGCGCGGCTGGCCGCGGCCCACTGACGAAAGCATCGAACTGCGATAGGGTGGAGCCCCGAACGAATCCCACACGAGACAGAAAAGACATGACGGCCCCTCACCCCTCACGGACGACCGCCCATGGCTGACAAGGATCCCATCCGCGTCGGCATCCTCTATTCGGAAACCGGCGTCACCTCGACCATCGGCCTGTCGCAGCTGCAGGGCGCGCTGCTCGGCATCGAGGAGATCAACGCGGCCGGCGGCATCGACGGCCGCGAGCTAGTCGCCGTGCGCCACGACCCGCAGTCGAACCCGGCGCGCTATGCGCAGCTGGCCGAGAAGCTGATCGTGCAGGACCGGGTCAACGTGATCTTCGGCTGCTACATGTCGAGCAGCCGCAAGGCGGTGATCCCGGTGATCGAGAAGTGGAACAAGCTGCTGTTCTACCCGACGCTCTACGAGGGCTTCGAGTATTCGGGCAACGTGATCTACACGGGCGCGGCGCCGAACCAGAACAGCGTGCAGCTGGCCGAGTTCATGACGACGAACTTCGGCGCGCGGGTCTACCTGATCGGCTCCGACTACATCTACCCCTACGAGTCGAACCGGATCATGGGCGAGCTGGTGATGCAGCGCCCCGGCAGCGAAAAACTCGGCGAGCACTACGCGGCGCTCGACGCGACCGAGAAGGACTACCGGGCCATCATGGCCGACATCCGCGACAAGCAGCCCGACTTCATCTTCTCGACGGTGGTGGGCGACTCCACCGCGAGCCTGTACCGCGCCTATGCCGAGGCCGGCTTCGACCCGAAGCGCATGCCGATCGCGAGCCTCACGACCTCCGAGGCCGAGATCTCGCAGATGGGGCGCGGGGTGGCGACGGGGCACTTCACGGCGGCACCCTACTTCCAGTCGATCGACTCGCCGGCCAACCAGCGCTGCTTGGCGCAGCTGCGCGCGCGCTTCGGCGACGGCTGCGTACCCAACCTGTGCTGGGAAGCGGCCTACTTCCAGATGCACATCTACGCCAATGCCTTCGCGCAGGCGGGCAGCGACGGCATCGCGGAGATCCTGCCGCACATCCTGGGGGCCGAGTTCGATGCGCCGCAGGGGCGGGTGAAGATCGACCCGTCGAACCACCACACCTGTCTCTATCCGCGCATCGGGCGTGTGGATGCGCAGGGGCAGTTCACCATCGTTCGGCAGGCGACGCGTGCCGTGTATCCCGATCCGTATCTGGTGACGCATTCGCTCGGGGACTGGACTGCGCGGCTCGATACGCTGGAGGTTTAGGGTGGAACGTGCTTTCTACCGTTGTGAGGGGGCTCACGCCGACGGGGTACTCCCCTCCGCGAATGTCCCCCGGCCTGCGG
>NZ_JAHUTH010000016.1:0-177232 GCF_025376855.1 Variovorax endophyticus
GGCGATCTTCCGCGACCACCTCGACATCGACGGCATGGTCGGCCTCGAGCCTTCGCCCGAGGGCCACGTGCTGGTGCTGGGCACCGCGAGCCACCGCTACGAGGTGAACTTCAAGGGCCCGGGCGGCCACAGCTTCGGCGCCTTTGGCCAGGTGCCGAGCGCGATCCACGGCATGGGCCGCGCGATCGCCAAGATCGCCGAGGTACGCACGCCCAGTTTCCCCAAGACCACCTTCACGGTCGGCACGGTCGGCGGCGGCACTTCGGTCAACACCATCGCGCCCGATGCGCGCATGGCGATCGACATCCGCTCGGACGACATGGGCTCGCTGCTCGAGACCGAGAAGAAGATCCTCGCCACGCTCGACGAAGCGGTGGCCGAGGAGAACAAGCGCTGGAACGTGAACACGCTGAGCGTGAGCACCAGGCTGATCGGCGACCGGCCCGGTGGCCGCACGCCGACCGACTCGGTGATCGTGGAGGCCGCGGTGCGCTCGAACAGCGCCTTCGGCCACAAGACGCTGCTGCGCGGCGGCAGCACCGACGCCAACGTGCCGATCTCGCTGGGCATCCCGGCGATCATCATCGGCGGCGGCGGCAAGTCGGGCGGATCCCATTCGCTCAACGAGTGGATCGACGTGACAGACGGCTGGAAAGGCGCGCAGAATTCGCTGGTCACCGTGCTGGGGCTGGTGGGCGTTCAGGGCCTGAGCCCGGCCTTGCTGCCCAAACGCGCGGCGCGTACCAAGTAATTTGTCACGTCGTAAGCCGAAAGTCAGCAAGCAAGATTTCGGCAACATTCCACCGCCTGGGAAAATCCCGCGGTTCTGTCACACACCAAGGAAAAAGCCATGGGATTGCTCGACTCGGTACTCGGTCAGGTGCTCGGAGGCGCTGCGCAACAGCAGCCCCAGGGCGGGGGGCTCGGCGGCTTGGGCGACCTGGGAGGCCTGGCCGGCGCGCTGGGCGGCCTACTCGCCAACAACGGAAGCACGGGCGGCCTCGGCGGCCTGGTTTCGAAGTTCGAGCAGGCGGGCCTGGGCGAGGTGATCGGCTCGTGGGTCGGCAAGGGGGAGAACCTGCCGGTCTCGGGCGGTCAGCTGCAGGATGCGCTGGGCAGCGACACGATCGCCAGCATCGCCTCGAAGCTCGGCATCAATGCGCAAACCCTGCTGCCGATGCTCGCCACCATGCTGCCGGCCCTGATCGACCAGCTCACGCCGCACGGCAAGGTGCCCGAGCAGGGGCTCGGCAACCACGAGGATCTGCTGGGCTCGCTCAGCGGCCTGCTGCAAGGCCGCCAGTCCTGAGCCGCGAAGAACAACGCAATGATTCGGCGCCCGCGAGGGCGCTTTTTTTTGCTCCGCTGGCGCGGCACGGCGAGTTCGCGTAGAACCGCGGGCTCGCCCATCGTCCGCAACCCCCGTGCCGCTTCCTCCATGAATCGCAACCTCTGGCTGCTCGCCATCTGCCAGGGCCTGTTCCTGACCAACAACGTCACCTTCATCGCGATCAACGGGCTGGTCGGCCTCGCCATCGCGCCGCGCGGCTGGATGGCGACGCTGCCCGTGATGGGCTACGTGGTCGGCAGCGCGCTCGCCACCGGGCTGGTGGTGCGCAGCCAGCGCCGTTTCGGCCGCCGCGGCGCGTTCCAGATCGGCCTGGCCGTGGCGCTGGGCTCGGCGCTGCTGTGCGCCTACGCGGCCTTCTCGAAGAACTTCTGGCTGCTGTGCTTCGCGACCGTGGTCGCGGGTTACTACAACGCCAACGCGGGGCTCTACCGCTTCGCGGCGGCCGAGCTCGCGGCGCCCGACTGGCGCGAGAAGGCGGTCTCGCTGGTGATGGCCGGCGGGCTGATCGGCGCGGTGGCCGGCCCGAACCTCGCGGCCGCCACGCGCCAGATGTTCGCCGTGCCCTTCGCGGGCGCCTACCTCGCGCTCGCGCTGGTGGCGCTGCTGTCGATGGCGCTCATGCGCTTCATCGACTTCCCGGCGCCGCCCGCGCGCGCGCAGGGCGGCGGACGGCCGCTGGCCGAGATCGCGCGGCAGCCGGTGTTCATCGTGGCCGCCGCCGCGGGCGCGCTCGGCTACGGCGTGATGAACCTGCTGATGGCCGCGACGCCGATCGCGATGCAGATCTGCAGCCTGCCGTTCGAGGACGCAGCGCTGGTACTCGAATGGCATGTGATCGGCATGTTCGCGCCGGGCTTCTTCACCGGCCACCTGATCCGCCGCTTCGGCGCGCTGCCGGTGATGGGCGCGGGGCTGCTGCTGAACCTGGCCTGCATCGCGGTCGCGCTGTCGGGCGTGGAGCTGCGGCACTTCGCGATCGCTCTGTGCCTGCTCGGCGTGGGCTGGAATTTCCTCTTCACCGGCAGCACCACGCTGTCGCTGACCGCCTACACGGCCGAGGAGCGCGACCGGGCCCAGGGCGCGCTCAACTTCTGCGTGTTCGCGACGCTGGCACTGACCTCCTTCGCCTCGGGCGTGCTGGTGACGACCCAGGGCTGGCAGCTGCTGAACCTCGGCTCGCTGGTGCCGGTGGCGCTGACCGGCGCCGCGCTGCTGTGGCTCGCGCACACGCGCCGCCGTGCCCGCGGCGTGGCCTGAGCCACGACGGGGACCGACGATGGCGACCGGCCGCGCGAAGAAGCAGCGCGACGATCCAGGCGGCTTGCCCGATGGCACGGTCCGCTGGACGGCGGCGATGCGCGGCGCGCTCGCCGAATTCCGCAACACGCCCTGCCGCCAGTGCGGCGCCACGCTGTCCGACAACCAGCCGCTGCACGAGCAGCTCGACCACCTCGGCCGTCATCCGCAGCCCGCCTGGCAGCAGCGGCCGGCGCGGCTGCGCGTGCTCGAGCTGCATGGCGCCGACGCGTTGCCGCTGTTCCTCGAGCCCGCGCCGCGCAAGGAGGCGCTGGCCGACCTGCTCGCGATCCATCACGTCGACGCGGTGCGCTTCCTCGCGGGCCAGGTCCGGCATCCCGAATGCAAGACGGCGCTCGCGAAGCAGGCCGAGCGCTGGCCGCTGCTGGTGCTGCGCGAACTGCTGGCCGCCAACCCGGCGCGCCACCAGGCCGGCGCGGCGCTGGTGCTCGAGCTGCTGGCCGCGCATCCCGAATGGCAGGCGCCGCTCGAAGCGGCCTGCGACGAGCCCCGGCGCAAGGCGCTCGCGCGGCTGCAGGCCGACGACGGCGGTGGACTGGCCGATGCCGAAGCCGCGCAGTGGCCGGCCTTCCTGCGCGCACCGCCCTGGAAGGACAGGCAGGCGCTGCCCGCGATCCCGGTGCTGGCGCTCGATGCCATTGAACAGCCCGCTCGGCTGCACTGGCAGCACGCGGTGCCGCGGCGCCATCCCCCGGTCAGCGGCGAACCCGCGCAGTGGCTGGCCGATGAAGTGCGCGAGGCTCGGCAGCGCGGCGAACGCCAGTTGGCCGAATACCCGCGCCCGCACCACGCGACGCAGCCGCCGCCCGAGGCCCGGGCCTGGGACCGCCCGCGCAAGGCGCTGTGGATGCTGGGCCTGAAGGCCGAGCGCATCGAGGACGCGATCCGCGACCACGGCGCCAGCCTGTCGGCGGACGACTTCGGCAAGCCGCCCGGCGACTCGTGGAGCTGCGGCGACCAGCTCTGGCAGTTGCCCGAACCGCTGGCGATGGCGGTGTTCGCGCGGCTGCCACCCGCGAGCCACTCCATGGGCGACGCGGGCTATCTGCGGCCGCTGCTGCATCGCTTCGGCACGGCCGCGCTGCCGGGCCTGCCGCCCTATCTGAAGCAGGGCTCGCGCGCCATGTTCGAGCTGGCCGCGGCGATCGAATGGGACCGGCTCGCGCCCTGGATCGCCAAGGGCTTCCACGGCAACCGCTGGGTGCGGCAGGAAGCCTGCGCCTGGCTCGGCCGCTATCCCGCGACCGCTGCGCGCGGCTTGGTGCCCGACGCGCTCGGCGCACCGGGCATCGCACGCGATGCGGCGCAGGCCGCGCTGCGCTGGCTGCACGAAGCCGGCCATGCCGATGCGGTCCATGCGCAAGCTATGGCCTACGGCCCGGCCGCGGCCGAGGCCGTGTCGCAACTGCTCGCCATCGCACCCGAACACCTGCTGCCCGAGACGCTGCCGGTGCTGCCGAAGTCACTGCCGCTGTCGACCCTGCCGCGCCTGGTGCTCGCCGAGGACGCCACGCGGGCGCTGCCCCTGTCGCTGCTGCCCGACGTGCTGATGACGATGGCGCTCGGCCAGCCCGAGACGCCGTACCCCGGCCTCGCGGCGCTGCAGGCCGCGGTCGCGCCCGAGGCGCTGGCGCGTTTCGCACGCGCGCTGCTGGCCTGGTGGATCGGCAATGGCCGGCCAAGCAAGGAGCGCTGGATGTTCGCGCTGCAGGGCCGCCTCGGCGACGACGAGACTGCGCGCCAGCTCGCGAGCCTGCTGCGCCAGTGGCGCGCGGCGCTCGACCGCGTGCGCGCCTACGACGCGCTCGCGATGCTCGGCGAGATCGGCAGCGACGCCGCGCTGATGCACCTGGGCGAGCTCGCGCGCCAGACGCGCTACGCCGACCTCAACGCGCGGGCCTCCGCGCTGCTCGACGAGGTGGCGGCGCAGCGCGGCCTGAGCCTGGCGCAGCTGGCCGACCGCACGGTGCCCGAGCTCGGGCTCGATGCGCGCGCGGGCCTGGCGCTGGACTTCGGCCCGCGGCGCTTCACGCTGCGGATGGACGACCGCCTGCAACCCCTGCTGCGCGACGCCGCGGGCAAGCCGCTGAAGGCGCTGCCCAAGCCCAATGCCGCCGACGATGCGGCGCTGGCCGCCGCCGCGACCGAGCAGCTCAAGGAACTGCGCAAGCTGGCGAAGACCGTCGCGGCCACGCAGTTGCGCCGGCTCGAGACCGCGATGTGCGAGCAGCGGCGCTGGACGCACGGCGAGTTCATGGCCTTCCTGGTGCGGCATCCGGTGATGCGCGTGTTCGTTCGGCAGCTGGTGTGGGGGCTGTTCGACGAGAGCGGTGAACTCGCAGCGAGCTTCCGCGTGAGCGCCGAGGGCGAGCTGGTCGATCCGCACGACGATCCCTTCGCGCTGCCCGACGACGAGGGCGCGCGCATCGGCATCGCGCATCCGCTCGAGTTCGCGGCGCGCGACCCCGCGCTGGCCACCGCCTGGGCCTCGGTGCTGGCCGACTACGAGATCGTGCAGCCCTTCGAGCAGCTCGCGCGGGCGCACTTCGCGCTCGACCCGGCGCTGCGCGCGCAACGCGCGCTGCCGCAGTGGACCGGCCGCACGGTGACGAATGCCGGCCTGCTCGGCCTGGAAGCGCGTGGCTGGCAGCGCGCGGTCGGCGACGGCGGAATGGTCCATCGCTTCGGCAAGCCGGTGGGCGAGGGCCTGGCGATCTGGCTGCAGGTCGAGGAGGGCTGGTACGTGCAGGGCGCGGTCGATCCGAAAACGCAGCAGACGGTGGCGAGCGTCGCGCTCGAGGGCGCCGAGGGCCGCTGCCTCGGCGACGTGGCGCCGATCGCGTGGAGCGAGGTCGAGCGGGACCTGCAGCGCGCGGTGTGGGCGCCGGCGGCCTGAACGCCCGCGCTCAGGCCGCCGCGGGAAAGCGCCGCTCCAGCCAGCGCTCGAGCGCATCGAACACCGGCTCTGCCTCGAGTTCGTTGAAGAGCTCGTGATAGAGCGTCTCGAAGCCATGCGCCTCGACCTGCCCGCTGGCCGCGGCGGCCTGCGCGAAGGCCCGGCTCGCGGCCGGCTTCACGAGCCGGTCGTCGCCCGCGTACAGCAGCAGCGTGGGCACCGGCCATTGCGGCGCCTGGCGCAGCACGGTCTCGCCTTCGTAGGCCAGGAAGCGCGCGAGCCGGCTGCCGATGCGGTCGTGGGTCAGCGGATCGTCGCGGTAGGCCTGGACCACGGCGCGGTCGTGCGAGAGGAAGTTGTCGTCGAGCCCGTTGCCCACGCGCAGGTTGGGCGCGATGCGCGGCAGCACCGCGAGCAGCAGCTTCTGGACGCCGCTCAAGCCCGGGTCGAACCCCGGCGACGAGAGCACCAGCCCATCGACCGGCCGCACGCCGCGCGCCACCAGGCTCGCCGCGACCAGTCCGCCCAGGCTATGCCCGAGCAGCACCAGCGGCAGGCCCGGGTTGGCGGCGCGCGCATCGTCGATCACCAGCGCGAGGTCGTCGACCAGCCGCAGCTCGCTCGGCAGGCCGCCGCGCGCGCCGCTCGAGGCGCCGTGGCCATGGTGGTCGTGAGCCCAGACGGCGAAGCCCCAGCCATGCAGCCGCTCGGCCAGCGCGTGGTAGCGGCCGGCATGCTCGCCGAGACCGTGCACCAGCACCACCACGGCGCGTGCCGGGCCCGGCGCGGGCAGGCGGCGCAGCACCAGCGTTTCGCCGCCGGGCGCGGCGAGCGACACGCGCTGCGGCTCGGGCAACGCGGCCCGCGGGCTCACGCGGCCGCCGGTGCTTCCTGCGCGGCGCGGTGCGCGGCCGGCAGCGCCGCGATCACCTCGGCCACGGCGGCCGTGAGCTTCTTGGCGTAGGGCACGTGCAGGAACTCGTTCGGGCCGTGGGCGTTGCTCTTCGGGCCGAGCACGCCGCAGACCATCATCTGCGCGGTCGGGAAGCCGGCGCTCAGCATGTTCATCAGCGGGATCGTGCCGCCCTGGCCGATGTAGCCGCAGGAGGCGCCGAAGTGGGCGCGCGAGGCCTTGTTGAGCGCGTCTTCGAACCAGGGCGTGATGGTGGGCGCGTTCCAGCCGGTGGCGCCGCCGTGGCTTTCGAAGGTGACGCGCGCCTGGTAGGGCGCGTTGTCCTCGAGCAGCGTCTTGAGGCTGGCGACCGCCTCGGCCGCGTCGACCAGCGGCGGCAGCCGCAGCGAGAGCTTGAAGGCGGTGTAGGGACGCAGCACGTTACCGGCATCCTTCAGCGCCGGGAAGCCCTCGGCGCCGGTCACCGACAGCGTGGGCTTCCAGGTGCGGTTGAGCAGCGCCTCGACCGGGTCGGTGGTGGTCGGCAGCGCGAACATGGTGGAGCCGCCGCAGTCGTAGTGCGCCCACGGGAAGCGCTTGTAGACCTCCTCGCCGAGGATCGCGGCCGTGGCCTTGGCCTGCGCCAGCCGGTCGGGCGGCACCTCGCAATGGAAGCTCGCGGGCAGCAGGCGGCCGGTGGCGCTGTCCTCGAGGCGGTCGAGCACCTGGCGCATGATGCGGAAGCTCGAGGGCACGAGCCCCGAGGCATCGCCCGAGTGGATGCCCTCGGTCAGCACCTCGACCTTGAGCGTGCCGCTGGCCATGCCGCGCAGCGAGGTGGTGAGCCACAGCTGGTCGTAGTTGCCGGCGCCCGAATCGAGGCAGATCACCAGTTCGACCTCGCCCAGGCGCGGACGCAGCGCGTCGACGTAGGGCAGCAGGTCGTAGGAGCCGCTCTCCTCGCAGGTCTCGATCAGGCCGACGATGCGCGGATGGGCCGTGCCCTGGCGCTTGATGGCCTGCAGCGCCGCGATGCTGGCGTAGACCGCGTAGCCGTCGTCGGCGCCGCCGCGGCCGTAGAGCAGGCCGTTCTCGTACTTGGGCGTCCAGGGGCCGAGGTCGTTGCGCCAGCCGGTGAACTCGGGCTGCTTGTCGAGGTGGCCGTACATCAGCACGGTCTCGCGCATGTCGGTGCCGGTGGCGGGCACCTCGAAGAACAGCACCGGCGTGCGGCCCTCGAGGCGCACGATCTCCAGCTTCAGGCCCTCGACCTTCTGCGCCTCGACCCAGGCGGCGGCATTGCGCAGCACGGTCTCGAGGTGGCCGTGGGCCGACCAGTCCTTGTCGAAGCCCGGCGACTTGGCCGGAATGGCGATGTAGTCGGTGAGCTGGCGCACGATGTCGCCGTCCCACTGGGCGGTGACGTCGGACAGGGCCCGCTCGGCGTCGAGCAGGCCGGCGGGAATTTCGCGGTGCAGGGGAGCGTTCATCGGGGTTCTCCGCGGTGGGGTGGCGAGACAAAAGCCGCATTTTGCGCCCATGGCCGCGGGCGCGTAGAGTGCGGTCGATCAACCTGGAGGGCGACGTGAGCAAGGCATCGACGACTCGGATCAAGGTGGGCATCGGCGGCTGGACCTACGAGCCCTGGCGCGACAACTTCTACCCCAAGGGGCTCGCGCACGCGAAGGAACTGAACTACGCGAGCCGCCACGTCAGCGCGATCGAGATCAACGGCACCTACTACAGCACGTTCAAGCCCGACAACTTCCGCAAGTGGCGCGACGACACGCCCGAGGGCTTCGTGTTCTCGATGAAGGCCTCGCGCTTCGCGACCAACCGCAAGCTGCTTTCCACCGCGGGCGAATCGATCCGGCGCTTCATCGACAGCGGCGTGACCGAGCTCGGCCCCAAGCTCGGGCCGATCGTCTGGCAGTTCATGCCGACCAAGCAGTTCGATGCCGAGGATTTCGAGGCCTTCCTCGAGCTGCTGCCGAAGAAGGAGGGCAGCACGCCGCTGCGCCACGTGATGGACGTGCGCCACGAGAGCTTCATCGTGCCGGCCTACAAGGCGCTCGCGAAGAAGCACAAGGTGTCGACCGTCTTCACCGACGCGGACAAGTTCCCGTCCTTCGAGGAGCCCGAGGGCGAGTTCGCCTATGCGCGGCTCATGATGGCCGACGCGAAGCAGAAGACCGGCTATGCGCCGAAGGCGCTCGACGACTGGGCCGAGCGCGCGCAGGGCTGGGCCGGAACGGCCGCGAAGCCGCGCGAGGTGTTCGTCTACTTCATCAACGGCGCGAAGGAGCGCGCACCGGCGGCGGCGGCGGAATTGCTCAAGCGCCTGGGCTGGGAACCGCCGGCGCCGGCGGAAGAACCGGCAGCGGCACCGAAGACGCCCAGAACGCCGAAGCCGCCGGCTGCCGCGAAGAAGGCGGCTGGCACGGCGGCCAAGAAAGCGAAGACCGGAACGGCTTCGAAGAAAGCCTGATCAGGCCGCGGCTTGCCCCGCGGGCTTCGCGCCGAAGCTGATCTCGCCCGAGATCTGGCCGCCTTCCTCGATCACGATCTTGCCGTAGCGGATCTTGCCCGTGACCTTGCCGGTCGAATGGATCACGAGCTTCTCGCGCACCGTGAGGTTGCCGTCGAACACGCCGCGGATTTCGGCGATGTCGATCTCGGCCGAGCCCTTGAACTCGCCCTGCTCGGCGATCTGCATCAGGCGCGAATCCATCGTGGCCTCGACCAGGCCTTCGACCACGAGCGTGTCGCAGTCGGTGATCTCGACGCCCTTGAGCTTGATGTTGGGACCGACGGTGAGCTTGCTGCCGCCTTCCTTGGCTGCGGGTGCGGCGGCCGAGGCGGCATTGAGGCCGGCCTGGGCGGTCAACGAGGAGGGATTGACGGGGGAGCCCGAGAGGTTGGTGCCCGAGCCCACGAGCGGCGCGGGCCTGGAGGTCAATGCATCGTTTTCGCGGTCGCGCTTGCCGAAGAAAGGGGAGGAAGAAGTGGCCAAAAGAGAGCTCCTCATGAAAACGACTATCGTAAGAATGCACCCGGTACCTCTTGCACTTCATTGCGCAAGAGGCGTAACCGAATAAATCGATCGCCCGCCATCATCGCCCGATTCGGCGACGGTGCCAACCATGGGCGCATCGGACAATCCGCCACCATGACGACCTTCCTCTCGAGAGACACCATCGCTTCCCTCACGGCCGAGGCCGCGGCCGGCGACGCGCGCTTCGGCAAGCCCGAGCATGGCTGGCGCCGCTCGCTGTTCTCGGTGATCTTCGAATCCGAGTCGCGCGCGGGCCGGCTGTTCGACCTGGTGCTGATCGCGGTGATCGTGACCAGCGTGGCGGTGGTGATCCTCGACAGCGTGCAGGCCATCCACCTGCGCTGGGGCTCGGTCTTCGGCGTGCTCGAATGGTGCTTCACCGCGCTCTTCACGCTCGAGTACCTGGGCCGCCTGGCCTGCGTGAAGCGGCCGCTGCGCTATGCGCTGAGCTTCTACGGCGTGATCGACCTGCTGGCGCTGCTGCCGACCTTCCTGGCCGTGCTCACGCCCGAACTCGCCTACCTGATCGACGTGCGCATCCTGCGGCTTTTGCGCGTGTTCCGCATCTTCAAGCTCTCGCGCTATTCGGCCGAGTACCGCGCGCTGGTCTCGGCGGTGGCGGCCAGCCGCCGCAAGATCATCGTGTTCGTCGGCTTCGTGATGCTGGTGGTGCTGGTGATGGGCACGCTGATGTACGTGGTCGAGGGCCCGCAGCACGGCTTCACCAGCATCCCGGTGGCGGTGTACTGGGCGATCTCGACCATGGCCACGGTGGGCTTCGGCGACCTCGTGCCCAAGACCGACCTGGGCCGCGCGATCGCCTCGGTGATGATGCTGCTGGGCTGGGGCGTGCTCGCGGTGCCCACCGGCATCGTGACGGCCGAGATGGCGCGCCGCCCCTACGACGACGAAGGCACTGCGGCGGCCTTGCCGCTGGCGCCGCGCGGCGTGCTCGCGATGACGGCGCTGGCGCCCGACGAAGCAGCCGCGCCCGCCGTGCCGCGCAAGCGACTCACGCCCGCGGCCAGGCGACGCGCCCTTGGGCAGCATCGTCGAGGCGCGCGATGAAGGCCTCGGCCGCGGTCTCGGGCAGCGCGAAGACGAAGGCCACCGTGCTGGCGTGCGCCACCGATTCGAGCACCGCGCCGGCCGCGGCCAGTTCGCGCCGCACCAGGCCCTCGAGCGCATAGGGCACCTCGCAGCGCAGGGTGCGCTGGCGCACCAGCGGCACCAGGGTCGCGCCGGCCAGCGCCTGCGCGATGCTGTCGGTGTAGGCGCGCACCAGGCCGCCCGCGCCGAGCTTCACGCCGCCGAAGTAGCGCACCACGGTCGCGAGCGCGCCCTCGATCTGCTGGTGGCGCAGCACCTCGAGCATCGGCCGGCCCGCGGTGCCGCCCGGCTCGCCGTCGTCGTTGGCCGCCGACTGCCCGCCGGCCATCAGCGCCCAGCACACGTGGGCCGCGCCCGGGTGCGCGGCGCGCAGCGCGGCGACCACGGCCAGCGCCGCCTCGCGGTCGGGCACGGACTGCACGCAGCCGATGAAGCGGCTCTTCTTGATCAGCAGTTCGCTGTGGGCCGGCTGGGCGAGCGTGAACGCCATGGGCGGCGGGGCGCCTTCAGCCCCCGTGCTCGAACTTGAACACGGCGGTGCTGGCGCGCGCATTGGGCAGCCAGCGCACGTCGCGGCCGTCCTGCAGGCCGAAGGCATCGAGCACGCGCAGGTCGTTCTTGCGCGCGAGCACCTCGAAGTCCTTGAAGGTGCCCACGCGGATGTTGGGCGTGTCGTACCACTGGTAGGGCAGCCGCCGCGTGACCGGCATGCGGCCGCGCGCCACGCTGATGCGGTTGGGCCAGTGCGCGAAGTTGGGGAAGGCCACGATGCCGAAGCGGCCCACGCGCGCGGTCTCGCGCAGCATCACCTCGGCATTGCGCAGGTGCTGCAGGGTGTCGATCTGCAGCACCACGTCGAAGGTGGCGTCGTCGAACATCGCCAGGCCTTCGTCGAGGTTGAGCTGGATCACGTCGACGCCGCGGCGGATGCACTGCAGCACGTTGCCGTCGGCGATCTCGACGCCGTAGCCGGTGCAGCCGCGCTCGCGCTGCAGCAGCGCGAGCAGGGCGCCGTCGCCGCAGCCGAGGTCGAGCACGCGCGAGCCCTCGGGCACGAGCGCGGCGATGTGGCGCTGGATGTCGTTGTCGCTCACGATGCTGTCTCCTGGGCCACGCGCTCGAAATAGGAACGCACCACGCCCATGTAGCGCACGTCGTCGAGCAGGAAGGCGTCGTGGCCGTGCGGGGCGTCGATCTCGGCGTAGCTCACGTTGCGGCGGTTGTCGAGCAGCGCCTTCACCAGCTCGCGGCTGCGCGCGGGCGAGAAGCGCCAGTCGGTCTTGAAGCTCACGAGCAGGAACTTGGCGCTGGCGCGCGCGAACGCGGCCGTGAGGTTGCCGCCGTGTTCGCGCGCGGGGTCGAAGTAGTCGAGCGCGCGCGTGATCAGCAGGTAGGTGTTGGCGTCGAAGTACTCGCTGAACTTGTCGCCCTGGTAGCGCAGGTAGCTCTCGATCTGGAACTCGATCTCCTGCGTGGAGTAGCGATAGGCCGCGTCGTCGCCGCCGGACTCGCCTTCGACCGCGTTGCGCAGCAGGCGGCCGAACTTCGCGTTCATGACGTCGTCGCTGAGGTAGGTGATGTGGCCGATCATGCGGGCGATGCGCAGGCCGCGCTTGGGGATCACGCCGTGCTCGTAGAAGTGGCCGCCGTGGAAATCGGGGTCGGTCACGATGGCGCGGCGCGCCACCTCGTTGAAGGCGATGTTCTCGGCCGTGAGGTTGGGCGCGCTCGCGACCACCACCGCGTGGCGTACGCGCTCGGGGTACTGCAGCGTCCACGACAGCGCCTGCATGCCGCCGAGGCTGCCGCCCATCACCGCCGCGAGCGTGCGGATGCCGAGCGCGTCGAGCAGCGCGGCCTGGGCGTCGACCCAGTCCTCGACCGTGACCACCGGGAAGTCGGCGCCATAGACGCGGCCGGTCGCGGGGTTCACGTGCATCGGCCCGGTGGAGCCGAAGCAGGAGCCGAGGTTGTTGACGCCGATGACGAAGAAGCGGTCAGTGTCCAGCGGCTTGCCGGGCCCGACCATGTTGTCCCACCAGCCCGCGGAGCGGGCCTGGCCCTCGTAGACGCCCGCGACGTGGTGCGAGGCATTGAGGGCGTGGCACACGAGCACCGCATTGCTGCGCTCGGCATTGAGCGTGCCGTAGGTTTCGTAGGCGAGCGTGTAGCTGCCGATGGTCGCGCCGCTGCGCAGGGCCAGCGGGCCCGCGAACTGCATCGACTGGGGAGTGACGACCAACGAGGACATGAAATGAAAAACCCGGCCTCGCCAAAAACGAGCCGGGTCACGGCATCCGTCTTTAGCTGTATTTA
Organism: Variovorax endophyticus; assembly: GCF_025376855.1. Taxonomy (NCBI): domain Bacteria; kingdom Pseudomonadati; phylum Pseudomonadota; class Betaproteobacteria; order Burkholderiales; family Comamonadaceae; genus Variovorax; species Variovorax endophyticus. Next base: position 12,938 of record NZ_JAHUTH010000016.1, read on the forward strand.
TCAAGCGCCCGCAAGCTGGAGCAAATCGGCGCGAGCGGCAGTATATCGCCGCGGGCCCGGGACGGCAGGCCCCGGGCTTTGGACGGCGGCGCTACCAGCCGATCAGCGCGACCACGCCCAGCACCAGGAAGATGACAGCCGAGATCGAGTGCACGAGCTTGATCGGCACCCGCTTGACGATGCGGTCGCCGAGCCAGACCACCGGCGCGTTGGCCAGCATCATCCCGAAGGTGGTGCCGACCACGACCCAGAAATAGGCCTCGGTGAAGCGCGCCGCGAGCATCACGGTGGCGATCTGCGTCTTGTCGCCCATCTCGGCGAGGAAGAAGGCGACCACCGTGGTGCCGAAGACGCCGAAGTGCGAGGAGCGCGGGGCATCGTCGTCGTCGAGCTTGTCGGGGATCAGCATCCAGATCGCCATCGCGATGAAGGAGCCGCCGAGGATCCAGCGCAGGATGTCGGGGCCGAGCCAGTGGGTGATCCAGTTGCCGACCGCGCCCGCGAGCGCATGGTTGATGACGGTGGCGGCGAAGATGCCCGCCACGATCGGCCAGGGTTTTCTGAAACGGGCTGCCAGCAGGAGGGCGAGCAACTGGGTCTTGTCGCCCATTTCGGCGAGCGCGACGACACCGGTCGCGACGAGAAAAGCTTCCATGAAAAAACGGTTCCTTGGCCGAAGGGACGCAATTGACCGTGCAACACCTTCGGCCAAATTTCCCGAAGTTGCACGGTCAATGGTCTCGCCAGGTGTTGTTCTTCACTGCCCGCGCCATGTCCTGTGTGGGGCAGGACAAGTCTGTTGACACGGGCCCTTCTCGTAGACGGAAGGCGGCTACTCCCCAATGACGGACGAATTCTAACCCTTAAGTGTCAAAGGCCCGGTGCGGGGCTTGGTTGGTAAGCGTGCGCTAACTCCAATAGGCAAAATCCGTGCTACCGCAAGAAGCAAATTCCTGCTTGCATTTCTTGTATTTCACCCATAATGCACGAGCCTCCCTTTTCATTTCGGGCTGGAGGCACTGGGTGATCGGACAGTTTCGCGCGACTCGGCGGCTCTCGTTTGAGTGATGCTAATCGGGACTCCATCGCTTTTCTTGATGTGTTTATAGGAGTCCCTTGATGGGCAACAAACTGTACGTCGGCAACCTGCCTTACTCGGTGCGCGACGGTGATCTGGAGCAGGCATTCGGTCAGTTCGGTGCTGTGACCAGCGCCAAGGTCATGATGGAACGCGATACCGGCCGCTCGAAGGGCTTCGGCTTCGTCGAGATGGGCAGTGAAGCGGAAGCACAGGCCGCCATCAACGGCATGAACGGCCAACCCCTGGGCGGCCGCAGCGTGGTCGTCAACGAAGCCCGTCCGATGGAAGCACGTCCCCCGCGCAGCGGTGGTGGCGGCGGCTACGGCGGCGGCGGCGGTGGTTATGGCGGCGGTGGTGGCGGTGGCTACGGCGGCGGCGGCGGCGGTGGTGGCGGCTACGGCGGTGGTGGCGGGGGTCGCAGCGGCGGCGGTGGTGGCTACGGCGGCGGTGGCCGCAGTGGTGGCGGCGGCGGTGGTGGTGATGGCGGTTTCCGCAGCCCCTACGGCGCCGGCCCGCGTGGCGGCGGCGGCGGTGGTCGCGGCGGCTACGGTGGCGGCGGCAACAGCGGCTACTGATCGCTTTCCAACAAAGACAAAAGGCTCCTTCGGGAGCCTTTTTCGTTGCCGCGGCCGGCGCGGCCCGGGTTCAGTCTTCGCCGCGCCGCTTCTTCCGTCCGCGTCCCTGCACCGCGCGGTCGAGCAGCGCATTGGGCAGCATGCGCATGATCTTGGCGATCACGCCCATCTGCCAGGGAATCACGCGATAGCTGGCGCCGCTCTCGATCGCGCCCAGCGCCCGGTCGGCGAAGGCCTCGGGCTTCATCAGGAACGGCATGCCGTAGCGGTTGCCCTGCGTGAGCGGGGTGTCGATGTAGCCGGGCAGCAGGGTCACGACCTTGACGCCGCTGCCGTGCAGCTCGCCGCGCAGGCTCTCGCAGTAGGCGACCACGCCGGCCTTGCTCGCGCAGTAGGCGCCGTGCCCCGGCAGTCCACGGATGGCCGCGACGCTCGCGATGCCGACCAGCCGCCCGCTGCCGCGCTGTCTCATCGCGCGCACGAACGGGTGAAAGGTGGCGGCCAGCCCGACGTTGTTGGTGGCGAAGGTCTGCGTCAGCACGTCGAGGTCCTCGCGCTCCGCGGTGTCGATGCCCACGCTGATGCCTGCATTGGCGATCACCACGTCGGGCACGCCCTGGCGCTCGATGCAGGCGACGCCGGCCGCCACGATGCTGTCGGTGCGCGCCACGTCGGCGCTGTAGATCAGGTAGCGGCCGCGGTCGAGGCCGCGCGCGGTGGCCCAGGCTTCGATCTCGCCGGTGCGGCGCGCGACCAGCGCCAGCCGGTAGCCCGCGTCGTAGAAGCGCGCGGCCAGCGCCTGGCCGATGCCGCTGGAGGCGCCGGTGATGAAGACGAGGGGCGACGGCGCGGCGGTCATGGCGCGGCGCTCAGCGCTTGCCCGCGGTGCCGGCCGCCTTGGCCGAGGGCACCATCGTGCCGCGCACGCGGCCGTTGAGGTTGGCGATGCCGGTCAGGTTGTCGTAGTCCATCGTGTCGGCGGTGAACTGGTCGGTGCCGCGGATCAGCGTGACGGGCTTGTTCGACTGCACGCGCTCGGTGTCGAGGAAGGCATGCAGGAAGTCGCCGCGGAACTCCAGGCGCGGCGAGGTCTTGCCGTTGGCACCGACGGCCGCGTCGCGGATGACGACCGCGTTGCCGAACAGCTGGATCTCGCTGCCGTCGGAGTTCGACAGCCCGCGGTTGGCGGTGGCGTGGGTGGTGAAGCCCTGCGGCGACACCGAGCGCATGCGCACCTCGTCGACCTCGATGGTGTCGGTGTCGGGGTAGTGCCGGCCTTCCTTGCCGAACAGCTCGCTGCGCAGGTCGCCGCTGGGCAGGAAGTTCTTGATGACGAAGCCGCGCATGAAGTAGTCGGGCTCGTGGGTGGGCGCGACCTTGGCGGTCGGCTCGAGCAGCTTGGGCGCATTGCGCACCAGCCAGTAGGTGCCGAGCGCGACCGCGGCCGTCAGGATGATCGGCAGGTAGATGGTGACGCGATCGAGGACGTCGCGCAGGAGGTTCCAGGCCTGCTTCATAGGGCGGTGTTCCGTGCGACGTCGAGCAGGCGCCGGTACTGTCCGCTGGCCGTGACCAGCAGATCGCAGAATTCGCGCGCCGCACCTTCGCCGCCGCGCGCGCGGGTCACGTAGCGCACGGCGTCGCGCACCTCGACGTGGGCATTGGCCGGCGCCGCCGCGAAGCCCACGCGCCCCAGCACCGGCAGGTCGGGCCAGTCGTCGCCGATGGCCGCGGCCTGCGGCCAGCCGAAGCCCAGCGACTGCAGCATGGCCTCGGCGGCCGGCAGCTTGTCCTCGGTGCCATAGCGCACGTGCTCGATGCCGAGCGCCTCGAGCCGCACGCGCAGCGGCTTGGAGTCGCGCCCGGTGATCACCGCGGGCAGGATGCCGGCCTTGCGCAGCAGCTTCAGGCCGTAGCCGTCGAGGATGCTGAAGCGCTTGAGGGTCTCGCCATGCTCGGTGAAGTAGACGCCGCCGTCGGTCAGCACGCCATCGATGTCGAAGAAGGCGATGCGGATGTCCTGCGCGGCGAGCAATGTCTCTGGCTGGAATTCGAAGGGCATCAGATGACCTTCGCGCGCATCAGGTCGTTGATGCTGAGGGCGCCGATCAGCAGGCCCTCGGCGTCGACCACCAGCACGCTGGTGATGCGATGCTGTTCCATCAGCTCGGCCGCCTCGACGCCCAGCGCGTCGGCGCGCAAGGTGCGCGGACCGCGGTGCATGACGTCGGCCGCGGTGAGGCCGCGCAGGTCACCGCCGGTCTCGACCCTCCGGCGCAGGTCGCCGTCGGTGAAGATGCCGATGGCGCGGCCCTCGGCATCGACCACCGCGGTGGCGCCCAGGCCCTTGGAACTCATCTCGCGCATCAGCTCGCTGAAGCTGGCGCCCGGCGCCACGCGCGGCACGTCGGCGCCGGTGCGCATGAGGTCACTCACATGCGTGAGCAGCTTGCGCCCCAGCGCCCCGCCCGGATGCGAGCGCGCGAAGTCCTCCGAGCCGAAGCCGCGCGCATCGAGCAGCGCCACGGCCAGTGCGTCGCCCATCGCCATCTGGGCGGTGGTGCTCGCGGTGGGCGCGAGGTTCAACGGGCAGGCTTCCTTGGCAACGCCGGCGTCGAGCACGATGTCGGCGTGCCGGGCGAGCGTGGAATCGGCGCGGCCCGTGATCGCGATCAGCGGCACGCCCTGGCGCTTGACCACCGGCAGGATCACCGTGAGCTCCTCGACCTCGCCGCTGTTGGAGATGGCGAGCACGAGGTCGACCGCCTTGATCATGCCGAGGTCGCCGTGGCTGGCCTCGGCAGGGTGCACGAACATCGCGGGCGTGCCGGTCGATGCCAGGGTGGCGGCGATCTTGCGGCCGACGTGGCCGCTCTTGCCCATGCCCATCACGACCACGCGGCCGCGCACCTCGAGGATCTTGCGCACGGCATCGACGAAGCTGTCGCCCACGCGCGCCTTGAGGCCGAGCACGGCTTCGGCTTCGATGTCGAAGGTGGCGCGTGCCCGCGCGAGCATCGCGGCGGGATCGACCACGGGGGGCGTGGGGGAGCTGGAGGGCATCGGCGGATTTTACGGGCCGCGCCCCGCCGCCCCGCGGTTCCCGGCGAGCCCCTACGCCGCGACCCGGAATGGGCCCGAAAGCCGCACCGCGCGGGGCCCGGCGGCGCCTCGGCCCCCCGTAAGCCCCTCGCCACGCGCGCACGGCTCTTGCTCTAGCATCGCCCACCATGTCTTCGTTCGATCTCACGCTCTTGTATCTGGTGGCCGCGGTGATCGGCGTGGTGGCATGCCGCTTCCTCAAGCTGCCGCCGATGCTCGGCTACCTGACGGCCGGCGTGCTGATCGGCCCGCATGCGCTGGCGCTGGCGCAGAACTCCGAAGGCATCCGGCACCTGGGCGAATTCGGCGTGGTGTTCCTGATGTTCGTGATCGGGCTCGAGTTCAGCCTGCCCAAGCTGCGCGCGATGCGCAAGCACGTGTTCGGGCTCGGGCTGCTGCAGGTGCTGCTGACGATGGCGATCGCCACCGTGGGCGCGCTGCTGATCGCCTCCTTCCTGCCGCCCGACTGGCGCCTGGGCTGGCAGACCGCGCTCGCGCTCTCGGGCGCGCTCACCATGAGCAGCACCGCCATCGTGGTCAAGCTGATGGCCGAGCGGCTCGAGCTCGAAAGCGAGCACGGCAAGCGCGTGATGGGCGTGCTGCTGTTCCAGGACTTGGCGGTGGTGCCGCTGCTGGTGCTGATCCCCGCGCTGGGCGCGCCGCCCGAGGCGCTGGCCAAGGCGCTGGGCTTCGCGCTGCTCAAGGCCTGCCTGCTGATCGGCGTGCTGCTGTATGGCGGGCCGCGCGTGATGCGCTGGTGGCTCACCCTGGTGGCGCGGCGGCGCAGCGAGGAGCTGTTCATCCTCAACGTGCTGCTGGTCACGCTGGGGCTGGCGTGGCTCACCGAATTCGCGGGCCTGAGCCTGGCGCTGGGCGCCTTCATCGCGGGCATGCTGGTCTCGGAGACCGAGTACAAGCACCAGGTCGAGACCGACATCCGCCCCTTCCACGACGTGCTGCTGGGCCTGTTCTTCATCACCGTGGGCATGTCGCTCGACTGGCACATCGTGGTCGAGCGCTGGCTGCTGGTGGCGGTGCTGCTGCTGGTGCCGCTGCTGTTCAAGCTGGGCCTCGTGACCTTGCTCGCGCGCGGGTTGGGCGCGACCTCGGGCGTGTCGCTGCGCACCGGCCTCTACCTCGCGCAGGCCGGCGAGTTCGGCTTCGTGCTGCTGACGCTGGCCCAGGAACGCAGCCTGCTGCCGCCCTGGCTGGCCAACCCGGTGCTGGCCTCGATGGTGCTGTCGATGCTGGCGACGCCCTTCATCGTGATGTACAGCAACGCGATCGTGCGCAAGCTGGTGGCCAGCGACTGGCTGCAGCAGTCGCTGCAGATGACGACCATCGCGCGCAAGACCATCAACACGGCGCGCCACGTGATCATCTGCGGCTATGGCCGCTGCGGCCAGAACCTCGCGCGCATCCTCGAGCGCGAAGGCATTCCCTACATGGCGCTCGACCTCGACCCCGACCGCGTGCGGCAGGCCGCCGCGGCCGGCGACTCGGTGGTGTTCGGCGACGCCGCGCGGCTGCAGGCGCTGATGGCCGCGGGCCTGGCGCGTGCCAGCGCGGTGGTCGTGACCTACCTCGACGTGCCCGGCGCGATGAAGGTGCTGGCCAACACCCGTGCCCATGCGCCGCAGGTGCCGGTGATCGTGCGCACCCAGGACGACCATGACCTCGAGAAGCTGCAGGCCGCCGGCGCGACCGAGGTGGTCCCCGAGGCGATCGAGGGCTCGCTGATGCTCGCCAGCCATGCGCTGGCGCTGGTCGGCGTGCCGATGCGGCGCGTGATCCGCGTGGTGCAGGACCAGCGCGACGCGCGCTACAACCTGCTGCGCGGCTACTTCCACGGCGCCGACGACGACAACGCCGACGAACTCGACCATGAACGCCTGAACACCTTCACGCTCACGGAAGGCGCGCGCGCCATCGGCCAGACGCTGGAACGGCTGTCGCTGCAGGGCCTGGGCGTGCGGGTGGCGAGCCTGCGGCGCCAGGACGGCCAGGCGCGCGTGCCGGCCGACGACACGGTGCTCTCGGACGGCGACACGCTGGTGCTGTCGGGCAAGCCGGCCGCGCTGGCGATGGCGATCGACCGGCTGCAGAAAGGCTGAGCCCGGCCAGGCTCAGTTCGCCAGCGTCGGGTTGCGCTTCTCTTCCTCGAGCTGCTGCTGGCGCCGCACCGCCTCGCACTGCGCGTGGCCGCGGAACTCGGGCTTGGCGCATTGCGCGGCCATGCACTGGGCCCTGGCGATGAAGTTGCGGTCGCCGCACTGCGATTGCGGATCGGCCGGCGCGGCCGCCGGTGCCGGCGCGGGGGCCGCGGGGGGTGGGGCTGCCGCGGGTGCCTCGGCCACGGCCGGCGCTGCGGCGGGAGTCGCCGCCTTGCGCGCGGCCTTCGGCGGAGCGGCCACGGTGGGCTTGGTTACGGGCGCGGGGGATTCCTCCACGGCCGGCGCGGCGGGTGCCACGGGGGCCGGGGGCGCTTCCGCCGCCGGAGCAGGAGCCGGCTCGACGGGCGCGGGCGGCGGGGCCGGCACCGGTTGCGGCGCGGGCGCCACGACGGCCGGCGTGGGTGCCGCAGGCGCGGCACCGCGGCTGCCGAAGCCATACCAGCCCGCCGCGATCATCGCCACGCCCAGCACCAGCAGGCCGATCCAGAGCCACATGCCGCTGCGGCCGACCGCCGGCTGGGCTGCCTGGGCCTGCGCGCGCTCGCGGCGGCGCGCACGCCGGGCCTCGGCGGATTCGTCGGACGAGGCTTCCGGCTTCGGCGCGCGCTTCGGCTTGCCGGTGCCGACCAGCACGGTCCGGTCGGCATCGCCATCCTGCGGCTGGCCCTTGCCGCCGCGCGGCGTGAGGGCGGCCGCGTCGTAGAGCTCGCCGGGAATGGTCGGAGCGCGCAGCTGCGCGGGCGCGGTCGCGGCCCATTCGCGCTCGAAGCGCGTGCTCGGATTGGGCGTGGGCGCGGGCGGAACCGGCGGCGCGGAAGCCGGCGTCAGCCGCTCGCCGCAGCGCATGCAGAAGTTCGCGCCCTCGCGGTTCTCCGCGCTGCAGACGGGACAGATCAAGGCCATGGCGAAGTGAGGCAATCGAGGAAAGGCATGCTGGCTGGCAGGGGCCGCATGGGGGCTCGTCGTCTGGTGGCGGCGCCTCAGGTCACCGCGACACGCTTGGAGCGGTGCGCCATGCGCTTGGCGATGACCGCGCCGAGCGCCATCGTGAGCTCGAGCGCGAGGTTCGGCTGGCGGTTCGACATTTCCGAGAAGCGGGTGGTCGTGAGGCGCCAGACCCGTCCGGCACCGGTGACCACCACGTTGGCCGCGTGCGGCTGGCGCGAGAAGAACGAACCTTCGCCGACCACCGAGCCCGCGGTGAGCACCGCCAGGCGCATCTGCTCCTTGCTGCTCACGCGGTGCACGCTGATCGCGCCGCTCTCGAGGAAGAAGACCGAACGGTCCTGCGCGCCCTGGGCGATCAGCACGTCGCCGACGGTGACGTCCTGCGGCTGCAGATACCCGGCCAGCGTGTCCCACTGCTGAACATTGAGGATCAGCGCAAAGGCATCGTTGCTGGTGTTGTCCGCGATCGCGCGGCTCAGGTTCTGGATGGACATGCTGCTCTCACTCGCCCCCGGGCAGTTCAGCCGGAGTATCCGCGAACGGCCCACATTTCGGCTACAAATGTTTACGCGATGACGGCGCCGGCCGCGCGGAGTGTCGCTATTTGCCGATACAGAAACGCGAAAAGATGACACCCAGCAGGTCGTCGGCGCCGAATTCGCCGGTGATCTCGTTGAGCGCGTTCTGCGCCAGCCGCAGTTCCTCGGCCAGCAGGTCGAGCGACTGGGCATGGGCCGCCAGGTGCTCGGCCGCCAGCGCCAGGTGCATCTCGACCTGCCCCAGCGCCTGCACATGGCGCGCGCGCGCCAGGTACACGCCCTCGGGCACGGCCTGCCAGCCGGCCATGGCCAGCAGCTGCTCGCGCAGCGCCTCGATGCCGGCACCGGTCTTGGCCGACAGCGCGATGCCTTCGGCCGGCGCGGACGCCGAGCCGGCCGCGTCGAGCTTGTTCCACACGTCGAGCACCGGCACGCCCGCGGGCAGCTTCTCGCGCAGGCCGCGCAGGATCCCTGCGTCGGCCGCGGCGTAGTCGGGCGCGGCGGCGCGCGTCAGGTCGTGCAGGAACAGCACCGCGTCGGCGCTCTCGATCTGGCCCCAGGCGCGCGCCACGCCGATCTGCTCCACCTCGTCGCTGCTCTCGCGCAGGCCCGCGGTATCGGCCACGTGCAGCGGCACGCCATGGATCTGGATGGTCTGCGACACCACGTCGCGCGTGGTGCCGGCCACCGCGCTCACGATCGCGAGCTCGGCACCGGCCAGCGCGTTGAGCAGCGAGCTCTTGCCGGCATTGGGCTGGCCCGCGATCACCACCTTGATGCCCTCGCGCAGCAGGGCGCCCTGGCGCGCGCGCTGCTGCACGGCCGCGAGCTGGCCCTGCAGCCGCGCCAGCTGGCCCGCGGCATCGGCCTTCTGCAGGAAATCGATCTCCTCCTCGGGAAAGTCGAGCGTGGCCTCGACCAGCATGCGCAGGTGGATCAGCGCATCGCGCAGCGTGTGGATCTCGCGCGAGAAGGCGCCCGACAGCGAGCGCCCCGCGCTGCGCGCGGCGGCCTCGGTGCTGGCATCGATCAGGTCGGCAATCGCCTCGGCCTGGGCCAGATCGATCTTGCCGTTGAGGAAGGCGCGCTGGCTGAACTCGCCGGGCTCGGCCACGCGCAGGCCCGGCAGCCGGGGACGGCCGGTGACGGCATCGAGCTCGCCCGCGGCCTCGAGGCAGCGCGCCAGCAGCAGTTGCAGCACGACCGCGCCGCCATGGGCCTGGAGCTCGAGCACGTCCTCGCCCGTGAACGAATGGGGCGCGGGGAAATGGATCGCCAGCCCATGGTCGACCGCCTCGCCCGCGGCATCGCGAAAGGGCAGGTAGGTAGCCTCGCGCGGCTTGAGCGGCCGCGCGCACAGCGCCTCGATCAGCGGGGCGAGCCGAACGCCCGACACCCGCACGATGCCGACCGCGCCGCGGCCGGAAGCGGTGGCGATGGCGACGATGGGATCGGAGGCGCGGGCGAGCATGGGCGGATTCTTTCAGCAAAAACGACAAAGGGCCGCTCGCGCGGCCCCTCGGGGAAAACGGTGACGTCGCGCCGGCCTACTTGCCGAGCACGCCGAGCCGCTTGTTGATCACCCACTGCTGGGCGATCGACAGGATGTTGTTCGTGATCCAGTACAGCACCAGGCCGGCCGGGAAGAAGATGAACATCACGCTGAAGGCCAGCGGCATGATCCACATCAGCTTGGCCTGCATCGGATCGGGCGGCGTCGGGTTCAGCCAGGTCTGCAGCAGCGAGGTGGCCGTCATCACGATCGGCAGGATGTACCAGGGATCGGGTGCCGACAGGTCGGTGATCCAGCCGATCCAGGGCGCGTGGCGCATCTCGACCGACGACAGCAGCACCCAGTACAGCGCGATGAACACCGGGATCTGGATCAGGATCGGGAAGCAGCCGCCCATCGGATTGACCTTCTCGGTCTTGTAGATCCGCATCATCTCCTGCTGCATTTCCTGCGGCTTGTCCTTGAGCCGCTCGCGCATCTCCATGATCTTCGGGTTGATGGCCTTCATCTTGGCCATGCTCGCGTAGGCCTTGGCGTTGAGCCAGTAGAAGGCGGCCTTGAGCAGCACCACCAGCGCCACGATCGACCAGCCCCAGTTGCCGATCAGGCCGTGCAGCTGGTTGAGCAGCCAGTACAGCGGCTTCGAGATGATCGCGAAGATGCCGTAGTCCTTGACCAGGTCGAGGCCCGGCGCGATGGCTTCGAGCTTCTTCTCTTCCTCGGGACCGGCGAACAGCGTGCTGTTGACCGTCTGCGTCGCGCCCGGGGCGATCTTCGGCAGCGTGGCCACCATGGCGATGGTGTAGAGGTTGTCGCCCAGGTCCTTCACGCGGAATTCGCGCTTCAGGCCTTCGCTCGCCGGGTCGCCGCGCAGCAGCCAGGCCGACACGAAGTAGTGCTGGACCATGGCGATCCAGCCGTCGTTGGCGGCCGGCGGGGGCTCGACCTTGCCCTTGGTGATGTCCGTGAACGCGAGCTTGTGGAACTTCTTTTCGTTCGTGTACGCGGCCGGGCCGGTGAAGGTGTTGGTGCCGAACATGGTGCTCGAGGCCACGGTGCCGTGGCGCAGCAGCTGCATGTAGAGCTGCGCGTCGCGCGGCTGGTCGCTCACGTTGACGACTTCATGGCGCACGCCGATGGCGTAGTCGCCGCGGTGGAACACATAGGTCTTGACGTACTTGAGGCCGCCGACGGGGGCGCTCTCGAAGCCGACCTCGAGGGTGTTCTGGCCGGCGGCCATTTCGCGCGGACCGGCCTTGGGCGCCATCGGCGTCAGGTGGTTCGGGAAGCGCTCGCCGGTATCGACCTGGTTCAGCAGGCCGGTCTGCGCGAGGTAGCGCGTGGCGGGCGAGCCGTTCTCGAACAGCACCACGTGCTTGGTGCGGTCGTTCTCGTCGTACTTCAGCAGCTCGAGGTAGTTGACCGTGCCGCCTTCGCTGTCGATGGTCGCCTTGAACAGGTCGGTGGTGACCGTGACCTGTTCCTTCGGCGCGGCGGCCGCGGCCTGCGTGGGCACGGCACCGGCGCTGGCGCCCGGTGCGGCACTGGCGCTGGGCACGCTGCTGCCGGCGGCGGCGCCGGTGGTGGGCGCGGGCGCCGTGGCGGCGGGCTTGGTCGAGGGCAGGAAGGTCGGCTTGTTGCCGTTGAAGACCTGCCATTGGTCCCACAGCAGCACCAGCGAGAACCCAAAAATCACCCACAGGATCGTGCGGCGTATATCGTTCATGACGAAGACTTCTTGTCGGAGGAGAGAAGAGACGAAAACAGCGAGCCTGACCGGTCCGTGCGACGCTGTGATTTCGGTGGGACCGGATCGTGCCCGCCCTGGCACCAGGGCTGGCAGCGCGCGATGCGGTGCAGCGTGAGGTAGCTGCCCTTGAGGGCGCCATGCACCTCGAGCGCCTCGATCGAATAGACCGAGCAGGTCGGCTCGAAACGGCACGACTGGCCGAGCCAGGGGCTCAGCAGCAGGCGGTAGCCTTTGACGAGGCCGATCAGCAGGCGTTTCATGGCGAAGACCGTGCGGGTGGCGCGGCGGGCGCGCGCGCCGGTGCCGGGCGCGCGGCGCGCTCCAGCAACAGTTCGAGCTCGGCCCGCACGGCTCGCTTGAGCCGCTCGGACGAGGCGCTCACGAATTCCTTGCGGTCGAAGGCCGACTTCAGGCGAACCACGTGCGCCGCGCGCGGCAGACCCGCGTGGGGCAGGGCGCTCACGCTGTAGATCTGGCGCTTGATCGCATTGCGCGTGACCGCGCGGCGCGCCCAGCGCTTGGGCACCATCGCGCCCAGCCAGACATCGTCGGACGCAAAAAGCTGCGCGCTCGATTCGGAATCGAGCGCGCAGCGATGCAATGCGAAATGGGCAGTGCGGGCCACGGTGGCACCTGCGAGAACGGCCTGGAACTGCGCGCGGGTCTTGAGCCGCTGCATGGGAGCCGGGCTGGACACGCCGCTGGCGCGAGCCGTCGAAGCTGGCCCGGGCGTTCCTGCTGCTGGCAACTGCCGTGGGTCGGGCGTCAGACGGCCAGGCGCTTGCGGCCCTTGGCGCGGCGTGCGTTGATGACGGCACGGCCGCCACGGGTCTTCATGCGGACCAGGAAGCCGTGGGTACGGGCGCGGCGGACTTTGGATGCTTGGTAGGTGCGTTTCATGATGAGATTTCCTGATTCCCCTGTTTCTTCGGCAGTTCCGCGGTCGTCGGACCATGGGGAATCCATGGGCTCGACAGGCGAGGAATGCGCGAAAGGCGCTGGGTGCGGTTGGTTCCGGCCTCGCTGGGCTCAGCCGGTGGTTTCGGTCGGACCCCGAAAGACGCAAAGAGGTTTTCAGGGAAACCCGCAATTATCGCAAACATTCGGCCCCACAACAATCTTCGAGCGACTTTGCGGGCCTTTCCCCAGCCGTCCAGGGTATGTGGATAAGGTTTTGACAAGTTAGAATGCGCGGCGCCTTCCAGCAGAGAATATCCACAATACAAATAGCAAAAAATGGCAGAGGGAACCATCCAAAATCCGAGCGCCCATGTCGACTGACGGCATCGGCGAAAGCCTCTGGCAGGCCTGCGTCGACCAGCTCGCGCAGGAGCTGTCCGAGCAACAGTTCAACACCTGGATCAAGCCCCTCACCGCCGAGGTCGCCGACGACCTCTCGCGCATGACGGTGTTCGTCGCCAACCGCTTCAAGCTCGACTGGATCCGGGCCCAGTACGCCGGCAAGATCGCCGGCATGGCCGAGAAGATCTACGGCCAGCCCGTCGCCATCGAGTTAGCGCTTGCTCCTCGGGAAATCCCCGTGCGCGCTGCGCCCGTGGCGGTCATGACCGAAACCGACGTGCCGCGCGACGTGGCCGGCCCGGGCGAGGAACCGCCGGCCGCCGGCTTCAAGAACCGCCTCAATTCGGGCCTCACCTTCGACACCCTGGTCGAGGGCACGGCCAACCGCATGGCGCGCGCCGCGGCGATGCACGTGGCGGGCATGCCCGGGCACCTGTACAACCCGCTTTTCATCTACGGTGGCGTGGGCCTGGGCAAGACCCACCTCATGCACGCCGTGGGCAACCGGCTGCTGGCCGACCGGGTCGACTCCAAAGTTCTCTACATCCACGCCGAACAGTTCGTCTCGGATGTGGTCAAGGCCTATCAGCGCAAGACCTTCGACGAATTCAAGGAGCGTTACCACTCGCTCGATCTGCTCTTGATCGACGACGTGCAGTTCTTCGCCAACAAGGACCGCACGCAGGAAGAATTCTTCAACGCCTTCGAAGCCCTGCTGGCCAAGAAGTCGCACATCGTGATGACCAGCGACACCTATCCCAAGGGCCTCGCGGACATCCACGAGCGGCTGGTCTCGCGCTTCGACTCGGGCCTCACGGTGGCGATCGAGCCGCCCGAGCTCGAGATGCGCGTGGCGATCCTGATCAACAAGGCCCGCGTCGAGGGCGCCGAGATGCCCGAGGAAGTCGCCTTCTTCGTGGCCAAGAACGTGCGCTCCAACGTGCGCGAGCTCGAGGGCGCGCTGCGCAAGATCCTGGCCTATTCGCGCTTCAACCAGAAGGAGATCTCGATCGCCCTGGCGCGCGAGGCGCTGCGCGACCTGCTGTCGATCCAGAACCGGCAGATCTCGGTGGAAAACATCCAGAAGACGGTGGCCGACTACTACAAGATCAAGGTCGCCGACATGTACAGCAAGAAGCGCCCGGCCTCGATCGCGCGGCCGCGGCAGATCGCGATGTACCTGGCCAAGGAGCTGACGCAGAAGAGCCTGCCCGAGATCGGCGAGCTGTTCGGCGGCCGCGACCACACGACCGTGCTGCACGCGGTGCGCAAGATTTCGGGCGAGCGCCAGCAGCTCACCGAGCTCAACCAGCAGCTTCACGTGCTCGAGCAGACGCTCAAGGGTTGAAACTGAAAACCAAAGTCAACCAGGCCGGACGCCGCGACAGCGGAGAATGGCGGTCTGCGCGGGGCGGTGGGGCCCTGATCGACCAAGCTGATTCAAAGAGATAAGAGAAGAGGTAGAAGACATGATCGTCCTGAAGGCAACACAAGACAAAGTCCTCGCCGCGCTGCAGTCGGTGGCGGGCATCGTGGAGCGGCGCCACACCCTGCCGATCCTCGCCAACGTGCTGATCCGCAAGACCGGTGGCCAGATCCAGCTGACCACCAGCGACCTCGAGATCCAGATCCGCACCACCGCCGAGCTCGGCGGCGACGAAGGCAACTTCACCACCACCATCGGCGCGCGCAAGCTGATCGACATCCTGCGCACCATGCCGGCCGACCAGACCGTGAGCCTCGAATCGAGCGCGAGCAAGCTGGTGCTCAAGGGCGGCAAGAGCCGCTTCACGCTGCAGTCGCTGCCCGCGGAAGACTTCCCGCTGGTGCAGGAAGCCGCCAACTTCGGCCCGGTGTTCAGCGTGCCGCAGAAGACGCTGAAGGACCTGCTCTCGCAGGTCTCGTTCGCGATGGCCGTGCACGACATCCGCTACTACCTCAACGGCATCCTGTTCGTCGCCGAGGGCAAGCAGCTGAGCCTGGTGGCCACCGACGGCCACCGCCTGGCCTTCTCCTCGGCCACGCTCGACGTGGAAGTGCCGCGCCAGGAAGTGATCCTGCCGCGCAAGACCGTGCTCGAGATGCAGCGCCTCCTGTCCGACGCCGAGGGCGCGATCGAGATGCAGTTCGCCAACAACCAGGCCAAGTTCAGCTTCGGCGGCATGGAGTTCGTCACCAAGCTGGTCGAGGGCAAGTTCCCCGACTACAACCGCGTGATCCCGAAGAATCACAAGAACTCGGTCACGCTGGGCCGCGCGCCGCTCCTGGCCAGCCTGCAGCGCACCGCGATCCTGACCAGCGAGAAGTTCAAGGGCGTGCGCCTGAACATCGAGCCCGGCACCTTGCGCATCGCCTCGAACAACGCCGAGCAGGAAGAAGCCCAGGACGAGCTCGACATCGACTACGGCGGCGACACCATCGAGATCGGCTTCAACGTCACCTACCTGATCGACGCGCTGGCCAACATGGGCCAGGACATGGTGAAGCTGGACCTGGCCGATTCCAACAGCTCCGCGCTGTTGACCATCCCCGACAACGCTTCCTTCAAGTACGTCGTGATGCCGATGCGGATCTAGTCACCCCGCATCACCACAGCGCCTTGCGCAGACAGCCCGCGGCAGCCCCGCGGGTTTGCTCTTTCAAGAGGCCTGAAAAACCGGGTGCCCCAGAGCCGGTGCGACCCCGTGAATCCCGTGAGAGATAGAGGAATATCCGAATGAGCGCAGAAGAGAACAAGCCGGAAGTGCCGCACACCGAACCGGTCTACACACCCGAGATCGACAACGCGGTGCCGATCGAGATCACGCCCGACAACTCCTACGGCGAAGGTTCGATCACGATCCTCGAAGGCCTCGAGGCCGTGCGCAAGCGCCCCGGCATGTACATCGGCGACACCTCCGACGGCACCGGTCTGCACCACCTGGTGTTCGAGGTGGTCGACAACTCCATCGACGAAGCACTCGCCGGCCACTGCGACGACATCGTCGTGACCATCCATTCCGACAACTCGATCTCGGTGACCGACAACGGCCGAGGCATCCCGACCGGCGTGAAGATGGACGACAAGCACGAGCCCAAGCGCTCGGCCGCCGAGATCGCGCTGACCGAGCTGCACGCGGGCGGCAAGTTCAACCAGAACAGCTACAAGGTCTCGGGCGGCCTGCACGGCGTGGGCGTGAGTTGCGTGAACGCGCTGAGCGTGATGCTGCGCCTGGTGGTGCGGCGCGAAGGCAAGATCCACGAGCTCGAGTTCAGCCGCGGCTTCGTGCAGGACCGCCTGCTCGAGACGGTCAACGGCGTCGAGGTTTCGCCGATGAAGATCATCGGCGACACCGACAAGCGCGGCACCGAGGTGCACTTCCTGCCCGACACCGAGATCTTCAAGGAGAACAACGATTTCCACTACGAGATCCTCTCCAAGCGCCTGCGCGAGCTGAGCTTCCTCAACAACGGCGTGCGCATCCGCCTGAAGGACGAGCGCAGCGGCAAGGAAGACGACTTCTCGGGCGCCGGCGGCGTGCGCGGCTTCGTCGAGTTCATCAACAAGGGCAAGACCGTCCTGCATCCGAACTCGTTCTATGCGGAGGGCGAGAAGCCGGCCGACACCTACGGCGGCATCCCCGGCACGCACATCGGCGTCGAAGTGGCGATGCAGTGGAACAGCGGCTACAACGAGCAGGTGCTGTGCTTCACCAACAACATCCCGCAGCGCGACGGCGGCACCCACCTCACGGGCTTGCGCGCCGCGATGACGCGCGTGATCAACAAGTACATCGAGGAGAACGAGCTCGCCAAGAAGGCGAAGGTCGAGGTCTCGGGCGACGACATGCGCGAGGGCCTGTGCTGCGTGCTCAGCGTGAAGGTGCCCGAGCCCAAGTTCTCGAGCCAGACCAAGGACAAGCTGGTCTCCAGCGAAGTGCGCGCGCCGGTGGAGGACATCGTCGGCCGCCTGCTGACCGACTACCTGCAGGAGCGTCCGAACGACGCCAAGATCATCTGCGGCAAGATCATCGAAGCCGCGCGTGCCCGTGAAGCGGCGCGCAAGGCGCGCGAGATGACCCGGCGCAAGGGCGTGCTCGACGGCATGGGCCTGCCGGGCAAGCTGGCCGACTGCCAGGAGAAGGACCCGGCGCTGTGCGAGGTCTACCTGGTGGAGGGCGACTCCGCCGGCGGCTCCGCCAAGCAGGGCCGCGACCGGAAGTTCCAGGCCATCCTGCCGCTGCGCGGCAAGATCCTCAACGTCGAGAAGGCGCGCTACGAGAAGCTGCTGACGAGCAACGAAATCCTCACGATGATCACCGCGCTGGGTACCGGCATCGGCCGCGCGGGCGCGAGCACGCCGGGCGGCGGCGCGGACGACTTCAACGTCGCCAAGCTGCGCTACCACCGCATCATCATCATGACCGACGCCGACGTGGACGGCGCGCACATCCGCACGCTGCTGCTCACCTTCTTCTACCGCCAGATGCCCGAGCTGGTCGAGCGCGGCCACATCTACATCGCGCAGCCGCCGCTGTACAAGGTCAAGGTCGGCAAGGAAGAGCAGTACCTGAAGGACGGCAATGCGCTCGACGCGTTCCTGCTCAAGGTCGCGCTGAAGGACGCCAGCATCCAGACCGGCGGCGCCAACTCCACCACGCTCGGCGGCGACACGCTGGCCGAACTGGCGCGCAAGCACCAGGTGGCCGAGGCCGTGATCCACCGGCTGCGCAACTTCATGGACGCCGAGGCCCTGCGCGCCATCGCCGACGGCGTGGCGCTCGACCTCGACACCACGCCCGCGGCCGAGGCCTCGGCCGTGGCGCTGCAGGCCAAGCTGCGCGAGCTCAACACCACCGGCGTGCCGGCCGAGGTCAGCAACGAGTTCGACGCGCGCACCGACAAGCCGCTGTTGCGCATCAGCCGCCGCCACCACGGCAACATCAAGAGCAGCGTGATCACGCAGGACTTCGTGCACGGCGCCGACTACGCCGCGCTGGCCGGCGCCGCCGACACCTTCCGCAACCTGCTGAGCCCCGAGGGCGCGGTGGTGCGCCGCGGCGAGGGCGAGCGCGCCAAGGAAGAAAAGGTGCTCGATTTCCGCCAGGCCATGCTGTGGCTGATCGGCGAAGCCGAGCGCGCCACCGCGCGCCAGCGCTACAAGGGCCTGGGCGAGATGAACCCCGAGCAGCTGTGGGAAACCACCATGGACCCGAACGTGCGCCGCCTGCTCAAGGTGCAGATCGACGACGCGATCGAGGCCGACCGCGTGTTCACGATGCTGATGGGCGACGAGGTGGAGCCGCGCCGCGAGTTCATCGAGCAGAACGCGCTGCGGGCGGCGAACATCGACGTCTGAGTCGATTCCGCCCTCGCCGTCACGCCGCCGTGGTTCGCACCCGGCGGCGTTTTTCATGGACGCCCGAAGTCCGCGCACCATTCCCATGCCGCTTCCAGGCGGAGTGCGCACACGCAACGCGGGCGGTTCGCGCGGGCGACCAAGGGTTTGTCTGAGGGTGAATGACCACAGACTCTGTAAACGCTTGTCACAAGCCCGTCACCAGCTATTAAAACAATAGCGTTCAAAGCCTCGGCGAGGATCGTTCCTCGTAAACGCTATATCTAGCCCGAGTCTTGCTAAGCAAAATCCTCGACGAATTCCGCGTCACCCCTGATCGAGGACACCGAAGCAATGAAATCCATGCGTCTCAGCCGGTCCCTGGCCGCCATCGCAACGTGCGGCACGGTCGCCTTCCTCGGCGCGACCCTTCCGGCCCACGCTGCCCCGAATCCGCCCATCCAGACCGCTCAGGGCGTCGAATACATGTGCGGCGGCAGCAACAAGGACGAAGCCGCGTTCATGCAGATGGTGTCGCCGCGCTGGGCCGCCACCATTGAACTGGGCATCAACGGCAGCCCCGCGCAGCGCGCGAGCTTCCCGGCCCGCGCCAAGGTCGAGGTGCGCGAGCGCTACACCGGCCGAGCGATCATGGAAGCGCTGTCGCAGGGCCCGTACATGCTCGCGCGGCTCGACCCGGGCGCCTACGAGGTCAACGTCACGCTCGGCGGCCTCACGCTGACGCAGCCGCTGGTGGTGTTCGCGGGCATCCCGTCGAAGGCGACCTTCATGTGGCCGTCGAATTTCGACATGGCCTCGGTGCTGCCGCCGCAGCCCGAAACCCAGGCGATGGCGCAGACCAGCGCCGCGCGCTGAGTCGCCACCGAGCCGCGTCCACGGCCGGCGGCCACCCGCCGCGCCGTTCCCGTTAAGTCCTGTCTAAGCCGTGCGCCGCACAGTGGCGCCGTGGTTTTTCGCCACGAGAGCAAGGAAAGAAAGGACTCACCATGACCCCCCTGATTTCACCGCGCGCGCGGCCCCTGGCCGCCGCCCTGCTGTGCGGCGCCCTCGCGTTCGGCGCGCTCGCCTCCTCGGCCCAGGCTGCGTTCAACCCGCCGATCCGCATGTCGCATGGCATCGAGTACATGAGCGGCGGCATCGGCAGCGACGAGGCGAAGCTGATGGAAACGGTCCTGCCGCGCTGGCCGGCGAGCTTCGAATTCGCGATCAAGGATCACCAGGGCGCGGACTTCGCGGCCGACGTCCACGTCACGGTGCGCGATGGCCGTGGCGTGGCCCTGCTCGACAACGTGGTGGCCGGCGGACCGTTCATGGTGGCGCGCCTCGAGCCCGGCAGCTACCAGGTCGAGGCCACGCTGCGCGGCCAGACGCTCAAGCAGCCGTTGCACGTGGTCTTCGGCGAACCCACCAAGGCCACTTTCCTCTGGCCGGCGGGCACCGACATGGCCGCGGCCGGCACGCGCGCGGTGCAGTAAGCGCACGCAGCCACGGCGGCTCGGGCGCCGGATGCATGCGCTCACCTCGCCGCGGGCGGCACGGCACCCGCTATCCGGGCATGCTGCGCTATTGAAAAAATAGCGTTACGTCGACTTGAATGCACGGCATGCGCCTTGCAGATGGCGTGTCCCGGGCAGTGCCCGAACCCATTGCCCCGATGCCGATCCGTCCCCTGAGCGTGCTGACCGCGCTCCTGCATGCCTATATCGCCCTGCGTCTGCTGCCCGCGGCCGCGGGGCTCACGCCGGCCTGGCCGATCGGCCTGCTGGCGCTGGCGGTGTCGGCGCTGACCATCCCGCTGCCCTTCCTGTCGCGGCACGCGCCGCGCAAGAAGCCGCTGCACGTCGCACTGCAATGGACCGGCCTGCTGAGCATGGGCTGGTTCTCGTCGCTGTTCGTGCTGACGCTGGCGCGCGACGCCGGCCTGCTGCTGGCCTGGGTCGCGCAGCGCGTGGCCGGCCTCGCGGTGCCGTGGGACACGCTGCGGCCCTGGAGCGCGCTGGCCGTGTTCGGGCTGGCCACGCTGGTCTCGCTGATCGGCTTCGTCAATGCGCGCCGCACCGCGGACGTGAAGCACGTCGACGTGCCGATCCGCGGGCTGCCGGCCGCGCTCAAGGGCTTCACGATCGTGCAGCTCAGCGACATCCACGTCGGCCCGACCATCCGCAACAGCTACATCCAGCGCATCGTCGACGCGGTGAACCGGCTCGGCGCCGACGCGATCGCGATCACCGGCGATCTCGTCGACGGCACCGTGCCCGAGTTGCGCGAGCACATCGCGCCGCTGGCGGGGCTGCGCGCGCGCCACGGCACCTTCGTGGTGACCGGCAACCACGAGTACTACGCGGGCGCCCATGCCTGGATCGACGAGCTGCGCCGCCTCGGGCTGCAGGTGCTGCTCAACGAGCACGTGGTGCTGCAGACGCGCAACGTGCGCGGCGCGCAGAACGACGAGGAAACCTTCGAGAGCCAGCTGGTGCTGGCCGGCGTGACCGACTACACGGCGGGCCACTTCGACGCCTCGCACGAGAGCGATCCGCAGCGCGCGCTCGACGACGCGCCGCCGCTGGTCCATACGCGCGTGCTGCTCGCGCACCAGCCGCGCAGCGCGCCGAAGGCGGCCGCGGCCGGCTTCCAGCTGCAGCTCTCGGGCCACACGCATGGCGGCCAGTTCTTCCCGTGGAACCTGTTCGTGCCGATGCAGCAGCCCTTCACGGCGGGCCTGCACCGGCTGCAGGACATGTGGATCTACGTGAGCCGCGGCACCGGCTACTGGGGCCCGCCCAAGCGCTTCGGCGCGCCGTCCGAGATCACGCTGCTGACGCTGATGCCCGCGCGCGGCTGAGCGCGGCGCTCAGCCTTCGGCCTGCGCGCCGAGCCGCCGCGCGTTGGCGGTGGCCACCGCGTGGATCGGCTTCAATCCTTCGCTCGCGATGCGCGCCGTGCTGTTCGGCCAGCGCTGGGCCGCGTTCGCGGCGCGCGAGGCCGCACGGATCAGCGCATCGCCATGCTCGGCCGCCTGCGCCGGCGTGACGCTGCCGGCCAGCGAGAGGAAGGCCGCGGCGCCATGCAGGCATTGCTGGCAGATGCGGCTCGCGAGGCCGATCTGGCTGCTGTGCCATTGCCGCGCCATCGCGAAACCCGAGGCATGCGCCGCCTCGAGCTTCTCGTCGCCCATGCGCCGGAATTCGGCCAGGTCGTCGGCACTCGGCGCGAGCCCCGCCTGCGCGATGCGCTCGGTGCGCAGGCGGATCACGGTGCCCGACGACAGCAGCATCTCCTGCGTCTTGAGCGCGAGCTCGGTCCATTCGCGCAGCGGCCACAGCGGCCACGACGAAACGCTGAAGGAGGGAAGGGAAGAAGTGGACGACATCGTGGAGAGCGGCGTAATGCCTGCGAGGGAGATCGGCCCACTATAGGCTTCGCGCGTTGCGAATGCTGCAGTGCAACAAGAACCTGAGCGCATTCCGTGGCGTTTCGCACGTGTTGTTGGCGAAGTCCTACTCCTCGAGGTGGAAATCGCGCATCGGCACGACACAAAACTGAACGCAAAGTGAATATGGCCTCTCGGTTTTCATCATTCGCTTTGGCGATCCGGATCATGAGATTCAACACACCCGCCCCGCTCCGTGCCGCCGCGCTGGCCGGACTGCTGGGCTTGCTGGGCGCCAGCGCCCACGCCTTCGAGGACAGCCAGCGCGGCTTCTACGTGGAAGGCGGACGCGCCCCCCACAGCCAGATGGGCAGCACCAATTCCTTCACCGTCGGGATGACGCTGCCTTGGTCACCGCGACAGCCGGTGCAGGAAGGCGCGCTCACCACCTACTGGGACGTCTTCCTCAGCGACTGGCACGCGCCCGCGCTCGACAACGGCCGGCGCGACTACGCGCAGATCGGCGCCATCTACACCTGGCGCTGGCGCTTCGCGCACGGCGGATCGCCCTGGTACGTCGAAGGCGGCGTGGGCGGCAGCGTGATGGACCATGTCTACCGGACGCCCGACCGCAGCTTCAGCACCGCCTTCCAGTTCACCGAAGTGCTCGGCGTGGGCCGCAGCTTCGGCGAGCATGGGGAACACGACCTGTCGCTGCGCGTGCAGCACTTCTCCAACGGCGGCATCAAGAAGCCCAACCCCGGCGAGAACTTCGTGCGGGTGCGCTACACCTATCACTTCTGATGCGCGATGCGGGCCCGGCGCCCGCGCCGCGCCCGCAGCTCGGTCGCGAAATAGGCCAGCGTGGCCACCACCAGCGGCAGCAGGTAGTAGAGGCCGCGGTAGGCGAGCAGGGCGGCCAGCAGCTGCGCCTCGGCCACCTGGTGCGCGAGCAGCGCGACGAACACCGCTTCCAGCACGCCGAGCCCCGCCGGCACGTGGGTGATCACGCCGGCCACCGCGGCCACCAGCAGTACGGCCAGCACCTGCGGATAGGCCACCTGGCCCTGCAGCAGCAGCCAGATCACGCCACCGATCAGCGACCAGTTGGCGCACGACAGCAGGAACTGCAGCAGTGCCATGCGCAGGGTCGGCGTGCGCAGCACGTGCCCGCGCACATGCCAGCGCTTCTCGTGCGCGAAGGCGCACACCAGCAGATAGACCGCGGCCAGCACCAGCAGCGCCGCGCCCAGCAGCCGCAACTCCTCGCCATCCACCTTCCATGCCGGCGGCAGGCCCAGCGGCCAGAAGAAGAAGGCGGCACCGGCCACCACGAGGTAGCCGATCCAGTTGGTGAGCATGCTGAAGCCCAGCACGCGCGTGATGGTCTCGTTGCGCAAGCCCAGCCGCGAATAGAGCCGGTAGCGGAAGGCCACGCCGCCGACCAGCGAACCGAGGTTGAGGTTGAAGGCGTAGCTGATGAAGGTCACGCCCATCACCGTGCCGGCACGCAAGGGGTGGCCCGTGAGGTGGCGCCCCAGCAGGTCGTAGGTGCTGTAGAGCGCAAAGCTGCAGGCCGCGAGCAGACCGGCGCCGAGCAGCGTCGGCAAAGGCAGCGCGGCGATCGCGTCGCCGACCTCGTGCCAGTCGATGGAACGCGCCTGGTTCACCAGCAGCCAGGCCACGAGCCCGAAGAAGCCCCACACCAGCGTTCGCTTGGCCCAGGGCCAGGCGCGGCGCCAGCCGCTGGCGGGCAACGCATGCAGGCGGCCGCCAGCCGCCGCCGTCATGCGGCCTCCGTCGACGCGGGCGCGCCCTCGACCCCGTCGCCGTGGTCACGGCGCCGCCGGTCGCCCATGTCGGTGACTTCCACCGGCTTGAGCCGCGGCACGTGGCGCGGCAGCCAGCCGAGCAGCGAGGGATACCAGCGCATCAGGTGGAAGATGAAGAAGCTGCGCACCAGCCGCCAGCCGCTCCATTCGCTCGCGAGGTCGGCCGTGTCGATCTGCTTGCAACTGTGCTGCATCAGGTGGTCGAGCCGTTCGTGCAGCAGCGCGTTGAAGGCCGTGTCGCGCACCACCACGTTGGCCTCGAGGTTGAGCGACAGGCTCAACGGATCGAGGTTGCTCGAGCCCACGGTGCTCCAGCGGTCGTCCATCAGCGCGACCTTGCCGTGCAGCGGCCGCTCGCAGTATTCGTAGATGCGCACGCCCGCGTGCAGCAGGTGGTGGTAGAGCATGCTCGCGGCCGTCTTCACGATCGGCATGTCGGGCTCGCCCTGCAGGATGAGCCGCACGTCGACGCCGCGCCGCGCCGCGCGCCGCAGCTCCTTGATGAGCCGGTAGCCCGGGAAGAAGTAGGCGTTGGCGATCACGATGCGCTCGCGCGCGCTGCGGATCGCGGCGCGGTAGTGACGCTCGATGTCGTTGGTGTGGTGGCGGTTGTCGCGCGTGACGAACATCGCTTCCACATCGCCGGCCACCGTGTCGCCCACGGGCGGCGCCTGCCTGAGCCGGCGCCGGAACCAGCCAGGCCCCTTGCCGCCGACCGCGATCGCGCGCAGCGCGAAATGGTGGATCTGCGCCACGATCGGCCCGGCGAGCTCGACCGCGTAGTCCTGCTTGGCCTTGGGGCCGAAGTCCATCAAGTGGTCGGCCGAATAGTTGATGCCGCCGACGAAGGCGCGCTCGCCGTCGATCACCACGATCTTGCGGTGCATGCGGCGGAACACGTTCAGGCGCTGGCCGAGGAAGCGATGACCCGGATCGAACACGCGCACCTTCACGCCGGCCTGGCTCAGTTCCTCGAGGAACTCGCGCGAGAGATCGGGCGAGCCGAAGCCGTCGATCATCAGGTCGACCTTCACGCCGCGCCGTGCCGCCTCGCGCATCGCGGCGTGCAGATCCAGACCCACCTTGTCCTCGAACAGGATGAAGGTCTCGATGACCACCTCGCGTTGCGCGGCGCGGATCGCCTCGAACACGCGCGGAAAGAACTGCTCGCCGTTCTCCAGCAGCTCGATGCGGTTGCCCGCGACCCAGGGATTGCCGTTGCTCATGGATGGATGCGCCTTCAGAGATCGATCTCGGCCACCAGCGGCGCGTGGTCGGACAGGTGCGACCAGGGCCGGCGCGGCAGCACCACCGGCGCGTGCACGCCGGCATTGCGCACGTAGATGCGGTCCAGCGGCAGCACCGGGAAGCGCGAGGGGAAGGTCTTGGCCGCATGGCCGTGCGCATGCACGAACACCTCGCGCAACGACGCGCCCTCGGCCAGCGTCGCATGCGCGCGGCCGCGCCAGTCGTTGAAGTCGCCCGCCACGATCAGCGGCGCATCGGCCGGCACCTCGTCGCGCACGATGTGGCACAGCAACTCGAGCTGCTGCTGCCGGTGCGCCTCGGCCAGGCCGAGGTGGGCGCAGATCGCATGCACGTCGACCGTGCGGCCCGGCAGGCGCAGCACGCAGTGCAGCAGCCCGCGCTTCTCGGGCCCGGCCACCGACACGTCGTGGTTGCGGTGGTGCACGATCGGAAACTTCGACAGCAGCGCATTGCCGTGGTGGCCCTTGGGATAGACCGCGTTGCGCCCGTAGGCGAACTGCGGCCACATGGTGTCGGCCAGGAATTCGTAGTGCGGCGCCTCGGGCCAGTTGCTCACGCGGCGCGAATGGCGCGAGTGGGTGCCCAGCACCTCCTGCAGGAACACCACGTCGGCGCCCACGGTGCGTACCGCGTCGCGCAGCTCGGGCAGGATGAACTTGCGGTTGAGCGCGGTGAAGCCCTTGTGCGTGTTCACCGTCATCACCTTCAGCGACACCGGCGCGGCGGCATTGCCGGCGGCCGCCACGGGGGCAGGCGGGTTCGCCGCCGCGGCCGCGGGGTCGGTTTCGGTCGAAAAGATCGTCGGTGGAGAGGACATCGATGACGGTTGTACGTGGCCGCATCCACCCCGCCTGTAGGAACGCGCCACCTTCTCTTGGCGCCGTCCGGCCATCCGACGCGCAGGGCCCGCGACACCTGCGCACCCCGACGGCCGGTTCCTACAGGCAGGCCTGTCTCATCCCCACACGGGCCGCGCGGGGCCACTCCTACGGTGACCTCAGGGCGTCGCGAAAGACGAAAGACGAAAGACGTCCGGGATTTCTCACCTACTCACTACCAGAGACAGAAAAGGACCCGACCATGAAACACGCACAGCAACGACTTCTTCGAGCGACCCTGCTGGCCGGCCTGATGGGCGCGGGCGGCTTCGCGATGGCGCAGACCTCCTCGATGCCCGCAGCGCCCGATCCGGCGGTGGGCGGCCAGGCCAGCACGCAGTCCGCCACGGGCGTGGCCAACCCCACCCAGCGCCCCGACGGCTTCGAGCCGGTGTCGCGCGAGGCCGTGAAGGCCGAGGCGCGCGCCCACAACCGCAACAACACCAACACGCTGGTGCCCAAGGGCGAGGCCAGCACCACGATGAACGGCCAGCCGAACATGGTGATGGCACCGACCGGCGAGCAGTCGCGCTGGGAAGTGAGCCAGCAGACGCGCAAGGTGAAGCCGCACTTCGGCCAGCCGGGCGAACGCCCGGCGGTGCCGACCAACCCGACCGAGAAGACCGGCACGCCCAAGTAAACGGGGTCGCCAACGACAAAGGCCCGCGACGCGCGAAGCGTTGCGGGCCTTTTTCGTTCACGACCGGCCGCCAGGACCGGTCATGACGGCGGGAGCGGCTCAACCCTTGGCGGGTTGCGCGTCGTGGCCGCCGCGATGGAAACGGTGGCCGTGGCCGCCGAAGTGCATCGTCTCGGCGTCGAAGGTCTTCTGCTGCTCGGGCGTCAGCGCGGCGTAGAAGGACTTCGTGGCGTCGGCGCGCTTGGCGAACATCGCGCTGCGTTCGGCCTGCCGGGCCTGCATGCGTTCGATGCGCTGCGGCGTGGTCAGCTTGGCGAAGTCGGCGCGGGTCATGCGCTGGCCATCGGGACGCGGGCCGGGCGGCTGCGTCGCGCTGGTGTAGCTGGACCAGGCGCTTTCCTGCGAGGCATTGAGCTTCAACTTGTCCTTGAGGGCCGCGAGGCGCTTGGCACGGTGCTCCTGCATGCGCTCGAAGCGCTTGGCCGGGTCCATGCGCTTGTGCTCGGCGCGGGCCTTGCCTTGCGGTGCCGCGCCGTCCGCCTGCGCCACGGCGGCGGTGGGAGCCGCGGCCGTGGGCGCCGGCGTCTGGGCGAAGGCGCCCGACGATGCGAGGGCGGCCGAGCCCAGCAGGCCGGCCCAGAGGATGCGTTGGCGAAGAGAAATCATGAGAGTGCTTCCTTTCGAAGAACCGCCGCCGATGGGCAGCTGGTGAGACGAAGTGTGGAAGCCTTCTGTAACCCGTCGGTGAGCCCTGCGTGAGCCTGCGTAAAGAATGGTGAATGGGCGGCCGCGGGGCTCGCCGATTTCTTCCGCCGGCTACTTCGGGCGCGGCTTCTTCAGGCCCCGGTCAGGCGACTTGAGCTTGCCGGTACGCAGCTGCCGCACCGCCTGCGCCACCGCGCGCGCGACGTTGCGCACCTCCTCCTGCACGTCGGCATCGGCATCGAGCGTGTCGTGGCTGGTGGCATAGGGCTCGTAGTAGCCGATGTAGCGGTCGAGCTGCGCTGCGTTGCCCGCATCGATCAATCCCATCCAGTCGAGCCAGTCGCAGAGGTTGCGCCGCACGCTCTCGATGCCGGCCACGTCGCCGTGCACCACCACGCCGTAGGCCCGGCCATCGAGGTGCTTGGGATAACCCCAGCCCTCGAGCTCGAGCGCCTTGGCCTCCTCGGGCTTCTTGCCGTGCGTGCTGGTGGGGTCGGGGTTGCCGCCATCGGCGCACACCAGCCGGTCGATCATCAGCTTGAGCGGGCTCGTGGCCTGGTACCAGTGGGCCGGCGTGAGCACGATCACGCCATGCGCGGCGGTCCAGCGCTCGTAGATCTCGTTCATCCAGTCGCCGGTCTGGCGCAGCGAATGGTTGGGATAGCAACTGCAGGGCCAGTGGCACAGCGGCATCGCGGTCGAGACGCAACCCTTGCACGGATGGATCTCGCGGCCGTAGTCGGAGGTCAGGAGGCTCAGGTCGAGCAGGTCGGTCTTCACGCCGCTGCCCTCGAGCACCTCGCGCGCGAGCTGCGTCAGCCGCCAGGTCTTGGAGATCTCGCCGGGGCAGGTGCCGTCGTTGCGCGGTGAGCCGTTGACCAGCAGCACGCGCGAATGACTCTGCGGATCGGCCCATTTCGCGTGCGCCGCGTCGATGCGCGCCTTGGCCTCGAGCCAGTCGACCGAGAGCTCGTAGTCGGGGTCGGCATAGCCGGGCCCGGCCTTGCGCGTGACGGGCGCCTTGCGGCCCTCTTGATAGGCCTCCCAGGCGATCAGCTCGATGCGCCGCAGCGATTCGGACTCGGCCTGGAAGGCCGGGTCCTGGAAGTCCTGCATGAAGCGTTCTTGGAACTCGGCGCGCTGCAGCGTGGCGGGCGCCTGTCCTTTTCGGATCGTGGGGGGCATGCGGGCAACATAGAAGCCCCAACCGGCCCCGCGCGCCGCCTTCCATGCCGACACGCGGTAGGCGCAGGCCGCACCGCCGCGTCGGCGCCGGCTCAGCCGAAGCGGCCCTGGCGGAAGTCGTCCACCGCCTGCTTGATCTGCTCGGGCGTGTTCATCACGAACGGGCCGTACTGCACGATGGGTTCGTTCAACGGGTGGCCCGCGATCAGCAGCGCGCGCGCCGGGCTGTGGTTGGTCGAGCCGGCGCGCAGCAGCACGCCGTCGCTGCCGGCCTCGTTCGCGAGGATGGCCATGCGCCGCGTCGGCACCTCGCTGCCCGCGATCCACAGCGATTCGCGGAACACGTAGACCAGCGCGTTGTGCGACGGCGGCAGCGGCTGGGCGAACTCGGCGCCCGGCGGCAGCGTGATGTCGAGGTACAGCGGCTCGGTGCGCTCGCGCCGCACGGCGCCCTCGATGCCGTGGCTCGCGCCGGCGATCACGCGCACGTGCACGCCCTCGGCGGTGGTGAACTCGGGAATCTCGGCACTCTGGATGTCGCGGTACCAGGGCTCGCGCAGCTTCTCGTCGGCCGGCAGGTTGAGCCAGAGCTGGAAGCCTTCCATCAGGCCCTCCTGCTGCTCGGGCAGCTCGCTGTGCACCAGGCCACGGCCCGCGGTCATCCATTGCACGCCGCCGTTCTCGAGCAGGCCCTCGTGGCCCGCGCTGTCGCGGTGCCGCATGCGGCCGGCGATCATGTAGGTGACCGTCTCGAAGCCGCGGTGCGGATGGTTCGGAAAGCCGCCGACGTAGTCGCCGGGGTTGTCGCTGCCGAAGGCATCGAGCATGAGGTAGGGATCGAGCCGCTTCTGCAGCGGCTGCCCGAGCACGCGCGTGAGCTTCACGCCGTCGCCATCGCTGGCCGACACACCGGCCACGATGTGGTCGATGCCGCGCGGCGCGGCCACGGGCTCGGTGGGATGGTGGAGATGATGGTGGTTCGTGTGGGTCATCCGGCCATGGTGGCACCAATGGCCCGACCGCGCCACCCGTGGGGGCGGGCGCTCAGCCTCCGGCCGCGGCCTCGAAGCGCGCGCGCATGTGCTCGGGGTACCACTGCGTGAAGCGGATCGCACCGACGATGGCCGCGACCGTGACCGCGATGCCCACCCACAGCGGCAGCGAGGGCACGTAGACCATCGCCACGTCGGCCAGCACCATCAGCGCGAAGGCCACGGCCCAGGCGGCGGTGATGACCATGTTGATCAGCTTGAAACCCGGCAACACCCAGATCTCGGGTGGCGTCTGCTCCTTCGCGTACTGCAGGGTGAAGGGCTGGCCGATGGCCATCGAGGCCAGCACCACCAGCAGCAGTCCCGCGTCGACGCGCAGCCGCACGCCGAGCAGCGACCATTCGGTGTGGGTGGCGAGCGCGAACACGGCCAGGCCGCCGAACAGCAGCACGGTGCCGATCTCGAGCACCTTGACCGTGCGCTTGGGCGTGAGCCAGTCGCGCAGCAGCAGCACCGCCGACAGCGCCGCCGCGGCCGAGAGCGCTGGCACCACGCCGAGCAGGCGGTCGCACAGCGCGAAGACGATGAAGGGCGCGAAGGCCAGCAGCATGCTCATGACGACGCTCCGAAGCGGACGGTGGGTTGGGCGTCGGCCAGCGCGCCGGCGCCGGGCACGCTGCCCGCGGCATCGAACCAGTTGCCATGGAAGCCCGCGGGCACGCGGTGCGGCAGCGCGGCGGTGCACAGCGGGCCGTTGGCCACGGCGCGCGCATCGAAGACGGCGAGCTCGCTGGTGTTGGTGGCGCCGCGCCAGATCGTGGCGAGCAGCCAGCCATCGCCTTCCTCGGCCTGCGCCGAGCGCGGCACGAACACGGCCTCCGACATCGTGTCGGGAACGGGCAGCTTGTAGATGCCGCGCTCGCCGTTGGCATGGTCGACGTGCGCGAGGCCCGCGAAGTTGCGCCGCGCCTCGGCCGGTCCCTCGTCCTCGCGCAGCACGTACCAGCCGTGGCGGTAGGGCAGGCCGGCGAAGCGCTCGTCGATGCGCGGGAATTCGCCGGGGCGCGGATCGAGCACGGTGCGCGTGAACTCGCGCGCCGGGTTCGCGAGCTCGAACTGCCAGCGCACCAGGCGCGCGGGCGGATCGCCCGCGCCGATCGGCGAGCCGTCGGGCCGCGGGAACAGCGGCGGGGTGTCGAACTGCATCACGTCGGCGTACAGGCTGCCGTCGGCCTCCCAGGCATTCATCACGTGGAACACGTAGCAGGCCGGGCCGCGCCACCAGACGATGTCGGCGCTGCCGCCACCGCGCGGCATCAGGCCGACGCGGGTGCCGAACTCGGGCTCCCAGGCATAGGGCGGGCGGCCCTGCTGCGCGCGCTCGAGGCTGGCGGTGATCGGCATGATCGGGAACATCACGTGGCCCTCGGTCACCATGAAGTCGTGGACCATGCTGGCATAGGGCGCCTCGAAGCTCTCGAAGCGCGTGACGCGACCGTCGGCCGCGATGCTGCCGAAGCTCATGCCCGCCGACAGCGGCGCGGGCGTGCCGTAGCCGAAGAACAGCAGCTCGCCGGTGCGCGGATCGGTCTTGGGATGGGCCGTGAAGCTGCCGTGCAGGCGGCCGTCGAGGTCGATGGCGCCGAGCGTGTCGAGCCCGGGCAGCGTCATCGCGATCGGCAGGTGCGCTTCCTCGAGCGCGAGCATGCGGCCGGCATGGCCGATCACGTTGGTGTTGCCGGTCCCGTCGTCCTCGCGCTTGGGCGCCTCGCCCTCGGTGCTCTGGAAGCCGACGCGGCGCCGCTCCTGTCCTTCGACCGTGGCCTGCCAGCGCTGGGTGCGCACCCAGCGGTTGCGGTAATGCACCGCGCCATCGGCGATATGAAAGGCATGCAGCATGCCGTCGCCGGCGAACCAGTGGGCGCGCGGGTCGGGCGCCACCGGGTTCGGGCCGTTGCGCACCAGCGTGCCGCGCAGGCCGGCGGGCAGCGTGCCCTGGAGCGGCAGCGGGCCGACGTCGGTCTCGAAGCCGATCGGGCCCAGGTTGGAAGGCGGGGCGCTGCGGGTGACGGCATCGTTCATCGGGGTTCCTTCGGATCGTCGGCCGGGGCCGGTGTAGGGGTGGAAAAGCGGGGAGGGCTTATCTTTCCAGTGGAAATATCGTCGAGCCATCCGGTGAAGTCAAGACATTTTTCCAGTGGTAAGATTTTTGGATGCCTGCTGCTTCCCGTTCGCGCCGTTCCCGTTCCACGGAGCCGGCCACCGCCGAATCTTCGCCGGCCGCGCCGGCCATACCGGCCGAACCCGCCGCGCCGGCCCGTCGCTACCACCACGGCGCCCTACCCGATGCCTTGCTCGCCGCGGCCGAGACCGTGCTGCAGCGCGACGGCATCGCCGGACTCGGCCTGCGCGCGATCGCGCGCGAAGCGGGCGTGTCGCACACAGCGCCCAAGCACCACTTCGGCGACACCACCGGCCTGTTGAGTTCGCTCGCCGCCGTGGGGTTCCATCGCCTGGCCGACGCGATGCGCACCTCGGCGCCCGAGGGTGCCGACGCCAGCGCGCGGCGCAACGCGATCGGCCGCGCCTACGTGCATTTCGCGCACGGGAACCCGGCGCTGTTCGGGCTGATGTTCCGCACCGAGAAGATCGACATGCTGCATCCCGTGCTGGGCGCCGCGGCCGCCGAGGCGATGCGCGTGATGGCCTCGATCATCGGCGGCGCGCCGCGGCTGCCCGACAGCCCGCCCACCTCGCTGAGCAATGCCGAAGCCATGCAGATGACCTCGGCCTGGGGCTATGTGCACGGGCTCGCGGTGCTGCTGATCGATCACCGGCTGCGCGGCATCCTCAAGCTCGCGCCGGGCTTCGACGATCCGCTGGCGCTGGTCGACGCGGCGCTGGACGAGGTGCGTTTCGGGCTGGAGCTCGAGCCGCGCGACTGAGCCTGCCGCTTCAGGTCGAAGGCTGCCAGTAGCGGTACTGCCAGCGTGTCTCGAAACCGGCGCGCCGGTACAACGCCAGCGCGGGATCGTTCTGCGCCTCGACCTGCAGGAACACTTTGTCGAACCCCCGCTCGAGCGCCACCCGCGCCAGCCCCGCGAGCACGCGTCCGGCCAGGCCGCGGCCGCGCTGCGCGGCGTCGGTGCGCATGCCGTGCACGCTGGCCCAGCCATGGCCGAAGGCCATCGCGCCCGCGGCCACGGTGCGGCCGCCCTCGCGCACGCTCGCATAGAGCGAACCCTGGGCACGCGCCAGCACGCGCACGCGGTGGGCGCCGTCCACGGGATCGAAACCCTCGCCGAGGAACAGCGCCGCCCAGGCCTCGTCGGGCGCGGTGTCGACCTCGGCCGGCAGCGCGCCGGCCGGTGCCACGGCCTGCATCCGGCGCAAGGTGGTGGTCTGCACCAGCGTGGGCTTGGCGCCGCGATAGCGCCGGGCTTCGAGCTCGGCGCGCAGGCCGTCGAAGCATGCGAGATCGGCCAGCCGCAACATGGGCGGGAGCCCCTGCGCGGCGTAGCCTTGCTCGATCCGCTCGAGCGTGCCCTCGGCCGCCGGCGCATGGCGCAGCGGCACGGCCGAGCGGGCACGCGAGACCGTGCCGTGGTCGAAGGGCAGCAGCCAGCCCTCGATGTCGCCAAGCGCATCGGGCGACACGGCCGCGACCGTGGCGCGCTCGATCGCTTCGACCTCGGCGCTCATGGATTGGGCTCCGGCGGCGCGAACTTCGCGCTGGCCACGCTCTTGAGCAGCGACTCGCGCTGGTTGCGGCTGATGCCGCGCACGCCTTCGGCCACCCACTTCACGCGGTCGGGATCGATGGCGCCGTCGCGTCGCCACTGCTCGAGCACCGCCTGCGGCTTGTGCAGCATGGCCGCGAGCCAGACCGCCTGCGCGGGCTCGAGGCTGCGCGCGCTACGCTTGAAATAGCGCTTGGCCGCGGCTTCCGCACCGCAGAGGTTGCCGCCCCAGGGCGCGTTGTCGAGATAGAGCTGCAGGATGCGCGCCTTGCCCAGCGTCTGTTCCATCTCGACCGCGTAGAGCAGCTCGCGCAGCTTGCGCTCGGCCGTGCGTTCGCTGCCGGTCGCCAGCAGCTTCGCGAGCTGCTGCGTGAGCGTGCTGCCACCGCGCTTCTGCGCGCCTTCCTTCTGGTTGTTGTCGATCGAGGCCAGGATCTCGGTCAGGTCGTAGCCGGCGTGGGTGAAGAAGCGCTGGTCCTCCGCGGCGATGACCGCGCGCGCGAGCCAGCTGTCGTTGGTCAGCCTGGCCGAGGGGCCGCAGCTGGTGCGCGCGCCCAGCATGGCCTCGGTGCCCAGGCCTTCGACCGTGAACTGGCTGATGGTGGGCAGCACCGAGAAGGTGGCTTCGGGCAGCACGACGTGGCCGCGCAGCGCCAGCGTGCCGCCGATGCGCGCGCGCTGCAGCTCGGGCAGGCCGGGCACCAGCACCGCGTACCAGCGCGCGATCGGCGCGTCCTGGATGTCGACGCTGAGCTGCAGGTTCTTCGGCGCCAGGCGGCCTTCCCACTTGCCGTGCAGCGTGGCGGCGGGATCGCCCGCGGGCGATCCCTGCGGCGTGGCGCCGAGCGTGCCGTTGAGCGTGTTGCCGTCGCGGCGCACCGTGGCCACCAGCTGCTGCACGCGGATCGGCTGCGCGCCCAGCGCCGGCAGCTCGACGCTGCATGGCGCGCAATGCAGCTCGAGCAGTTCGTCGGCCGCCTTCCAGGCGAAGCGCACAGTGCCGTGGCCGGTGTCGAGCGAGCGGCCGTCGAGCCAGGGCGCGAACCAGGGCGAGGTGGCGATGCGCACCGCGGTCGGCACGCCAGTCTCGAAGGCGAACGGGCCGGCCTTCACCGTGGTGCGCCATTCGCCGGGCGCGGGGGCCAGCGCCAGCTTGACGATCAGGAAGATCGCCACGCCGGCCGTGATCACCAGGGCCAGCAGGCCGAAGAGGAAGAATCGAAGGGTCTTTTTCAGCAACGGGTTCACATCGGTCTCGCCACGGTGACGGCTTGCCACGGTCCGTTCGACCGGCCGCTGGCTGCCGCCCAGTACCAGGCTGAAGTGTCGGTGAAAGCGGCGCCATCGGCGTCGACGATGCGCTCGCAGACGCGTAACTTTTGCCCACCGTGCCGTTGCGCAACAAAACAGCGCCACAAATTCGGCTCGCCGGCCTGCACCTGGTGCTCCAGCCGCTCCTGCGCGATGCGATAGCCGAGCGCGCGGTAGCAGTCGGCCGCCGGATGCAGCATGCGCGTGGGCTGGCGCACCTCGCGCATCACCAGGGTCTGGCGGCCGTCGGTCATGCGGCCGATGGCGCCCGGGAAGCGGTCGGCGAAGCGCTGCTCCACCTCGCTGAGCGCGAGCGGACGCAGCGCGGCGCCCTCCCATTCGCGCGGCCATTCGATCGTGGCCGCCACCGGCTCGGCTTCCCTCGGCGTGCGCAGCGCGGCGGCGGTCGACCACAGGATGCACAGCAGCATGGCGGCGGCGAACAGCGTCTTGTGGCCCATGCGGTTGATGAAATGGTTCGCGAACAAGCGCTCGAACATGTGCTCAATGGGCAGTGTCGACACGGCGGCCTCCCTGGGTGGTGATCAGGCCTGGAACGGGCCGCATGACGAAGTCGAGGCCCGCCTCGCTTGGCTCGCGCGCCATCAGCCGCGCGATGGCACCGCACACCAGCGCCAGCACCGCCAGGCCCAGCGCGTTGTGCGCCCACGGCGCCAGCGGATGGCCGGCGCCCTCGCAGGCGATCAGCACGCTGTTGCGCACGATGTTGCCGGCCAGCACCGCGAGGCCGACCAGCGGCAGCCGGGCCAGGAAGCCACGGTCGGCGCGCCGCGCCCACAGCGCGACGGCGCAGGCCGTGAAGTAGCCGAGCCAGACCATCTGTACGCCCGAGCACGGCGCGTCGACGATCACCATCCGGCCATCGATCAGCAGGGTGCTGCCTTCGCGCACCACCTCGAAGCCCGGAGCCAGCAGCCAGCGGCTGGCCTCGGCCGTCACCACGCGCAGCGGATAGCCGGCGTAGAACTGCAGCGAGGACAGCAGCGGCAGTGCCAGCACCGCGAGACCCGCGACCGGCACGGCCGCCACGCGGCGCGGCAGGAAGGCCATGAGGCCCGCCGCCAGCGACAGCACCGCCAGCAGGCCGGCCGCGAGCGGCGGCAGCGCGGGCAGGCTGCCGAGGCCGGTGCGCAGCACGGTCGCCGCGAGCGTGCCGGTGCCGGCCAGTGCGAGCCAGCCCAGCCGCGGCGCGGCACGCAACTCGCCGCGGCATTGCCAGGCCAATGCCGCGAGCGCGACCAGCGCCAGCAGCCCGAGCGGATCGTCCGACCCGTCGATCATGCGCCGCAGCATCCAGGCCCAGGTGGGCGCGAGCGCGGCAAACTGCAGGGCCAGCCAGCCGGCGGCCGGAAAACGGTCGATGCGGATGCCCCAATCCACGACGCGTGGATGGCGATGGGCCAGCGTAGCCAGTGACATGGTGTCGTGCCCCCGCTCAAGCCGTGAAGCGGCGCGCATCGTGGCGGCGCGCGCGGCGGCGCAGCATCGCCAGCACCGAGAGCACGACCGCGATCGCGCCCAGCGTCTCGGGCTCGGGGGTGCTCGGCACCTCGGCGCCGAGCGCGCCGCCGTCCACCGCGCTGTCGCTCACGCCCTGTGGCATCGGTAGCGGCTGGTTCACGCTGGCGCTGTCCTGCGGCGCGGCATTGCGCACCACCTTGTCGACCGCGATGAAGCTGGTGTACTGGGTCAGCAGGCTGTACTTGAGGCCGAGCTCGGTGATGCGGTCCTTGAAGGCGGCGCTGCCTTCGAGCGCTTCCTGGTCGCTGAGGCTCTGGATGCGATGGCGCGCCCACAGCGTGCGCAGCGCGGCCGTGTCCTGGCGCGTGCGCGCATCGATGCGCACTTCCTGGCGGTATGGGCCCTCGGCACCCTGGCCCTCGACGATCACGCGCCCGCGCGCTTCGCCGCGCCACTTGCCGAACACGATCACCGGACGTTCGCCCAGCACGTCGGGCAGCGCCTGCGGCTCCACGTCGTACACGTCGAGCCCGCCGAAGGTGGCCTTCACGCTGGTCAGCACCGGCGACTCGACCATGCGGCGGAAGCGCGCGGCCTGCTCGGGCGCCTGCACCGGGTCGGTGATGATGAAGGGCTCGCCCATGCCGGCGCGCGCGATGCCTTCCATCAGGCTGCGGTTGACCGAGGAGCCGATGCCGAAGGCGAACACGTTGGCCTTCGAGAGGTTGTTGCGCACCAGTTCGAAGGCCTCGCGCTCCACCGTCACGTAGCCGTCGGTCACCACCACCACGGTGCGCGAGACCTTCTCGTCCTTCGGTTCCGCATACACGCGCTTCAGTGCCGGGATCAACTCGGTGCTGCCGCTGCCGTTGAAGTTCTTGATGGTGGCCAGCGCCTGTTCGATGTTGGCGCGGGTCGCGGGCACCGAGGTCGGCGACAGCATCCTGTTGCTGCCCGAGAACAGCAGCACGTTGAAGGTGTCGCTGGGACGCAGGCCGCCGATCAGGCGCTCGAGCACCACCTTCGCGGTGTCGAGCGGGAAGCCATGCATCGAGCCCGAGATGTCGACCACGAAGATGTAGTCGCGCGGCGAGATGGCGCTGGCGGCCACGGCCTTGGGCGGCTCGACCATCGCGAGGAAGAAATTCTCGGCGTTCTCGCCCTGGCCCTTGTAGAGCATCAGCCCCGATTCGATCTTCTCGCCCGCGAGCCGGTAGTCGAGCACGAAGTCGCGGTTGTCCGCCGGGCGGCCGTCGGCCGCCAGCACGATCTCGGCATGGCGGTCCTCGTCGCTCTTCTTCACCTCGATGGCATGCGTCGCCGAGCGGATCTCCTTTAGGCCCATCGGCGTGTCGATGCTGGCCTTGAGCTGGAAGGCGGTGCCGGCCGCCACGCCCGCGCGCAGCGTGGGCTGGCCGACCCAGGGCGCCTGCGCATTCGAGGACTGTGGGCTGTTGTAGCGCGGGCCCACCACGGTGGGGAACACGAAGGCGTAGTTGCCCGACTGCGGCACCAGCAGCTCGCTGTAGCGCAGTTCCACCTTCACGTCGTCGCCCGGCAGGATGTTGGCGACGTTCATCTGGAACACGTTCGGCAGGTGCTGCTCGAGCAGCGCGGCGGTCTTGCCTTCTCGCTTGGCGGTGTCGTATTCGATCTTCGCCTGCTGCTTCTCGCGGATCTGCGCGGTGATCAGGCGGTCGGCCAGGCGTACGTTGAGGCCGCTCACGGCCGCCTGGGTCGAGCCCGGGAACACGTACTTGGCCTCGATGGGGCGCTGGCCCTCGTTGCGGTAGGTCTGGGTCACCGTCACGTCGGCGATCACGCCCGAAATCTTGACCGAGACCTCGGTGCCCTTGAGCGGCAGCCGGTCGATCGAGGGGTCGTCGCTCTTCACGAAGAAATAGGGGCTCTCGGTCTTCAGGCGCGGCGCGGCCGCTTCCTGCGCATGCACGGGATTCAGGCTCAGCGCGACGAAGCCCGCCATCGCGAGGCTCAGTGTCGCCAGCCAGAGCCAGCGGCCGGGTCGATGGGCTAGGGGGGTGTGCATGTCGGGTCCTCTTGTCGGTTGTCGGATGGCCCGCACTGTCGCCAGCCCGCGAGAAGGCAATGGGAAGGCTTCTTGAAGTCCGCCGCGTTGTGTGAAGTCCGCGTGAAGTCGCCGCGCCGCCCCGCTTCACACGGGCTTCGGATCGCGCGGCGAGCATCCGGTCCGTCGTCAACGAGGAGAGAAAAACATGCTGCAACTTCTGAAGGATTCGATGCTGGCCAAGGTGGGAGGGCTGCTGCTCCTGGTGCTGCTGCTGTGCATTCCGCTGGCCGAGATCGACCGCATCAACAACGAGCGCGGCGACAGCCAGCGCGAGGCCGCCGCCGAGCTGGCCGCCACCTACGCGGGCCCGCAGACCGTGGTCGGTCCGCTGCTGCTGGTGCCCTATGTCGAGCGCTGGATGGAGCCGCTGCGCGACGCGCAGGGCAAGGTGATCGGCCAGGAGGCGCGCAGCAAGGAGATGGCGCACGTGGTCTTCCCCGACAAGCTGCACATCGAGGGCTCGATGACGCCGCAGCAGCGCTACCGCGGCATCTTCAAGATCCCGTTCTACACGCTCGACGCCACCCTGTCGGGCGGCTTCGCGGCCTTCGACCCCGAGGCGGTCGCGCACAGCGAGCCCGATTCGAAGATCGAATTCAAGACGCCGCTCGTGGCCTTCAACGTGAGCGATCTGCGCGGCCTCGACGGATCGCCCGCGCTGACGGTGAACGGCGCCGAACTGCGGCTGCGCCAGCGCGTGCCCGGCCTGCCCGACGATTCCTGGTTCGCCAACGGCATCCACGCGCCGCTCGGTGCCGCGGCGCTGGCCGCCTGGCAGACGCGCGCGCCCTTGCCCTTCGAGATGAAGCTGTCGCTGGTCGGTCAGGACACCCTGTCGATGGTGCCGATCGCCGAGGAGACCAGCGCGCACCTGAAGTCGCCCTGGGCCCATCCGAGCTTCGGCGGCCGCTTCCTCGCGGCCCAGCGCGAGGTCACGCCGCAGGGCTTCGATGCGCACTGGCGCGTGTCCTCGCTCGTGAGCTCGGCGCGCGAACAGGTGCGCGCCGACCTCGCGGGCCGCGGCGACGTGGCGGCGGCCTCGGCCAACGGCAACGTGCGCGCCGGCCCGCAGCCCTTCCATCCGCAGAGCTTCGACGTCTCGCTCGCGCAGCCGATCAATGTCTATTCGATGAGCACCCGCGCGGGCAAGTACGGCGCGCTCTTCATCGGCCTGGTGCTGATGGCCGCCTTCATGTTCGAGCTGTTCCGCAAGCTGCGGCTGCATCCGGTGCAGTACGGCCTGGTGGGCCTGTCGATCGCGATCTTCTTCCTGCTGCTGCTCGCGCTGTCGGAGAAGCTGGCCTTCTGGCTCGCCTATGCAGGCGCGGCCGGCGCGAGCGTGCTGCTGCTGGGCATCTACTTCGCCGCCGTGCTCGGCAGCTGGAAGCGCGGCGCCGGTTTCGCGGCCTTCGTCGCGGTGCTGTACGGTGCGCTCTATGGACTGCTGGCCTCCGAGAGCAATGCGCTGCTGCTCGGTGCGCTGCTGATCTTCGGCATGCTCTCGGCGCTGATGCTGATGACGCGCAAGGTCGACTGGTATGCGCTGTCGCGCCGGCCCGAGGCCGCACCGGCGGCTCTCATCGATCCCACATGAAAGCGCTGCGCGTCGCGCTCGGTGCCCTGGGCTGGCTGGCACTCGCCTTCCTCTGCTTCTGGGCCTGGCACCTGAAGGATCCGCACCTGCGCTTCATGCACGCCTGGGAAGTACCGCTGCTGCTCGCGCTCGCGGGCAGCGGCGTGGCGATCGTCTGGCGCTTCGCGCGCCGTTCGCTGCGCCCGATGCTGCTCGGGCTGCTGTGCGCGGTGATGCTCTGCAGCGGAGCCGACGAGCTCTCGAGCCGCCAGCGCCGCGCGGAAGTGCTCGCCGCATCGGACGCGCAGGCACGCAGGCTCGGCGCGCACTTCATCGTCGGCTACGAGAACGCCGAGATGCCGATGCTGCGCGAGCTCGCGCGCCACGGCACGATCGGCGGCATCTTCGTGACCGGCCGCAACGTCAAGGGCCGCAGCGCGACGCAGCTGCGCGAGGAGATCTCGAGCCTTCAAGACTTGCGCACGGAAGCCGGCCTGCCGCCGCTGATCGTCGCGACCGACCAGGAAGGCGGCGCCGTGTCGCGGCTCTCGCCGCTGATCGAACGCCAGCCTTCGCTGGCCACCCTGATCGATGCCGACGTGCCCGAGAACGAACTCGCGCAACGCGCCCGTGCCTATGGCGAGCAGCAGGGCAGGGCGCTCGCCGCGCTGGGCATCACGCTCAACTTCAGCCCCGTGGTCGACCTGCGCACCGGCCGCGCGCCGGGCCGCTGGGACCTGCACACCCGCATCGACGAACGCGCGATCTCGGCCGACCCGGCCCTCGTCGCCGAGGTAGCGCGGGCCTACGAGCAGGGCCTCGAAGCGGCCGGCGTGCAAGGCACGCTCAAGCACTTTCCGGGACTGGCCGGCGTGGCCGAGGACACGCACCACGAAGCCGGCTTCCTCCGCACACCCACGGCCCGACTTGCAACACATGACTGGAAACCGTTTCAAGAGGTGTCGGCTTCGACACAAGCGGCTGTCATGCTCGCCCATGTGACCGTTCCAGAACTCGACCCCGACCATCCGGCATCGTTCTCGCGCAAAATCGTGCAGTCCGTGATTCGCGGCGCGTGGGGGCACGACGGCCTGCTCGTCACCGACGATCTCACGATGGGTGCAGCCTACGACCGGGGCCTGTGCAACGCCACGGTGCGTGCGCTGAATGCCGGCGTGGACCTGCTGCTGGTCGCCTACGACCACGACAAGTACTTCGACGCGATGCACTGCGCGCGGCAGGCCGAGAGCCGCGGCGCCATCGACGCCGCCATGCTGGCCGCGAGCGCATCGCGGCTGGCCCGGAACCCGCGCCTGCGCGGACTCTCTCAATAGCAGGACCTCCCTCATGTTCAATCCCTTCAAGCCCCGCTCACCCGACGCCCCCGAACCACCGCGCTGGCAGCGCATCGCCGTCTGGAGCGCCATCGTCGCGGGCTCGGGCGTGCTGGTGCTCGCGGTCGCGGGCGCCGTCGCCATCGCCCTGATCTCGCCGCGCCTGCCCGACAGCTCCGAACTCGCCGACTACCGGCCCAAGCAACCGCTGCGCGTGTTTTCGTCCGACGGCGAGCTGCTCGGCGAATTCGGCGAGGAGCGCCGCAACCTCACGCCCTTCGCGGCGATCCCCAAGGTCATGAAGGACGCGGTGCTCGCGGTCGAGGACGCGCGCTTCTACGACCACGGCGGCGTCGATTACAAGGGCTTCCTGCGCGCGGCGGTGGCCAGCCTCAAGGGCGGACGCAAGCAGGGCGCCTCCACCATCACGATGCAGGTGGCGCGCAACGTCTACCTGAGCTCCGAGCGCACGCTGAGCCGCAAGGCCTACGAGATCCTGCTGTCGCTGCGGCTCGAGCAGCAGTTGAGCAAGGACCAGATCCTCGAGATCTACATGAACCAGATCTACCTCGGCAACCGTGCCTACGGTTTCGCCGCGGCATCGGATGCCTACTTCGGCAAGCCGCTGGCCAACATCACGATCGCCGAGGCCGCGATGCTCGCGGGCCTGCCGAAGGCACCGGGCACCAACAACCCGGTGGCCAATCCGCGCCGCGCCCGCGCGCGCCAGCTCTACGTGATCGACCGCATGCAGGAGACCGGCTTCATCACCGCCGAGCAGGCGGCCGAGGCGAAGAAGGAAGAACTGCACCTGCGCGATGCCGCCGACCCGAACCGGCTGCATGCCGAATTCGTGGCCGAGACGGTGCGCCAGATGATGCATTCGCAGTACGGCGACAGCATCTACACCAGCGGCATGAAGGTCTACACCTCGCTGGTGGCGGCCGACCAGTCGGCGGCCTACCGCTCGCTGCGCCGCGGCATCATGGACTACGAGCGCCGCCAGCCCTACCGCGGCCCCGAGAAGTTCGTCGACCTGCCCGACGACCCGAAGGAAGTCGACGAGGCGGTCGACGACGCGCTGGCCGAGCATCCCGACAACGGCGACGTGATCGCGGCCGTGGTGCTCGATGCCTCGTCCAAGCAGGTCAGCGCGGTGCGCGCGAACGGCGAGGCGATCGAGATCACGGGCGAAGGCCTGCGCCCCGCGCAGTCGGGCCTGGCGGTCAAGGCGCAGCCCAACATCAAGATCCGCCGCGGCGCGGTGATCCGCGTGGCGCGCACGGCCAAGAACAGCTGGGAGATCACGCAGCTGCCCGAGGTCGAGGGCGCCTTCATCGGCATGGACCCGCGCACCGGCGCGATCAAGGCGCTGGTCGGCGGCTTCGACTACAGCAAGAACAAGTTCAATCACGTGACGCAGGCCTGGCGCCAGCCCGGCTCGAGCTTCAAGCCCTTCATCTACTCGGCCGCGCTCGAGAAGGGCTTCACGCCCGCCACCGTGGTGAACGACGCGCCGCTGTACTTCGAGCCCGGCGCCAACGGCGGCCAGCCCTGGGAACCGAAGAACTTCGACGGCGGCTTCGAAGGCCC
This sequence comes from Variovorax endophyticus, assembly GCF_025376855.1. NCBI lineage: Bacteria > Pseudomonadati > Pseudomonadota > Betaproteobacteria > Burkholderiales > Comamonadaceae > Variovorax > Variovorax endophyticus. The sequence continues at coordinate 55,253 of NZ_JAHUTH010000016.1, forward strand.
GATGCCGCTGCGCACCGCGCTGATGAAATCGAAGAACCTGGTGACGATCCGCGTGCTGCAGTCGATCGGCACCGACTACGCGCAGGACTGGATCACGCGCTTCGGCTTCGACAAGGACAAGCATCCGGCCAACCTGCCGATGGCGCTCGGCGCGGGCTCGGTCACGCCGCTGCAGATGGCCGCCGGCTATTCGGTGTTCGCCAACGGCGGCTACCGCGTCAATCCCTACCTCGTGACGCGCGTGACCGATGCCAAGGACAAGGTCCTGATGGAAACCGAGCCGCCGGCGCTCGACGAAAGCAACCGCGCGATCCCCGCGCGCAACGCCTACCTGATGGACTCGCTGCTGCAGAGCGTGGTGCGCAACGGCACCGGCTTCAAGGCCTACCAGGCGCTCAAGCGCGACGACCTGTTCGGCAAGACCGGCACCACCAACGATTCCTTCGACACTTGGTTCGCGGGCTTCCAGCCCACCATGGTCGGCGTGACCTGGATCGGCTACGACACGCCGCGCCAGCTCGGCGTGCGCGGCGAGACCGGTGGCAGCCTGAGCCTGCCGATCTGGACCGGCTACATGCAGACCGCGCTGCGCGGCGTGCCGGTGGCGCAGTTGCCCGAGCCGCCCGGCCTGGTGCACGTGGACGGCGAACTCTACTTCGACGACTACGCACCAGGCCGCGGCGTCGCGAGCCTGGGCCTCGAGCCCGAGGTGGCGCCGCAGCCGGTCGAGGTGCTGACCGGCGTGCCGATCGGCGCGCCGCCGCAGCCCGAGGAGCGCAACCGCATCCTGGACTTCTTCCGCTAGGACGGCGGGCGACAAGGGCCGCGCCGGGGTCTCTACACTCGGCGCACTCCCTTCCTTCCCGTTCGCCCGTTCCCAAGTCCATGGAAATCCTCACCCTGGTGGCACTGATCGCCATCGGCGCCTACTTCCTCAAGTCCCACGACCAGCGCCGGCGCATCGCGCTGCTGGCGCACCACCTGGGCAACTACCAGATCGAGAAGCTGATGGAGAACCTCACCGAGGGCTACCTGCGCTGCCTCGGCGAGGACGATCCCGAGCGGCGCCAGCAGATCTGGGGCGTGCTCGACGCGACCGAGGCACGGCTCGCGGCCCAGTTCTCCAATTTCGCCGCCGAGTTCGCGCGCGTCGATGCCGCGCAGGCGCGCGTGAGCACCTCGCCGCTGGCGACCCTGCCCTATGCGCACCTGCTGTTTCCGCGCGAGACCTTCGACCTGCGCGCGGCCTTCGCGATCCATGCGCGCGGCATCGACGAGGTGATGCACAACCGCGCCGGCCGCAGTCCCAAGGACAAGGCCTACATGCTCTCGGCCGAACTGTTCCTGATGCAGCACACCTGCCACTGGTTCTGCAAGTCGAAGATGGTGGCCTCGGCGCGCATGCTGGCGCGCCACAAGACCCCGTACGAACAGCTGATCGCCTCGGTCAGCGAAGGCACGCGCCGCGACTACCTCGCGCTGATCGGGCGCCAGTAGCTCAGGCCGGCAGCAGCGGCAGCGTGAGCGTGGCCACCGCGCCGCCGCGCGTCGCGTTGCCGAGCTCGATGCGGCCGTGGTGCAGCGCGGCGATCTCCTTGACGAAGGCCAGGCCCAGCCCGGTGCTCTTCTTCTGGCTGTGCGGCCGCGCCAGCGAATAGAACTTCTGGAAGACCTTCTCCTGCGCGTAGTCGGGAATGCCCGGCCCGCGGTCGCGCACGCTCACGCGCGCGAGCCGCGAGGTGGTTTCCAGGTTGATCAGCACCTCGCTGCCGGTGGGCGAGAAATCGATGGCGTTGTCCAGCAGGTTGCTGATCGCGCGGCGCAGCAGGAAAGGATCGCCCTCGACCGAAGCGTTCGCGCCCGTGCCTTCGCGCACGTGCACCTGCACCCGGATGTTGCGCTGGGCCGCCGCGCTCTGCGCGCCGGTCGCGATGTCCTCGATCAGCGGCGCCAGCGCCACCGGCTGGGTGCGCTCGAGCGCGTGCCGGGTTTCGAGCGCGGTCAGCTCCATCATGCGGTCGACGATCTCCTGGATGCGCTGGGTCTCGCGCGCGATGTTGGCGAGGAAGCGCTCGCGCTCCTCGTGCGGCATCGAGGGTTCCTGCAGCAGCTCGGCCGCGCCGCGGATCGCCGACAGCGGGCTCTTCACCTCGTGGGTGAAGGTCTGCACGTAGTCGGCGACGTAGTTGCGGCCGGTCAGCGTGTCGCGCATCTCGCTGAAGCCGCTGCGCACCGCATCGACCGCGCGCCGCGCCATGCGCCGCAGGCTCAGGCTGCGTTGCGCGCGCACCCAGCCCCAGTAGTCGCGGATCAGCCCGAAGGGCCGCACCAGCCAGACCGAGACGATCACCGCGAGCAGCAGCAGCGCCAGCGCCGAACCCACGCCGACCCAGATCGTGCGCGCCCGCGCATCCTCCACGAACTGGCCGAAGCTCTGCACCGGCTTGCCCACGCTGACCATGCCGACGATCTCGTTGTTCCAGCGGATCGGCGCCCCCACGTACATCACCGAAGTGCGCGGATCCACGTCGACGTCGCGCGAGGTGCGCGCGCCGTAGAGCCCGGCCAGCGTACGGCTCACGTCGCTCCATTTCGAATAGTCGGCACCCAGGTGCCGGCCGAGCGAATCGAACATCACGCGCCCGCCCCGGTCGGTCACGTAGACGCGCAACTCGACCCGGTTCTTGTGCAGGTTGTAGATCTGGGCCGAGAACTCGCGCGCATAGAGCGTGCGGAACAGCGGCTCGAGCCGCGCCGTGTTGATGGCGCCCGCGATCACGTCCTGCTCGACCAGGCTGGCCACCAGCTGCGAGGTCTCGACCAGCGATTCCTCGGCCGACTCGCGGTAGCGCGGATCGATGTCGGAGACGACGCGGTACAGCAGGAAGGCGATGCCGGCCGTGTAGATCAGCAGGATGCCGATGAAGATGCGCGTGCGCCGGGTCACGAGATCCTGGCGGGCAGTTCTTCGTTGAGGGCGTAGCCGGTGCCGCGCAGGGTGCGGATCGGCTCGACCTCGGGCGCGATCGCCTTGAGCTTGGCGCGCAGGGTCTTGATGTGGGCATCGACGGTGCGGTCGAAGCTCTCGCTGGCATCGTCCCAGACCCGCTCGAGCAGCTCGTCGCGCGTGAACACGCGTCCCGGGCGCTGCACCAGCAGGCGCAGCAGGCCGTATTCGTAGCGCGAGAGTTCGAGCAGGCGGCCGTAGTAGCGGATCTGCATGCGCTCCTGGTCGAGCATGAAGGGCAATGGTGGCGCTGCGGGCGGTTGAGCGGGCGCAGGCGACGTCTGGGGGGCGAGCGCATGGGGGACCCCCTGCCCGCCGCCCGCGGACGCTCCTGTGCCTCCTGGCGAGCCTCCACGCGCACTGCGCCGCAGGATGGTTCGCACGCGCGCCACCAGTTCGCGTGGCGAGAACGGCTTGGCGACGTAGTCGTCGGCGCCGAGCTCCAGCCCCACCACGCGGTCGATCTCGTCGCTGCGCGCCGTGAGGAACAGCATCGGCACCTCCGGTCCGCCCATGGCCTGGTTCAGCGTGCGCAGCCGCTTGAACAGCTCGAAGCCGTTCATATCGGGCAATCCCACATCCAGTATCGCGAGCGCCGGCGCTTCCTGCGCGAACTGGGCCAGCGCGTCTTCCGCGGTGGCGCACCAGACGGGCGTGAAGCCGTCGCTCTTGAGCACGTACTGAAGGGTGTCGGCGATGCCCGATTCGTCTTCGGCGATCAGGATCCGCGGTTTGAAGCTCATCCGGCGATGGTAGCGAGCGCCACGGGGCGGACGCCAGCCACGTCGACGGCGTTGCAACGAGGCGCGGCCTTCGGACTTTTTTTCGGGCGCGACCTTTGGTCTCTCTCTATTTCTTATTCTTCTTATTCAAATTAGTAGTAGTAGATAAGGGTCCGCCCCTTCTGTGGACAGGCCGATTTTTTCGTTATGTGACAAGCACTTGTCATACAGCGGTCACTGTGCGCAGCCGTGCTTTTGTGCTGTCGCGGCCAAAGGGACAACCTGGCGCATCCGTCCGGCGCTGTGGATAACCACCTGCTTGTGCCAGAACTCTCCCCAGAGTTGTCCTTTGACAGCCCTCCGGAAATCTGCGAAAGGCGTTTTTCGGGTGAGGAAATTCATTGCCTAATTTTTAAGCGGTCTGTAGATTCCTCATAAAAATCAATAACTTGCCGCGCCCCTACAAAGTAGTTCTGTGGTTATCCACAGAGTTGCACCCGCTTTGTGGGGAGAACGCGCGGCGGAACCTTCCCCCGGTCATCCGACCGAACTTCGTCCTTCACCTTGTGGAAATTCCAGCCGTGACACCTTCCGAAACCCAGGCCATCGTGACCCTCAGCCTGCTGGCCGCCTTCGTCGACGGCGAAAAGCACGAACGCGAGCGCGCCGAGATCAAGCGCATCGCCGAAGGGCTGTCGCAAACCGACGGCCTGAACCTGCCGACGCTCTACCAGGACGTGTTGATGAAGCGCGTCTCGCTGCCGTCGGTGGCGGCGCAGCTGCAGAGCACCGAGGCGAAGCAGCTCGCCTACGAGATGGCGGTGTGCGTGTGCGATGCCGACGGCGCGCAGTCGCAGGCCGAGCGGATGTTCCTGGCCGACGTGCGCACCTCGCTCGGGCTCGATGCCTCGGCGGCGCAGTTCTCGAACCAGGCCGAGGAGATCGCGGCGGCCGGGGCGGTGGCCGGTGCCTCCGCGGGAGCCGTGGTGGCCGCGGCGCCGGTACCGGCCGTCGCGGCGGGCGCGTCGCCGCTCACGCCCGACAGCGCCGAGCTCGACAAGTCGATCCTCAATGCCGCCATCCTCAACGGCGCGCTCGAGCTGCTGCCCGAGACGCTGTCGACCATGGCGATCATTCCGCTGCAGATGAAGCTGGTCTACCGCATCGGCAAGGCGCATGGCTACGAGCTCGACAGCGGCCACGTCAAGGATTTCATCGCCACCGTGGGTGTGGGCCTGACCTCGCAGTACCTCGAGCAGGCCGGGCGCAAGCTGCTGGGCGGGCTGCTCGGCAAGGTGGGCGGCGGCCTGCTGCGCGGCGTCGGCAAGCAGGCCGTGAGTTCGGGCATGAGCTTCGCGACCACCTATGCGCTGGGCCATGTCGCCAAGCGCTACTACGCGGGCGGCCGCACGCTGTCGACGCAGATGCTCAAGGACGCCTTCTCGGGCGTGGTGCAGGAAGGCCAGGGCCTGCAGTCGCGCTACCTGCCGGCGATCCAGGAGAAGGCCCGCACGCTCGATGCGGGCAAGGTGCTGTCGCTGGTCCGGGGCGCCTGAGCCGTCAGGCGGTCTTCGACAGGTCGTCGAGGATCGGGCACTCGGGCCGCGCATCCCCGTGGCAGCAGTGCACCAGGTGGGCCAGGGTGCTGCGCATCGATTGCATGTCGGCGATGCGCTGCTCCAGTTCCTCGAGGTGCTTCTGCGCGATGCGCTTCACGCTCGAACTCGTGCGCCGGCGGTCGTGCCACAGGCCCACGAGCTCGGCGATCTCCTCCATCGAGAAGCCGAGGTCGCGCGAGCGCTTGATGAAGCGCAGCGTGTGGATGTCGGCATCGCCGTACTGGCGGTAGCCGCTGTCGGTGCGCGCCACCGCGCTCAGCAGGCCCAGGCCCTCGTAGTGGCGCACCATGCGCGCGGACACGCCCGACAGCCGGGCGGCCTCGCCGATCGCCACGGGGCCGTGCGTGACCGGCACCGTCACTGCACCCGGTAGCCGGCGTTCTCGATCGCCGCCACCAGGTCCTGGCGCGGCTGCTGGCTCAGCACGTCCACATGGCCGGTCTCGAGGTCGACCGTGACCTGGGCCTCGGGGTCGACCGTCTGCACCGCGTTCTGCACGGCGTTCACGCAATGTCCGCAGCTCATGCCCGCGACCTGGAATTTCTGGCTCATCGTTTCTGCTCCTTCGTGGATGACAAGGTGGGCGTTGGCCCGTTCGGAAACCGAAGTCTGAACCTTGCCACGATGTCAATGTCCAGTCCAGGGACTCTTCCTGCCGCGCTTGACCTTGCCATGGTGTGAAGCTTTAGCCTTCGCAGCATGGAAAACGTACAAGCACGGCCTCTGCCGAATCTCACGCTCGACCTCTCGGTCGGCGGCATGACCTGCGCGTCCTGCGTGATGCGCGTGGAGCGCGCGCTCAAGGGCGTGCCCGGCGTCCAGGACGTCAGCGTGAACCTCGCGACCGAATCGGCGCGCGTGGTGGCGCAGGCGCAGGGCGGCGAGGACATCGATGCGAGGCTGCGCCGCGCGGTGCGCTCCGCCGGCTACGAGCCGCGCGCCGCGGCCGATGCGCAGGAGGAAGCCGCGGCGCTGTCGCCCTGGCACGGCTTCGGCCCGGTGGCGGTCGGCCTCGCGCTGTCGGCGCCGCTGATGCTGCCGATGGTCGGCGAGTTCTTCGGCCGCGACTGGATGCTCGATCCCTGGCTGCAACTGCTGCTCGCGACGCCGGTGCAGTTCTGGCTCGGCGCGCGCTTCTACCGCGCGGGCTGGCATGCGGCGCGTGCGCTCACCGGCAACATGGACCTGCTGGTCGCGCTCGGCACCAGCGCGGCCTACGGACTCTCGCTGTGGCTCTGGTGGCGTTCGGCCACCGGCGAGCACGCGGGCCACGGGATGGTGCCGCACCTGTACTTCGAGGCCTCGTCGGTGGTCATCACGCTGGTGCTGCTGGGCAAGTGGCTCGAGGCGCGCGCCAAGCGCCAGGCGACCTCGGCGATCCGCGCGCTGCAGCAGTTGCGGCCCGAGGTGGCGCACCTGGTCGGCCCGCGCGGCGAGAGCGACGTGCCGCTGGCCGAGGTGATGGTGGGCGACCGCCTCGCGGTGCGTCCCGGCGAACGCGTGCCGGCCGATGCGCGCGTGGTCGAGGGCGAATCGGAGGTCAACGAGTCGATGCTGACCGGCGAGCCGCTGCCCGTGCCCAAGGGACCGGGCGACCCGCTGACCGGCGGTGCCGTCAACGGCGACGGCCGGCTGGTGGTCGAGGTGCGCGCGGTCGGTGCCGAGAGCGTGCTCGCGCGCATCATCCGGCTGGTCGAGGATGCGCAGGCCGCGAAGGCACCCATCCAGCGGCTGGTCGACAAGGTGGCGGCCATCTTCGTGCCGGTGGTGCTGGTGATCGCGCTGCTCACCTTCGGCGGCTGGATGCTGCTCGGCGGCGCCGACATCGAGACCGCGCTGATCCACGCGGTGGCCGTGCTGGTCATCGCCTGCCCCTGCGCGCTGGGCCTGGCCACGCCGGTGGCGGTGATGGCGGGCACGGGCGTGGCGGCACGGCGCGGCATCCTCATCAAGGACGCGCGTTCGCTCGAACTCGCGCACCGCGTCGACACCGTGGCCTTCGACAAGACCGGCACGCTGACGCTGGGCCGGCCGGTGCTGACCGCGCTCGTGCCGCTGGCCGATGGCGGCGAGGCCGACCGGTTGCTGGCCGTGGCCGCGAGCCTGCAGAGCGGCAGCGAACATCCGCTGGCGCGCGCCGTGCTCGTGGCCGCCGCCGACAAGAAACTGGCGGTGCCGGCGCTGCGTTCGATGCAGGCCATGCCCGGCCGCGGCGTGCGCGGAGAGGTCGAGGGCGAATTCGCCGGTGCCTGGGCCCTCGCGAGCCTGCGCTGGTGCCGTGAGCTCGATGCCGAGGTCGACGCGGCCGAGGTCGACCGGCTGCAGGCGCAGGGCGCCACGGTGTCGGCGCTGCTGCGCTTCGATGCCGCCGGCGCGGCCGAGGCACTGGCCCTGCTGGCCTTTGCCGACGAGCCCAAGCCGCAGGCCGCCGAGACCGTCGCCGCGCTGCGCGCGCGCGGCCTGCGCGTGGTGATGATCTCGGGCGACAACCTGCGCGCCGCGCGCGCCATGGCGGCGCGGCTGGGCATCGCGGCCGAGGACGTGCGCGCCGAGGTGCTGCCGGCCGACAAGGCGCAACAGGTGAGCGCGCTGCGCCGCGACGGCCACGTGGTCGCGATGGTGGGCGACGGCGCCAACGACGCGCCCGCGCTCGCGGCCGCCGACGTGGGCATCGCGATGGCACCGGCCGATGGCGGCACCGACGTGGCGATGGAGGCCGCGGGCATCACGCTGATGCGCGGCGATCTCGCGCTGGTGGCGCAGGCGCTCGACCTCTCGGGACGCACCGTGGCCAAGATCCGGCAGAACCTGTTCTGGGCCTTCGCCTACAACGTGGCGGGGATTCCGTTGGCGGCCTTCGGACTGCTGAGCCCGGTGGTGGCCGGGGCGGCGATGGCGCTGTCGAGCGTGAGCGTGATGGCCAATGCCTTGCTGCTGCGGCGCTGGAAGGGTTCCTAAGACCCTGTCAGTCGAGCAGCAGCGCCATCAGGTGATCGTCGATGTAGTCGGCCTCGCCGGCGCGCTTGTAGAACTTGCGCAACGTGCCCTCGCGCACGAAGCCCAGCTTCTCGTAGAAGCGCAGCGCGGGCGCGTTGTCGCTCTCGGCATAGAGCTCGATGCGCTTGACGCCGGCCGTGCGCAGTTGCTCGATGGCATCGCTCACCATGGCCAGCGCCACGCCGCGGCCATGGAAGGCCGGGTCCACCGCGAGCGTGCCAAGGCAGGCGACGTGCGCCACGCGGCCCGGATAGCGCGTGGCGCGGTAGAAGCCGGCCATGCGGCCCTCGATTTCCCAGATGTGGAAGCAGCCGCTGCGCACCAGCTCCTCGTGGATCGGCCGGAAGTCCGAGAGCGGCATCGGGTCGTAGCCGAGGAAGCGCACCACCTTCTCGTGCATGTAGAGGGCATGGACGGCGGCGAGGTCGTGGGAAGTGGCAAGTCGGCGCACGGCGGCTCCATGGTCGAGGTCAATCAGGGGCCCGCAGGATAGCAATCCCGCGCAGCCGCTCAACCGGCCGCGAACACGAGGGCGCCGGCGAGCGCCAGCAGCAGCACCTGCGCGAGCCAGGCCCAGCGCAAGCGCAGCCGCGCATCGAGCACCGCGCCCACGGCCCAGAAACCCGCGATCGTCAGCGCCAGCAGTTCGAGCCCGGTGCGAAAAGCCATGTCGTCCGCGCGCCAGAGAAAGGCCAGCGTCATGCCGACCCAGCCCGCGAAATGCAGCGTGGCCGCGATCGCGCGCGCACGGCCGGCCGGTGGATCGTCGAGGGCGGCGGCCGCCTCGAGCGAGAAGTCGGGTTCGGGAAAGCGCGCCGCCACGTCGGCCGGCCGCCAGCCCGGCGATCGCCAGAACACGCCGAGCTTGTCGCGCCAGCGCCGTGTGTGCCAGGCATCGCGCGCGAGCGGCGCATAGGGGCCGAGCACGGCGCGCAGCGGATCGAAGCCCGCGAGCGGCTTGCGCGTGCCGTAGACGCAGCGCTCGCTCTCCTCGGCGAAGGTGCCGAACAGGCGATCCCACACCACCAGCATGCCGCCGTAGTTGCGGTCGAGGTAGCCGTCGTTGACGGCATGGTGCACGCGATGGTTCGAGGGCGAGGAGAACACGCGGTCGAACCAGCCGAGCTTGCCGATGTGCTCGGTGTGGATCCAGAACTGGTAGACCAGCACGATCAGCCCCGCGAGCCCGAACTGCTCGGGCGGCACGCCCACCACGGCCATCGGCAGGTAGAAGGCCCAGCCGAGGAAGGCGACCATGCTCTCCTGCCGCAGCGCGGTCGAGAAATTGAAGCGCCGGCTCTGGTGGTGCACCGCGTGCGCGGCCCAGAACAGCGCCGACTCGTGGCCCGCGCGATGCAGCCAGTAGTCGCAGAAGTCGAACAGCAGCACCGCGGCGATCCAGCCGAGCGCGCTGTTCCAGAAGCCCGCGTCGGTGCACAGCGCGACATGCGGATAGACGAGCGCGTAGAGGCCGATCTGGAACAGCTGCGTGCAGACCGCGAGCGCCTGGCTCAAGAGACCCTGGCTCAGGCTCGCGACGGTGTCGGCGAAGCGGTAGGTGTTGCGCTGTTTGAGCCAGCCCCAGGCGAATTCCCAGGCCATCAGCAGCACGAACACCGGCACGACGAGAACCACCAGCCGATGCACTGCCTGCCTTGAGCCTTCCTGCGCGCGAAAAAACTTCAGCGAAGTCTCAGCGGGATGGGGCGTCGATGCGTCCAGCGACCAGCACGGCGTTGGTGCCGCCGAAGGCGAAGGAATTCGACATCGCCCAGCGCATGCCGGGCACGGCGCGCGCCTCGCCGCGCACGAAGTCCAGCTCGAAGGCCGCGTCGGGCTCGCGCAGGTTGGCGATCGGCGGCACGGCCTCGTGCGCCAGCGCGCGCAAGGTCGCGACCAGTTCGATCGCGCCGCCGCCGCCGAGCACATGGCCGTGGATCGCCTTGGTGGCGCACACCGGCATCGCGCTGCCGAACACCTCGCGCACCGAGGCCGCCTCGGCCGCGTCGCCGGCCATGGTGGCGGTGCCGTGGGCGTTCACATGGCCGATCTGCGCGGCATCGATGCCCGCGTCGCGCAGGGCTGCGCGCATCGCGCGCACCTGGCCCGCGCTGTCGGGGTTCGTGATGTGCGTGCCGTCGCAGTTGGTGGCATAGCCGGCGAGCACATAGGACGCACCATCGCCCGTGTCGAGTGCGCCGCGCGAACGCGCATGCGCTTCCGATTCGAGCACCAGCGCCGCGGCGCCTTCGCCGAGCGCGAAGCCCGCGCGGTCGCCCGAGAAGGGACGGCATGCGGTCTCGGGCGCGCCGGCCGGCGGCGCGGCCATCACGCGCATCGCCTGCCAGCTCGCCATCACCCCGGGCGTGAGCATGGCGTCGTGGCCGCCGACGATGGCGACATCGATCCAGCCGCCGCGAATGGCGCGCATCGCCTCGCCGATCGCCACTGCCGAGGAGGCGCAGGCGCAGGCATAGGCGATGGCCGCGCCGTGCGCGCCGAAGTGCAGCGCGAGCTCGGCCACCGCCGCATTGGGCATCACGGTGAGCACGGTGGTCGGCCGCATGCGGCGCTGCTCGGCATAGAGCGCCTGCGTGGTGTTGTCGAAGCTGCCCGCGCCCGCGAGGCCGCTGCCCCAGAAGATGCCCAGCCGTTCGGGGTCGACGCTGTCGCGCGCCAGTCCGGCCTGCGCCGCGGCATCCTGCGCGGCCGCGAGGGCCATCGCGGTGCCGCGGTCCAGCGGCAGGCGCGAGATGCTGCGCACGCCGTTCGAATCGAAGTCGCAGGCGGCCACGGGAATCTCGACGCTGTCCATGCCGGGGATCGCGAGCGTGTGCGAGCGCACGGCCGAGCGGCCATGGAACAGCGCATCGTCGAAGGCCTCGAGCGTGCGGCCGATCGGCGTGACGAAACCGACGCCGCTGACGCGCACCGGCGGCGCCGCGATGCGCTGCGCCGAAGCAGCGATCACCGCGTGTTCGACACCGCTGCTCATGCGTGAGCCGCCTCAGGCGCGTTCGCGGTGTTCGCCATCGCGGCAGCGCTCTCCGCATCGATCACTTCGCACAGGCGCTGCAGCGTGATGCCCGCTTCTCGCGGATCGAGACGGTCCTCGGGAATGCGCAGGTGGAAGGCATCCTCGACCGCGAAGACGAACTCCATCAGCGCGAGCGAGTCGAGGCCCAGGTCGGCGAGCGCGGTCTGCGGCGAGACCAGGCTGGCCTCGACGCGGAAGTCGTTCTCGAGGATGCGCGCGATGCTGTTGAAGGTGGGCGAGGTGGACATGGGGCTGGTTCCTTTCAGGCGAAGCGTGGTGCACGATCGTCGTGCGGGAGTGCCATCGGTCGGCGCGGCAGTTGCGGGGAAGGCGAGCGTCGCGACACCGCCTTGCACGGTTCATTGTGGGGTGGGATCGAGGGCATCGCGATGGCGAACGCGTTCCTTTTCAGGAAGCCTTCAGAGAGAAGGACGGGGCATCGGCGCCCGTGCCGTGCGCGACCTCGTCGGCGAAGGCGACGGTCTCGCGCACCACCTGCTGGCGGTCGTTGTCGATGGTGATCATGTGGTAGCTGTTGCTCACCACCACGCTGCGGAACGACCGGCAGCGCAGGCCGCGCGCGAGGATCTCGAGGTTGGCGACGCTGGCCACCTCGTCCTGCTGCGCATGCAGCGCGAGCACGCGGTCGCATTGCACGCGATGCAGGTTGGCGCGCACGTGGCGGATCAGCCGATGGTGCTCGCGCAGGTGGCCCACGCCGATCACCGAACTGCCCGCGCGCGAGACCTTGCGGTGGCGCAGCTCGCGCTCGATCCAGGCACGCACGCGTTCGTTCTTCACGCCGTAGGGAGGGCGTTCGCGGTACTGCCAGAGGCGGCCCAGCGGCGTGTAGTAGGCCAGCGGCAGCAGCATCTGCGTGCGCGGGATGGCCCAGCCGTCGAAGCGCAGCGTGGTCGACATCAGCACCAGCGCATCGACCGCGTCGCCGCAGCGGATGGCGGCGCCGAGCGCGAGCGAGGAGCCGGCCGAGATGCCCACGAGCAGCACGCGCTCGTGCGTCTCGCGCAGGGCCGCGACCTGGGCCTCGATGCTGTCGAGCCACTGCTGGAAGGGCGCGGCCTGCTGCATCGGCGCATTGGCGTCGAAGGAGTAGCCGGGGATCGACATCGGGTGCACCGCGTAGCCGCCGTCGCGCAGCGCGGACTGCACGGTCAGCAGTTCGTCAGGTGTGCTGCACAAACCATGCAGCAGCACGACCGCGGTGCGTTGCACGGCGGGGTGCACGAAGCTCAGCAGGCTGGAAGGTTCGCGTGCGCTCATGACGATGCGGCCCCGATGAAAAGGGCCCGTGCGGCGATGGGCTGTCGTATGCTCATGCCGTGTTTATCGCGTGTCGTACTGACCGCCTGCTGACCCTCCCGCGAGCAAGAATAGGCACTTCAACCCACTCGAAAATCATGCGAATCCTGCTAGTCGAAGACGATGCCGTGCTGCGCGACGTGATGCTTCGCAGCCTCGCGGACGCTGGTCACCGCGTCGATGTCTCCACCAACGTCGAGGACGCCGACCACCTGTGGCGCGTGCAGCCCTTCGATGCGGTGCTGCTCGATCTGAACCTGCCCGCCACCGCGAGCGCGACCAGCGGTCTCGCGAGCGGACTCACCGCGCTGCGACAGGCACGCGCGCGCGGCGACCGCACGCCGGTGCTCGTGCTCACCGCGCGCGGCCGCACCGAGGAACGCATCGCGGGCCTCGACGCGGGCGCCGACGACTACCTCGGCAAGCCCTTCGACCTGGCCGAGGTCGAGGCGCGCCTGCGCGCGCTGGTGCGCCGCGCGAAGGGCACGGAAGACATCGTGCTGCTGGGCCAGCTGAAGCTCGATCGCAAGGCGCGGCGCTTCTCCACCGCGAGCGGCCCGCTCGACCTGCCGGCGCGCGAGTTCGAGGTGCTGTGGGAACTGATGAGCCCGCCGGGCCGCACGGTGAGCAAGCGTGCGCTGTCCGACAAGCTCTCGAGCTTCGACGAATCGCTGGGCGACAACGCGCTCGAGGCCTTCATCTCGCGGCTGCGCAAGAAGCTGGTCGGCTCGGGCGCGGGCATCCGCACCCTGCGCGGCATCGGCTACCTGCTCGAAGCAGAAGTCTGAGCGCGCCGCGACCGTGAGCGACAGCGAAGCAGCGCCAGCGCGGATCACGCCCAGCCCGCCGCGCGCGGTGTCCACGCTCACGCGGCGCGTGCTGCGCAACGTGCTGGTGCCGCTCGCGCTGAGCTGGATGGTGGGCGCGGTGATCGCGCTGGTGATCGCGAACTACTTCTCCGAGCAGGCCTTCGATCGCGGCATGCTCGACGACGCCTATGCGCTGTCGGCCAACGTGCAGGCGGGCGAGCGCGGCATCGAGCTGCTGCTCACGCCGCGCGAGGTGGCCACGGTGCTGTTCGACCAGATCGACAAGGTCAACTTCTCGGTGCAGCGGCTCGACGGCACCCTGATCTCGGGTGCCGACGACCTGCAGGCGCCACTGCCCGTGGGCGGCGCGCGCTACCGCTTCTCGGACGTCACCTACCAGGGCAAGCCGATGCGCGCGGTGGTGCTCGAGCACGATGCCGAGCCCGGCGTCTCGATGCCCTACCGCGTGGTGATCGCGCAGACCACGCTGAGCCGCACGGCGCTCGTGCGGCAGCTGCTGGGCTATGCGCTGGCGCCACAGGTGCTGCTGCTGATGCTGCTCGCCGTGTGGCTCTGGCATGGCATCCGCCGCGATCTGCGGCCGCTCGGCGACCTGCAGCAGGCCCTCGACCGGCGCGACGTGCGCGACCTCTCGCCGGTGACGGTGGTGCGGACCTCGCGCGAGCTGCAGCACCTGGGCGAGGCGGTCAACGCACTGTTCGAGCGGCTGGGCCACAGCGTGCGCGGGCAGCGCGAGTTCGTGGGCAACGTGGCGCACGAGCTGCGCACGCCGCTCGCGGGCATCCGTGCGCTGGCCGACTACGGGCTCGCGCAGCAGAAGCCCTCGGTATGGCGCGAGCAGCTCGAACAGGTGGCCAAGAGCCAGGAGCGCGCGAGCCACCTGATCGACCAGTTGCTCGCGCTCGCATTGGCCGACGAGGCCAGCACCAGCCTCGAGACCGCGCCCGTGCGGCTCGATGCACTGGCCGAGCAGACGGTGCTGCGGCATCTCGCGCGCGCCGATGCGCGTGGCGTGGACCTGGGCGCGCGCGGCCTCGACGACAGCGTGACGGTGCAGGCCAACGAGGCGCTGGTGGAAGGCATCCTCGACAACCTGATCGACAACGCGTTGCGTTATGGCGGCCGTACCATCACGGTCGAGGTCAGCGGCGAGGTGCTCAGCGTGATCGACGACGGACCCGGCATTCCGCTCGACGCGCAGCGCCTGCTGATGCAGCGCTGGGCGCAGGGGCCCGCGGGGCAGAAGCTGGGGCAGGGCTCGGGCCTGGGCCTGTCGATCGTGGCGCGCTATGCGGAGCTGCTCGGGGCCGAGCTTCGGCTCGCGGCGGCCGAGCCGACGGGCCTGAAGGTCAGCGTGGACTTCACGCGCAAGGGCTAGCTTCGTAGAGCTCGAGCGGCAGTCCGTCGGGATCGGCGAAGAAGGTGAAGCGCCGGCCCGTGTACTCGTCGACGCGGATCGGCTCGACGGCAACGCCGTGCGCCTCGAGCGCCTCGGCCGCGGCACGCACGTCGGGCACCTCGAACGCCAGGTGGCGCAGCCCGCGCGCCTCGGGGCGCGAGACGCGCGGCGGCGGATCGGGAAAGGAGAACAGCTCGAGCTGCGAGCCGTCGGGCAGCGCGAGATCGAGCTTGTACGAGTTGCGCTCGGCGCGCAGGTGCTCGGCGACGATGCGCAGGCCCAGCACCTCGCTGTAGAAGCGCTTCGACACCGCGTAGTCGGAACAGATGATCGCGGCATGGTGGATGCGCGCGAGCCCGGGCGTGCCGCTCATCGCAAGGCCTTGCGCAGGAAGACGCGCGTGCGGTTCTCGAGCACCAGGCGCCGGTATTCGACATAGCCGATGCGCGCGTAGAGCGCGCGGTTCTCGCTCATCTTCTCGTTGGTGAACAGGTAGATCGAATCGAAGCCCTGGCGCAGCGCCTCGCGCTCGGCGAGCTCGAGCAGCGCGCGGCCCGCGCCGCTGCCCTGGTGCCTGGGCCGCACCGCGATCACGTCGACCAGGAAGCCTTCGTCGGTGATGTCGAGCACGAGCGCGGCCGCGATCTCGGCGGCATCCGCGGCATCCTGAGCATGAGCGGCGACCCACACCTGTTGCAACTCGATGGCGCTTGCGTAGTCCTTGCTCATCGGCAGCGGCACGATCGGCAGGCGCGGCAGATAGACGCTGAAGGCGGCGATCGCGCAGTCGCGGATCGCTTCGGCATCGGCCGCTTCGGCACGACGCAGGGTCCAGCGCGGTGCTTCGCTCATTCGGCGATCTCCACCTCGGCCTCGATCTCCACCGGGATGTTGAACGGCAGCTCGGCCATGCCGACCGCGCTGCGCGCATGCGCGCCGACCTCGGGCCCGAAGAGCTCGAGCACGAGGTCGGAGAAGCCGTTGATGACCGAGGGCTGGCGGTCGAAGCCCGGGGCCGAGGCGACCATGCCGAACACGCGCGTCCAGGCCGTGATGCGGTCGAGATCGCCGAGCGCGCGCTGCAGGCTGCCGAGCATCGCGAGCGCGGTGAGGCGCGCGGCCGCGTAGCCCTGTTCCACGTCGAGCTCGCGCCCGAGCTTGCCCAGCGGCGCGGCGATGCTGCCGTCGGCATTGAGCGGGCCGTGGCCCGAGACGAAGGCGCGCCGTCCGACGATGCGTACGAAGCGAAAGGGCAGCACCACGCCCGGTGGCGGCTGGACGGCGGGCGGAAGGACGAGGCCGCGCGCGGCCAGCTGGTTCTCGATCTGCGACATGGCGCAACGGTACCCGAAAGCACCGTGCGCCGGTCGCCGGCAGCCTCAGGCCAGCGCGGGGTAGTCGGTGTAGCCCTTGGCGCCGCCGCCGTACAGGGTGGCCTTGTCGAGCTCGTTGAGCGGCGCGTGCTCGCGCAGGCGGCGCACCAGGTCGGGGTTGGAGATGAAGGGCTTGCCGAAGGCCACGAGGTCGTCGCCTTCCTTCACGGCTTCTTCCGCGAGCGGGCGGTCGTAGCCGTTGTTGACCATCCAGGCGGCCTTGCCGCCGGCCTCGCGGTAGGCGGCCTTGAGCGCCTCGTAGTCGAAGGGCCGGTCGGCGATCTCGCGCGGGCCGCCGGTGGCGCCTTCGATGATGTGGATGTAGGCCAGGTCGAGCTTCGCCAGTTCCTTCACCACGTAGGTGAACAGCGGCTGCGGGTTGCTGTCGTGCACGTCGTTGGCGGGCGTGACCGGCGACAGGCGGATGCCGGTGCGGCGCGCGCCGACGGCGTCGGCCACGGCGCGCGCGATCTCGAGCAGGAAGCGCGCGCGGTTCTCGATGCTGCCGCCGTAGTCGTCGCTGCGCTGGTTGCTGCCGTCCTTGAGGAACTGGTCGAGCAGGTAGCCATTGGCGCCATGGATCTCGACGCCGTCGAAGCCCGCGGTCTCGACTGCATTGCGTGCGGCGGTGGCGAAGCCGTGGACGATGCCGGGAATCTCGCCGGCATCGAGCGCGCGCGGCTCGGAGGTTTCGGTGAAGGTCGGCACGCCGTCCTGGATCAGCACGGTCTTGGTCTTGGCGGTGATGGCCGAGGGGGCCACCGGCTGGCCGTTGCCGGGCTGCAGGCTGGTGTGCGAGACGCGGCCCACGTGCCACAGCTGCACCACGATCTTTCCGCCCTGGGCGTGCACGGCGTCGGTCACCTTCTTCCAGCCGTCGAGCTGCTCGGTGCCGTAGAGGCCGGGCACGTCGGCGTAGCCCTGGCCCTGCTGGCTGATGGCGGTGGCCTCGGTGATCAGCAGGCCGGCGCTCGCGCGCTGCGCGTAGTAGGTGGGCGCGAGCGCGGTCGGGATGGCATTGGGCGAGCGGTTGCGCGTGAGCGGCGCCATCACGATGCGGTTGGCGAGCTTCAGGTCGCCGGCTTGGACGGGGTCGAAAAGGGTGGACATGGTGGGAGAAGGAAGGTGTGAACAGCGGAAGGAAGCGCAAGGGTAGGGGCGGGGCCTCAACCCTGCTGCCACGGGGTTGTAGTCTTGGTGCTAGGCGTTGCGGCGCTGCAAATGCAATCGGGTGGCATTGCACGGGCGGCCCGCCAGAAAGCGAACGGCCGGCGAGTTGCCGGCCGTTGAAGGGCGAAGCGCGGTGTTGCGCTCCGGCGGTGCGGAGTTACTTCAGCAAACCCTCTGCCTTCATCGCTTCCTGCACGGCGGGACGCTCGCTCACGCGCGCGCGCCAGGCCTGGAGGTTCGCGAAGCCCGCGAGGTCCACGCCGGTGGGCTTGGCCCAGTTGGTCACGGTGAACAGGTAGCCGTCGGCCACACTGAACTGGTCGCCCATCAGGTACTGCTTGTTCGCGAGTTCGCCGTCGAGCCAGGTGAAGCGCGAAGTGAGCTTGTCGCGCGCGATGGTCTTGGCTTCCTCGGGCATGGCCGGGTTGAACAGCGGGCTGAAGCCCTTGTGGATCTCGGTGCCGATGAAGGTCAGCCACTCCTGCAGGCGGTAGCGCTGCATGGTGCCGGCGGCGGGCGCGAGGTTCTTGGTCGGCACGAGGTCGGCGATGTACTGCAGGATCGCGGGGCCTTCGCGCAGGCGCGTGCCGTCGTCGAGCTCGAGCATCGGCACGTAACCCAGCGGGTTGATGCCGTAGTAGTCGGTGCCGTCCTGCAGCTTGTGGCTCTTGGTGCTGGCGAGCACCGGTTCGAAGGCGAGGCCGGCTTCGTGCATCGCGATGTGCGGCGAGAGCGAGCAGGCGCCCGGCGAGTAGTACAGCTTCATGCGAAAAACTCCAATCGATCGTTGAAATGGTTCTTTGGAACGCACCGGATGCTAGCGGGTTTGGGCTGCGCGGGTTTGTCCTACGGGTGCTTGGGCTCGCTGACTATCGGGGCGTCGAGCACCGCTTTCTATTCTTCGGGCACCGAGGGCTGCGACCCGCGGCAAAGGAGTCACTCGATGTTGAAGTACGCCATCATTTTCGCGGTCATCTCCCTGGTGGCCGGCCTGCTGGGTTTCGGCGGCATCGCGGCCGGTGCCGCGGGCATTGCCAAGGTGCTGTTCGGCCTGTTCCTGATCCTGGCCGTGATCTTCATCGTGCTCGCCGCGCTGGGCGTGGGCGCGGTGAAGAAGGCGCTCGACTGATGCACCGGCACCGGTCGGTGCGCTGGCCGCGCACGCGCTCGCTGGGCCAGCTGCTGCAGAGCCCCGCGCATTGCGTGCTGCGGGTGCTGCTGGTGACGCAGGCGCACTGGCAGCTGCCCGAGCACCGTTCGCGCCGAAGGCGCGCCTGAGCCAGGCGAAGAAGGGAAGGGGAGCCACATGCACATCTCGCACATCGAGGCGCAGCTGGACTACGAAGTCGGCGCGCCGGCCCATCTGCTGCTGAACATCGAGGCGGCCCGCGCAGGCGCGCAGGCGGTGATCCGCGAAACGCTCACGATCGAGCCGGCGGCCGAGGTGCAGGTGTTCTGCGACGAGGCCAGCGGCAACCGCTTCCTGCGCTTCGACGCGGCGCCGGGGCCGCTGAAGATCGCCTACACCGCGACCGTGCAGCGCACCCAGGTCGACGTGCCGCACGACCTGCCCGAAGTGCCGGTCAACGAAGTGCCCGACGAGGTGCTGCACTACATGATGCCGACGCGCTACTGCGAGTCGGATCTGATGGCGCGCTGCGCCTTCCAGCTCTTCGGCGACCTGCCGCCGGGCATCGGCCGCGTGCAGGCGATCGTGGACTGGATCCACGACAGCATCACCTACGAGTCGGGCAGCACCGACTCGACCACCACGGCGCGCGAGGTCTTCGTGCAGCGCGCCGGCGTGTGCCGCGACTTCGCGCACCTGGGCATCACCTTCTGCCGCGCGCTCAACATCCCGGCGCGGCTGGTCGTGGGCTACGTGGCCTTCGAGGAACCGCCGCAGGATTTCCATGCCGTGTTCGAGGCCTGGCTCGGCGGGCGCTGGGTGCTGTTCGACGCCACGCGCATGGCGCCGGTCGACCGCCTCGTGCGCGTGGGCACGGGGCGCGACGCGAAGGACGTGGCTTTCTGCACCATCTTCGGCAGCGTGAGCATGCGGGACAAGCAGATCGTGGTGACCGAGCTGCAGGACCAGAGCGTGGCACCGCCCGTGGAACCGCCAGCCAGCGGGGCGCTCGTGGGCATCGAGAAGCCGGTGCCGGTGGTGGAGCTCGCCACCTCCGCTTGATTCCGTGGATGGTTTGCTATTAAAAACATAGCAAACTATCGAGTCCCATAGAGGCTTGGCGGACTTTTAGAGTTGCACGACCAGCTTGTCCCCACAGTGGGCGCGAGCAGGGAGGGCCGATTAAAATCATGGCCCTCCTTTGCGCCGCGCACGCGTCAGTGCGCCCCCTCTCATGCTTTATCCCGAAGAATTCGACGTGATCGTCGTCGGTGGCGGCCATGCCGGCACCGAAGCCGCGCTCGCTGCCGCCCGCATGGGCGCGAAGACGCTGCTGCTGTCCCACAACATCGAGACCTTGGGCCAGATGAGCTGCAACCCCTCGATCGGCGGCATCGGCAAGGGTCACCTGGTGAAGGAGGTCGACGCGCTCGGTGGCGCGATGGCGATCGCCACCGACGAGGCCGGCATCCAGTTCCGCATCCTCAACTCGAGCAAGGGCCCGGCCGTGCGCGCCACGCGCGCCCAGGCCGACCGCGTGCTCTACAAGGCGGCGATCCGCCGCCGCCTCGAGAACCAGCCGAACCTGAGCCTGTTCCAGCAGGCGGTCGACGACCTGATGGTCGAGGGCGACCGCGTGGTGGGCGCGGTCACGCAGGTCGGCATCGCCTTCCGCGCGCGCACCGTGGTGCTGACCGCGGGCACCTTCCTCGACGGCCGTATCCATGTCGGCCTCGACAACTACCAGGCCGGCCGCGCGGGCGATCCGCCGGCCGTGAGCCTGTCGGCGCGCCTCAAGGAACTCAAGCTGCCGCAGGGCCGGCTCAAGACCGGCACGCCGCCGCGGCTCGACGGCCGCAGCATCGACTTCTCGAAGTGCACCGAGCAGCCCGGCGACGGCATGCCCGGCGGGGCAGGGCCGATGCCGGTGTTCAGCTTCCTCGGCAAGGTCGAGATGCATCCGCAACAGATGCCGTGCTGGATCACGCATACCAACGCGCGCACGCACGAGATCATCCGCTCGGGCTTCGACCGCAGCCCGATGTTCACCGGCAAGATCGACGGCGTCGGTCCGCGCTACTGCCCGAGCGTCGAGGACAAGATCAACCGCTTCGCCGACAAGGACAGCCACCAGATCTTCCTCGAGCCCGAGGGCCTGACCACCAACGAGTACTACCCGAACGGCATCTCGACCAGCCTGCCTTTCGACATCCAGTACCAGCTGGTGCGCTCGATGCCCGGGCTGGAGAACGCCCACATCCTGCGTCCCGGCTACGCGATCGAGTACGACTACTTCGATCCGCGCGAACTCAAGAGCAGCTTCGAATCCCGCGCGATCCAGGGCCTGTTCTTCGCCGGGCAGATCAACGGCACCACGGGCTACGAAGAGGCGGCGGCCCAGGGCCTGTTCGCCGGCATCAACGCCGCGCTGCAATGCCGGGGCGAAGACGCCTGGCTGCCGCGCCGCGACGAGGCCTACCTCGGCGTGCTGGTCGACGACCTGATCACCAAGGGCGTGACCGAGCCCTACCGCATGTTCACGAGTCGCGCCGAGTTCCGGCTGCAGCTGCGCGAGGACAACGCCGACATGCGCCTGACGGAAGCAGGGCGCAAGCTGGGCCTGGTCGACGACGTGCGCTGGGATGCTTTCAGCCGCAAGCGCGACGCTGTTTCACGTGAAACAGAGCGGCTCAAGTCGATCTGGGTGAACCCGCGCAACCTGCCGGCGACCGAGTCGGTGCGGGTGCTCGGCAAGGCGATCGAGCACGAGTACAACCTGGCCGACCTGCTGCGCCGGCCCGATGTGAACTACCAGACCCTGATGTCGCTGGACGGCGGCAAGTACGGCGCCGAGGCCCCGCTCAGCGAGACCGAGATCGAGCAGATCGAAATCTCGGCCAAGTATTCGGGCTACATCGAGCGCCAGAACGACGAGGTGGAGCGCGCCGCCCACTTCGAGAGCCTCAAGATGCCGGCCGATTTCGACTATGGCCAGGTCAAGGCCCTGAGTTTCGAGGTGCGGCAGAAGCTTGCGAAGCACAAGCCCGAGACCTTGGGCCTGGCCTCGCGCATCTCGGGCGTGACGCCGGCGGCCATCTCGCTGCTGTTGATCCACCTGCGCAAGGGCGGCCACAAGGCCTTTTCCGCGACCAAGGAAGCAGCCACCGAGCCGCAGTCGGCCGAATGACGGCGACGATCGAACGGCTGCGCGCGGGCGCAGAGACGCTGGGCGTGGCTTTGTCCGAACGCCAGGCCGAGCAGCTCACGGCCTATGGCGCGCTGATGCTCAAGTGGAACAAGGTCTACAACCTCACGGCGCTGCGCGATCCCGACAGCGTGCTGACCCACCACCTGCTCGACAGCCTCGCCGTGATTCCGCCGCTGCAGCGCGAGTGGGCAGGGCAGGGCAAGCTGCTCGACGTGGGATCGGGGGCTGGATTACCGGGGGTGGTCATTGCGATCCTGCGGCCCGATCTCGACGTCACCTGTCTCGATGCGGTCGCGAAGAAGATGGCTTTCGTGCAGCAGGTGGCCGGCGAACTGGTGCTGCCGAACTTGCGCGGGCTTCACGCCCGGGTCGAAAAGCTCGAAGGCCGTTTCGACCTGATCAGCTCGCGCGCCTTCGCGTCGCTGCCCGATTTCTTCTCGGGCTCCTCGCACTTGCTGGCCGACGGCGGCAAATGGCTCGCGATGAAGGGCAAGAATCCGGCCGATGAGCTCGCCGGACTGCCGGCCGAAGTCGCGGTGTTTCACGTGGAACAACTGACGGTGCCCGGCCTCGACGCCGAGCGTTGCATCGTCTGGGCACGAAAGCAGGCCTGATCCGTGCCCGGCAAGACGGCCGCGCCCGCCGTCTTGCCAAAAGAAACGCGCGGGCCGCGCAAAACCGGCCGTTCGGCCAATCGCCGCGCCACCTGCCTCGCTTAGACTCGACGGCTCCCCTTTCCCTCTTTCCACGAGGCAATTCCCATGTTCGGCATCGCTGACTACGGCGCGTTCGTCGCCGCCATCATCCTGTTCCTCCTGATTCCCGGCCCGGGCAACCTGGCACTGATCACGTCGACCAGCAAAGGCGGAATTCGCGGCGGCCTGGCGGCGACCCTGGGCGTGATTGCCGGCGACCAGGTGCTGATGTGGGCCGCGGTGGCCGGCGTGTCGGCCGTGCTGGCCGCTTATCCGGCCGCCTTCAAGGCGGTGCAGTGGCTCGGCGCCGGCTACCTGGCCTGGCTGGGCTTCAAGATGCTGCGCGCCAAGCCCGGCTCGGCGCCTATCCTCAACATCCGCCCGAGCCACTTCATGCGGCAGGCGCTGATGATCACCTTGCTGAACCCCAAGGCGATCGTGTTCTACATGGCTTTCTTCCCGCTGTTCGTCGATCCGGCCCGCCACCAGGGCCTGGTCACCTTCGGCGCGATGGCGGTCACGATCGCGGCGCTGACCTTCCTCTACGGCCTGACCTCCACCTTGCTGACCCACTTCCTGGCCGAGCGCATCCGCGCCAATCCGCGGATCTCGGCCGTGCTCGAGAAGCTGGCCGGTGTCTTCCTGATCGCCTTCGGCGTCAAGCTCGCCGCCTCGAACTGATCCTCCTCCATGGCCAAGATTTTCTGCATCGCCAACCAGAAGGGCGGCGTCGGCAAGACCACCACCACCGTCAACCTCGCCGCCGGCCTGGCCAAGGTGGGCCAGCGGGTGCTGATGATCGACCTCGACCCGCAGGGCAATGCCACCATGGGTTCGGGCATCGACAAGCGCCAGCTCGAAACCACGGTGTACGACGTGCTGCTCGAATCGGCTTCGGTGGCCGAGGCGCGGGTCAGGGCCGACAAGCTGGCGGAGGGCGGCTACGCCTACGATGTGTTGGGCGCCAACCGTGAGCTGGCCGGTGCCGAGGTCGAGATGGTTGCGCTCGACCGCCGCGAGAAGCGCCTGCGCACCGCGCTGGCCGCGGTCGGTGCCGAGTACGACTTCGTGCTGATCGACTGCCCGCCGAGCCTGAGCCTGCTGACGCTCAACGGCCTGTGCGCGGCGCATGGCGTGATCGTGCCGATGCAGTGCGAGTACTTCGCGCTCGAGGGCCTGACCGACCTGGTCAACACCATCAAGCAGGTGCACGCCAATCTCAACAAGAACCTGCAGATCATCGGCCTGCTGCGCGTGATGTTCGATCCGCGCATCACGCTGCAGCAGCAGGTCAGCGAGCAGCTCAAGGCCCACTTCGGCGACAAGGTGTTCGACACCGTGATCCCGCGCAATGTGCGCCTGGCCGAGGCGCCGAGCTACGGACTGCCGGGCGTGGTCTTCGATCCGGCGGCGCGCGGCAGCCAGGCCTTCATCGCCTTCGCCGAGGAGCTGATCGCGAAGATGCCCCCGGCGAGCGCTTTCGCCTCGGGCGCGGTGGCGCCCAGCACGCCGCCGGCACCGGGCCGCACTTCGCCCGACCTGCCGATTCCCGAGGACGTGCTGGCACCGGTGGGCGAGCCCAAGTCCAGCAGCGAAAACAACGCCTGACCCTGATACAGCTTATATAGTTAGCTATAAAAATAATAGCAAATGAGCACTGAACCTCGTGTCCTTTTGCTGCCAGGCTGGCAGAACAGCGGCCCCGGCCACTGGCAGACCCTCTGGGAAGAAAAGCACCACGACCACCGCGTGGAACAGCATGAATGGATGCGGCCTCTGCGCGGCGACTGGTCGGTGCGGCTGGAGGAGGAAGTGCTGGCTTCGCCCGGCGACGTGGTCTTCGCCGCCCACAGCCTGGGCTGCATCCTGGTGGCCGCCTGGGCCGCCCATTCGCGCCACACCGCGCGGGTACGCGGCGCGCTGCTGGTCGCGCCCGGCGACCTCGAGCGCGAGGACGTGCGCCAGATGATCCCGGGCTGGGCGCCCATCGTGCGCCGGCCGCTGCCTTTTCCCGCCGTGCTGATCGCCGCCAACGACGACCCGTACTGCGAGGCCGCCCGCTCGCGCCAGATGGCGAGCGACTGGGGGGCGCGCTTCGTCGACGCGGGCGCGCGTGGCCACCTGAATGCCGAATCCGGCCTGGGCGACTGGCCCGAGGGCCGGCAACTCCTGAACGACGTGTCGAAAGAAAAGAACTGATGGCGACCAAGAAACCCAAGGGCCTGGGCCGCGGCCTCGAAGCGCTGCTCGGCCCGACGGCCGCCCCTTCCAGCGACAACGCCGGCGACGGCGGCTCCGGCGAGAACGGAGCGCCGCAGAACCCGAGCAGCCTGCGGCTCGACCAGATGGTGGCCGGCGTCTACCAGCCGCGCACCCGCATGGACGAGGGCGCGCTCTACGAGCTGGCCGAGAGCATCAAGGCGCAGGGGATCATGCAGCCGATCCTGGTGCGCCGGCTCGACGAGGAGTCCGCCGCCGCCAAGAACGCCGAGTTCGAGATCATCGCGGGCGAACGCCGCTTCCGTGCCGCCAGGCTGGCCGGTCTCGAGAGCGTGCCGGTGCTGGTGCGCGACGTGCCCAACGAGGCCGCCGCGGCGATGTCGCTGATCGAGAACATCCAGCGCGAGGACCTGAACCCGCTCGAAGAGGCCCAGGGCCTGCAGCGCCTGGTCAGCGAGTTCGGCCTCACGCACGAGGCCGCCGCCCAGGCCGTGGGCCGCTCGCGCAGCGCCGCCAGCAACCTGCTGCGCCTGCTCAACCTGGCCGAGCCCGCGCAGGCCATGCTGATGGCCGGCGACATCGACATGGGCCATGCGCGCGCGCTGCTGGCGCTCGACCGCGGCACCCAGATCACGGCGGCCAACCAGATCGCCGCCAAGAAGATGTCGGTGCGCGAGGCCGAGGCGCTGGTGAAGAAGCTCGCGGCCGAATTCAGCCTCACGGCCGCGCCGCGGCGCAGCGGCCAGAACGGCGAGAAATCGCGCGACCTCGAGCGGGTCGAGGAGGAACTGGCCGACCTGCTGACCGCCGAGGTCGAGGTGCGGATCAAGAAGCGCAGCAAGCGCGGCGGCAAGATCGAGGAGAGCGGCGAGCTCGCGATCCATTTCGGCTCGATCGACGCGCTCAACGGCCTCATCGAGCGCATCCGCCGAACGGCCTAAGCCGTGTCGCGGCGTCCTCCGACGTCCGCTTGATTGTTCCGGTCATCCATTGCGCGTATCCTCGCCGCAGCTTTTTTCCACCCGACGATCTCGAGAGAGGGAGCCCGCCATGAAGTTCTTCACCACCCGTTTCCCGCTCGCGGCCGTGGCCGTGGGCGCGCTGCTGCTCACGGGCTGCGCCACCACCGACATGCAGATGGGCAGCCAGTCGGCCAAGACCATGGCCACCGGCAGCGCCGCCGGCGGCGCCACCTCGGGCGAGAGCAGCCAGCTCGAGCGCTGCGAATCGCCGCTGGGCACCGTCTCGCTGATCGAGAACGTCAACGCTGGCTGGTACACCATCCTCACGGGCGAATACCGCCTGCCGCCTACTGCAAACCTGTTGCGTTTGCTGGTGCAGCAGTCGAACTGCTTCGTGGTGGTCGAGCGCGGCGCGGCCGGCATGAACGCGATGACGCGCGAGCGCGCGCTGCAGCAGTCGGGCGAGATGCGTGGCGGCAGCAACTTCGGCCGCGGCCAGATGGTCGCGTCGGACTACGGCCTGTCGCCCGAGATCGTGTTCAGCAACAGCGACGCGGGCGGCCTCGGCGGTTCGCTCGGCGGCCTGGTGGGCGGCAACCGCGGCCGCGCGCTGGCCGCGATCGGCGGCAGCATGCAGACCAAGGAAGCCTCGGCGCTGCTGACGCTGATCGACAACCGTTCGGGCGTGCAGGTCGCGGCCTCCGAAGGCAGCGCCTCCAAGACCGACTTCGGCGCCTTCGGCTCCATCGTCGGCCGCAGCGCCGGCGGTGGCCTCGGCGGCTACACCAACACCGCGCAGGGCAAGGTGATCGCGGCGGCCTTCATGGACGCCTTCAACCAGATGGTCCGTTCGCTGCGCAACTACAAGGCCCAGACCGTGCGCGGCCAGGGCCTGGGCGGCGGTGGCCGGCTCGGCGTGGATGGCGGCGCGGCGCCGTCGCAGACCTACGTGCCGGCCGAGCAGCCGCAGCAGCCGGCGCGCCGCCGCAAGTAATCGGACGCAGGGCCTTCGGGCCCCGCCCAGCAAAAAAGCCCGGGGCTTCCTTCGAAGCCGCCGGGCTTTTCGCCGGATGCGCGGCGTGCGCTCAGAGCTGGAAGATCTTGCCCGGGTTCATGATGTTCTTCGGATCGAGCGCGCGCTTGATCGTGCGCATCATGTCGATCGCGCCGGCACCGGCCTCGGTCACCAGGAAGTCCATCTTGTGCAGGCCCACGCCGTGCTCGCCGGTGCAGGTGCCCTCGAGCGCGAGCGCGCGGCTCACCAGCGCGTGGTTGAGCGCCTCGGCCTTCACGCGCTCCTCGGGCACGTTGGGATCGAGCAGGTAGCCGAAGTGGAAGTTGCCGTCGCCCACGTGGCCGACGAGGAAGTAGGGGATGCCGCTGGCATCGGCCTCGGCCACCGAGTCGAGCAGGCAGTCGGCCAGGCGCGAGATCGGCACGCAGGTGTCGGTCGAGATCACGCGGCAGCCCGGGCGCGACTGCACCGCGGCGAAGTAGCTGTTGTGCCGCGCGGTCCACAGGCGCGTGCGTTCTTCCGGCGTGCTGGCCCATTCGAAGGCATTGCCGCCGTGGCCGCTCGCGATCTCCTGCACCGTCTCGGCCTGTTCCTTCACGCCCGCCGGCGAGCCGTGGAACTCCATCAGCAGCATCGGTTCCTCGCGCAGGTTCAGCTTGGCGTAGGCATTCACCATGCGCACCGTGTTCACGTCGATCAGCTCCACGCGCGCGATCGGCACGCCGAGCTGGATGGTCTCGATGGTGGTGCGCACCGCGGCCTCGATGCTCGGGAACGAGCAGATCGCGGCCGACACCGCCTCGGGCAGCGGATAGATGCGCAGCGTGATCTCGGTGACCACGCCCAGCGTGCCTTCGCTGCCCACCATCAGGCGCGTGAGGTCGTAGCCGGCCGAGGACTTCTTCGCGCGCGTGCCGGTGCGGATCGTGTCGCCCGCGGCCGTCACCACTTCGAGCGCCAGCACGTTCTCGCGCATCGTGCCGTAGCGCACCGCGTTCGTGCCGCTGGCGCGCGTGGCCGTCATGCCGCCGATGGAGGCGTCGGCGCCCGGGTCGATCGGGAAGAACAGGCCGGTGCTCTTGATCTCCTCGTTGAGCTGCTTGCGCGTGACGCCCGGCTGCACCGTGACCGTGAGGTCGTCGGCATTGACCGACAGCACCCGGTTCATGCGCGACACGTCGATGCTGATGCCGCCCTGCACCGCGAGCAGGTGGCCTTCGAGCGAGGAGCCCACGCCGAAGGGGATGACCGGCACGCTGTGCTCGCTCGCGAGCTTCACGGCATCGGCCACGTCCTGCGTGCTCTCGGCGAACACCACGGCCGAGGGCGGCGGCGCATCGAACGAGGATTCGTCGCGACCGTGCTGCGTGCGCACCGCGAGCGCCGTGGAACACCGTTCGCCGAAGCGGGCCTTGAGCGCATCGATCAGCACTGCCGGCACCTCGCGCAGATGAAGCTCCGGCAGCAGATGCGAGGTCGAGGTCGGGGCGTTCATCGGAGGTCTCCTGGCTGTGGAAGAGGGGAAAAGAGGGGCGGGGGCGAACGGACCATTCTACGAAGCGGGGCGCGAACCGGCATCGGGCCGATCCCCGTACGGCAGTCGGGCGAGGGGGTTAAGCGGCCCTGACCTGGATGCCGATGCCGCAAAATCCTGCTCCCGCCTTTCTCCGCGGCCCGCGAAGCACGGGCCGCGTGCCGCGATGACCATCGATCCCACGACCCTGCAGGCACTGGCCGCCTTTCCGGCCCAGCTCGAAGCCCACTACGCCGCGATTCCCGCCGCCGCGCGCGACTTCGCGCCGGCCTCGTGGGAGGGCGTGCCGAGCGAGCCCTTCACGCCGCTGCAGCAGGTCTGCCATGTGCGCGACATCGAGGTCGAGGGCTACCACCTGCGCTTTCGCCGCACGCTCGACGAGGAGCAACCGCTGCTGGCCTCGATCGACAGCGAGGCCGTGAATGCGCAGCGCCCCTACGGCGCGGCCGATGCCGAGCGCGCGCTGGCCGAGTTCCGCGCCGCGCGCGCCCACACGCTGGCGCTGCTGGGCACGCTCGATGCCGCGCAGCTCGCGCGCACCGCGGTGTTCGAAGGCTATGGTCCGCTCACGCTGCGCAGCCTGGTGCACTATCTGTGCAGCCACGACCAGCAGCACCTCGCGGGCCTGCAATGGCTGCGCGGCAAGATCGAGGCGCAGGCCGCCTCCACCCCCTCGGCATAGGAACGAACACACCATGGGCAACCGACTCTCGCAGATCGCCACGCGCACCGGCGACGACGGCACCACCGGCCTCGGCGACAACACGCGCGTGCCCAAGGACCACCTGCGCGTGCACGCCATGGGCGACGTCGACGAGCTCAACTCGCACATCGGCCTGCTGCTGTGCGAGCCGCTGCCCGAGGCGGTGCGCGAGCTGCTGGTGGACGTGCAGCACCAGCTGTTCAACCTCGGCGGCGAGCTCTCGATGCCCGGCTATGCGCTGCTCAAGCCCGAAGCCCTGCTGCAGCTCGACAACGCGCTGGCCGACCACAACACCACGCTGCCGCGGCTGGCCGAATTCATCCTGCCGGCCGGCACCCGCGGCGCTTCGCAGGCCCATGTGTGCCGCACCATCGCGCGCCGCGCGGAACGGGCCGTGGTCGCGCTCGGCGCCTCGGCCACGCTCAACGACACGCTGCGCCAGTACCTCAACCGCCTGAGCGACCTGCTGTTCGTGCTCGCGCGCGTGCTCAACCGTGTCGATGGCGGCGACGACGTCTACTGGAAGAGCGAGCGCATGGCGCGCGCCGCGGCCGCGGGCGACGAGCCCGCTTGATGACGAACCCGATGCTTCGAGGAGATCTCCGATGACCCTTCGTCCCCGACTCCGTCTCGCGGCCGCCGCGTCGTTGGCCGCGCTGATGCTGCTGCCGGCCGCTTCGGTGCAGGCGCAGAGCGCCGACAACCCGCCGCGCGCGCAGCGCGCCCACACGCTCAAGCCGCCGCCGCGCGACAGCAAGGTGATCGGCGGCGTGCAGCGCGGCACCAACGCCGCGGGCCGTGGCATCGATCGCGCGGACGATGCCACGCGGCGCGGTGTCGACAAGGTGTCGCAGCGCGCGAGCCGCCCGGTGCGCAACGTGGGCGAGGCCTTCGGCCGCAAGCTCGCGCCGGGCTCCAGCGGCCGCGCCGCGCCGCCGCCGGTCGGCCCGCAGGGCAACGCACCCTGATCGGCCGCGGCGCTCAGCGCCAGCCGGCTTTCTGCAACTGGTCGGCGATCTGCTGCGCGATCTTCTCGTAGCCCTGCGCATTCGCATGGATGCGGTCGGAGCGCAGCGCCGGATCGGACAGCACGCCCGCATACACCGCCGGAATCAGCAGCGCCTGCTCGGCGGTCGCGACTTCTTCGTAGAGCGGCGCGTCGCCGAGCGCGCCGATGGTCGCGCGCAGCAGTTCGGGCGCGGGCGTGGCGATCAGCGCCACGCGCGGCGTGTGCGTGCGCGCCTGCCGCACGATCGCCGCGATGTTGTCGCGCGTGGTCTGCAGCGGCACGCCGCGCAGCATGTCGTTGCCGCCGATGCCCACCAGCACCGCGTCATAGCTGTCGGCCGCGAGCAGCGCATCGAGCCGCTTCAGCGCACCGGCCGAGGTGTCGCCGTTGACGCCCTCGTTGACAACCTGCCAGCCCGTGAGCGCCGCGAGCCTCGCGGGCCAATCCTCGCCGGGCGGGGCACCGTACCCGAAGGTCAGGCTGTCGCCCAGCGCGAGCAGCCTGGCATCGGCCTTGAGCGCCGGCTCCGAGGCCTTGCGCCGGCCGCAGGCCGCGAGCGTGGAGGCGGCGATGCCGCCGGCGAGGAGCTGCAGCAGGTGGCGTCGGTTCATGGGTGCGTGGATGAAGGCAGGAGGAGGGCGCGTTGAGGCGGGCGCCAGCTTAGCGGCCGTTTCCATCGATGGGCGAAAGACCGTACAGGGCTTGCGCCCGCGGCATGCGGCGCTTGCCGCGCCCGTTCAATCGTTCGCCTCGCCGCCCGTGGCCACCGTGCGCTCGCGCAGCTGGAACACATTGCCCTCGGTGTCGTGCCCGTCGCAATAGCGATGGCCGCCGAAGGCCCATTCGGCCTCGGCTGGCTTCAAGGCCCCGCCGCGCTCGGCCGCCGCGCGCCGCGCATCGTGCAGGCTCGGGACCGGAAAGACGAACTTCAGC
Source organism: Variovorax endophyticus (assembly GCF_025376855.1). Taxonomy (NCBI): domain Bacteria; kingdom Pseudomonadati; phylum Pseudomonadota; class Betaproteobacteria; order Burkholderiales; family Comamonadaceae; genus Variovorax; species Variovorax endophyticus. The sequence goes on from NZ_JAHUTH010000016.1 coordinate 86,135, forward strand.
GCCGTGTTCTCGCGCCGTGCCGGCGGCTGCGTCACATGGACCCGGGCCGCGATGTCGCCATGCATCGCGACCACGAACAGCTGCAGCGCGGGCGACTCGAGCGTGTGGAAGCCGCCTTCGGCGTGGGCGAGCGAGAGCCCCGCGACATGGGTGTAGAAGCTGCTCAGCCGTGTCACGTCCTTGGCGTAGACGACGGCTGCCGCGACGGTGTGTTCGCTCATCCGGATCCCCTCGGTGCTGGTTGCTGCGTTGGGGCGGCATTCTGCCAGCGACCCTGCGCACCGCCGGTGACCGGAGGTGACGGCCGTGCTTCAGGCCGCACGGCCCTCGGCATGCGCGCGGCGCAGTTCCGCCTGCAGCTTCTTCCAGAGCGTGGGGCCGCCTTTCTCGAGCGCGGCGGCGTCGGCCGCGCTGTCCTTCGTGACCGGCGTGTGCTTGCGGCCCCAGATGCCGATCTGCGCCACCACCGGCAGCAGGTCGATGCCCATCGGCGTGAGGCTGTAGAGCGCCTTCTGCCGGTGCGTGGGATCGTCGCTCTTGCGCAGCACTCCCTGCTCGACGAGCTTGCCGAGCCGCTCGGTGAGGATGTTGGTGGAGATGCCTTCGTCGGACTGCAGGAACTCGCGGAAGTGGCGCTTGCCCGCGAACATCATGTCCCGCACGATCAGCAGGCTCCAGCGGTCGCCGAAGACTTCCAGCGCGAGGTTGATCGGGCAGAGGGATTTTTCCTGGGATGCCATGGCGCGCTCTCCTACGCTTCTCTTTCGAAACCGCTTGCATTCTTGCACCGGTCGGAAGACACTGCAACCGCGCGCCAAAACCGATTGCGATTCACAAGCAGTCTGGCGCCTCGATTCCTTCACGACCCACCCGGAGAACGCGCATGAGAAAGCTGATCCTTCAGATGCAGATGTCCGTCGACGGCTACGTGGCGGCGGCCCACGCCGACCTGCGCTGGCAGCTCTGGGGCTGGGGCGATCCCTGGCCCTGGGACGAGCGGCTCAAGCAGGACTTCAACACCGTGTTCGACAGCGTGGGCACCATCCTCTTGAGCCGCAAGATCGCGGAGGAGGGCTATATCGACCACTGGGGCCGCGCCGCGATGCGCTTTCCCGCCGACCGCCACTACGCCTTCGCGCAGAAGATCGTCAACGCCGACAAAGTGGTGCTGTCGAACAAGCTCGAGGCTTCGCGCTGGGAGCGCACGGCGGTGGTCCATGGCGACCTCGCCGAGGCGGTCGAGACGCTCAAGCGCGAGGAGGGCGGCGACATCCTCTCGATCGGCGGCGTGGGCTTCGCCTCGGCGCTGGTCGAGGCCGGCGTGGTCGACGAGTTCCAGTTCTTCGTCAATCCGGCCGCGGTGGGCGGCGGGCTCTCGGTGTTCAACGATCGCAGCAAGGGCCACCGGCTCGCGCTGCTGCGCTCCGATGCCTACGAATGCGGCATCGTCGTCAACCGCTACGTGCCGGGCCTGCCCTGAAACGGCACCATGGCGCCGCGCGGCTGTAGGAGCACAGGAGACGCGGATACCACCGCTTACCTTGTTTCACTTCGCGCCTACCTGAGCACCGGCTGACCGACACACGGGCCGCACACAATGGACTCGTCATCACAACAAACGAAGGAGTTCCAGATGTTCATCAACAAGACGAAGGGCATGGCCGTGGCCGCCGCGGCGCTCGCGATGTGCATGGCGGCAGGCAGCGCCTTCGCGCAGGGCCGTGGTCATGACGATCATCGCGGCGGCCCCCCCGGCCATCGGATGGATCATCGCGGCCCGCCGCCCGGCCACTGGGGCAACCAGGACTTCCGCGACGGACGCCAGTTCGATCGCCGCGGCTTCCCGCAGCCGCACGCCGAATGGCGCCGCGGTGGCCGCGTGCCGAGCGAGTACCGCACGCGCAACTACGTGGTCAACGACTACCGCGCCTACCGCCTGCAGCCGCCGCCGCGTGGCTACCAGTGGATGGGCGTGGGCGGCGACTTCGTGCTGGCCGCGATCGCCACGGGCGTGATCGCGCAGATCATCGCTGGCCAATAAGTGCCCACTGCCAGTGGGTTGCGCGAGCAGCCCGCGCAAAAGCCGCCGCAGGCTCAGGCCGCGGCGGCTTTTTCGTTGAGGGGCTTCAGACGAGCGCGGTGGGCGCGAGCTGCGCGCAGACGTTGCGGCCCGTGATCGTGAGCCGCAGGCCGCCGCCGTGCCATTCGAGCCAGTTGAGGTTCACGTAGGCGTCGATGTCGCTGTCGTCGATGCGGTCGGCATGGCGTTGCTGCAGCAGTTCCACCGTGGCGGGCAGCGCGCGTCGCAGGCGTTCGCGTTGTTCGCTGGCTTCGGCGGCCCTGAGGGCCTTGGCTTTCGCCATGGAATTCTGCTGCTGCGAAATCGATGCCATTGCTGATCCGTTCCGGAAAGCTGGGATGAATGCGAATGTACGCTCCTTGTGTGAAGCAACTGGCAGCTTTTTCATGCTTTCGTACGGAAGTCTTGCTGCTTTGGTCGACATCGTGACCAAAGCCTCGCATCCGCCGTGCGAAGTCCATGCGCCAAGCCCTTGTCGGGCCACGCTTTTCAGATTTCGTAGTGCGAAGCCCGGGTTTCGTCGGTCAGTGCCTTTTCCACCACAGCGCGCGTGAGGGTCGGCGCGAAGGACTCGATGAAGGCGTAGACGTACTTGCGCAGGTAGTTGCCGCGCCGCACCGCGAGCTTCGTGAGGTTGATGCCGAAGTGGCGCCCCGCGTCGATCGCGCGCAGCTGCGTGTCGCGCTCGGCCTCGTAGGCCACGCCGGCCACGATGCCCACGCCCATGCCCAGCTGCACGTAGGTCTTGATCACGTCGGCATCCATCGCGGCCAGCACGATGTTGGGCGTGAGGCCGCGCTGCGCGAAGGCCTCGTCGATGCGCGAGCGGCCCGTGAAGCCGGTGTCGTAGGTGATCAGCGGATAGCGCGTGAGCGCATCGAGCGTGAGCGGCGCGTCGAGCAGCGGATGGCCCGGCGGCACGATCACCGAATGGGTCCAGCGGTAGCAGGGCAGCGCGACCAGCTGCGGATAGTCGCCCAGCGCCTCGGTGGCGATGCCCACGTCGGCCTCGCCGTCGATCAGCATCTGCGCGATCTGCTTGGGCGAGCCCTGGTGCAGGTGCAGCTTCACGTTGGGAAACTGGGCGCGGAATTCCTGCACCGCCACCGGCATCGCATAGCGCGCCTGCGAGTGCGTGGCCGTCACCGACAGCAGGCCGCTCTGCTGCGCGACGAATTCCTGGCCGGCATGGCGCAGGTTGCTGCTCTCGAGCAGCATGCGCTCGATGATCGGCAGCACGTGGCCGCCGGGCTCGGTGAGGCCGGTGAGCCGCTTGCCGGCCCGCACGAAGAGCTCGATGCCGAGCTCTTCCTCGAGTTCGCGGATCTGCCGGCTCACGCCGGGCTGCGAGGTGTGGAGGGTATGGGCGACCTCGGTCAGGTTGAAGCCGCAACGAACGGCCTCGCGTACCGAGCGCAGTTGTTGGAAGTTCATCTGGCGCGGAAAGGGTCATGTCCCGGAGCGGGACGGACCGCGAATTCTCTGCACAACGGCTTATGCGGGGAACGATGCGTTTGTTGGTTTCACATGAGCAAATCATCTTTGGAGCCTCCGACAAGGCCGTTCCCGCGTGGATTGTCATTTCGCACGATTGTGCTAAAGTGCGCCGCATGGACGCCAAGACCCAGAAGAGCGAACTGACCCGCGCCGCCATCGTCGGCGCGGCGATGGATCTCGCGCTGGCCGAGGGCCTGGAGGCGATCACGCTGCAGGCGATCGCGAGCCGGCTGGCCCTGTCCAAGAGCGGCGTGTTCTCGCGCGTGGGATCGCGCGAGGCGCTGCAGAAGGCCGTCATCGAGGAGTACGGCCGCCGCTTCCTGGCCGACGTGTTCGTGCCCGCGATGCAGAAGCCCAAGGGCCTGGCACGGCTGACCGATATCGTCGAGCGCTGGATCGCGCGCACGCGCGACGTCGAGAGCCAGACCGGCTGCCTCTACATGGCCGGTGCCTTCGAGTACGACGACCGCGAGGGCGAGCTGCGCGAGCTGCTGCTCGCCGAGATCACGCGCTGGCGCGCCGCCTTGCGCCGCACCGTGTTGCAGGCGGTGGACAGCGGCGAGCTCAAGGCCGGCACCGATGCCGCGCTGCTGGTGAGCGAGCTCAACGGCCTCGTGATGACCCTGCTGCACGACGCGCGCTTCCTGCGCGATCCGCTGGCCGGCGAGCATGCCGCGCGTAGCTGGCGGCGCATCCTTTCCGACTACCGCGCCTGAGGCAGGTCCCAGGTGCATGCCCTTCGTCTTTGCTCGTTCATATTTCGCACAGTCGTGCGATAAAAAAGGAGAAACACCATGCTGATCCTCGTCCTCTGCCTGGCCGTCTACGCGCTGGCCCTCGGCATCGAAACCCTGCGCGAAGCCCTGCGTGCGCTGCCCGGCAGCAACCAGGACTGGGTCTGGTACTGAAGGAGCGCAGCGCATGACGAGCAGCGCCACGCCTTCGGCCTCCACCCATGCCGCGCGTTCCGGCTACTACGGCGCCAGCCTCCGGCTGCGTGCCGTGCGCTGGACGCTCGGCGCCATCGAGCGCCTCTGGCCCGCGCTCGGCGTGCGCGCGGCCAGCCGCGTGTTCCGCACGCCGCTGCCGCCCAAGTGGCTCTACCGCGGCCAGGGGCCGGGCGCCGAGTGGCGGCGCGAGACCTGGGCCTTCGAGCAGGGCAGCCTCGGCCTCTACCACCTCGCCTCGCAGGCCTCGGCCGTCGACGAGACGCCCGTGGTGCTGCTGATGCACGGCTGGGGCGGCCATGCGGGCCAGATGCTGCCGCTGGCCCAGGCCATCGCCGCGGCGGGCCTGCGGCCGGTGCTGCTTGAGCTGCCGGCGCACGGCCGCAGCGCGGGCTGGGCCAGCAACCTGCCGCAGTTCGCGCGCGCGCTCGAGTACGTCGCGGCGCGGCTCGCGGCCGAGGGCCATGTGCTGCGCGCGGCCATCGCGCACTCGATGGGCGGCAATGCACTGGCCTACGCGGCGGCGCGCGGACTGCCGGCCGACCGGCTGGTGCTGCTGGCGCCGCCCGCCTCGCCGCGCGAATACACGCGCTACTTCGCCCACGTGTTCGGCCTGCGCGAACGCACGCGCGCCGCGATGCAGCGGCGCATCGAATCGCGCGAGGGCATCCTGATGCCGCAATTCGAGCCGCCCGCCGTCGGTCCGCGCATCGCACGGCCGACCCTGATCGTGCACGACCGCGACGACCGCGTGAACCGCTTCGCCGACAGCGAGGCCTACCGCGATGCGATCCCGGGCGCGCGGCTCGTCGCCACGCAGGGGCTGGGGCACCGCCGCATCCTCAAGGAGGCCGAGGTGATCGAGCGCGTGCTGGGCTTCGTCGCAGGCTAGGGCCCGTTACCAAGCCGGATGCACCGGCACGAACACCGGCCGGAACAGGTGCCGCCGCACGATCTGCCCATAGCCGCGGTAGTAGAAGTGGCCGTTGGCCGCCAGCACCGCCGCGCGGTGGCGCCGGAAGTACACCGGGATCTCGTACCAGGGCATGGTCGGCGCGCGGTGGTGCACGTGGTGCAGGTTGTTGAAGAGGTAGAGCAGGCCGAACACCGCGTTCGATTCGACGATCGCCACGCGCTCGTGCGGCGTGTCGGCCCAGCGGTGCTCGGTGAAGGTGCGCAGCGAGCCCAGCATCATCCCCGGATAGACGAAGCACAGCAGGTACTCGCCCAGGCTCATGCCGGCCACGCCGATCACGAAGTACAGCACCGGCGCCACGCTCAGCGCATGCCAGCCCCAGGTCGGCAAGCGCGAGAAGTCGCCGGCCGCGACCCGGCCGGTCTCGAAGCGCACCAGCTTCCACAGCCGCAGGAAGGGCCCCAGCACGACGCGGAAGGCCACCGTCTGGTTCGCCAGGTAGATCCAGCGCCAGAAGCGTCCGTAGCCGGCCCAGGCCGGTGCCGAGTGGTAGGCGCTCTCGGTGTCGCGCTCGGGATGCGTGAGGTGGAAGTTGACGTGGTGCGCGCTGTGGCCGCGGTTGTAGAACGGGTACGGCAGCCACAGGTTGAGCGGCGGCCACACCACGGCCCAGCGCAGCCACTGCGGCAACTGGCGCATCGCGTGGATGCTCTCGTGCTGCAGCGAGAAGTGCAGCTGCGCGAGGTAGCCGCCCGCGACGAACAGCGCCCAGCCCGGCAGCGCCGCATGCCACCAGACCAGCGCGGCCCAGGCCAGGTAGAGCACGCCCGCGAGCAGCAGGGTGGGCACCTCGTAGTGCCACCACCAGTGGCGGCGGCCCCGCGCGGGGGCCACCGCAACGGCGGGCGGGGGTTGCAGCGGCTGGGTGGAGGTGCGGGCGGCGGTGTTCATGAGGAGGCGGTCCGGCCTGCGATGCTAGGAAGCCCCGGCCGCATCGCATGCGCCCATTCCGCATAAGCAAGGGTGCGAAACTTCGTTCGCGCCGCCGCCCTCGCGCCCTAGGCTCGCTGGCTTTTTGCGTCGTCCCATGAACACCCTCCCCTCGCGCGGCCTCGCCGCCTTGCTGCTCGCCCTGTCGACCGTGCTGCCGGCCCGGGCCGCCGCGCCCGACGACTATCCGCAGCGCACGGTCCGCGTGGTCGTGCCCTACCCCGCGGGCGGCATCGCCGACAAGATCGGCCGCGAGGTTGCCGAGCAGCTGCAGCAGCGCCTGAAACAGCCCGTGGTGGTCGAGAACCGCAGCGGCGCGGCCGGCAACATCGGCTTCGACTACGTGGCGCGCCAGCCGGCCGACGGCTACACGCTGCTGCTCGCGCCGGCCTCCAACCTCACGGTGCAGCCCGCGCTGTTCAGGCAGCTGAGCTACGACCTCGCGCGCGACTTCACGCCGGTGTCGCTGCTGGTGCAGACGCCGCAGCTGCTGCTGGTCAATCCCAAGGTGCCGGTCGACAGCCCGCGCGAGCTCATCGACTACTCGAAGAAGAACCCCGGCAAGGTCAACTACGGCATCAGCGTGGGTGCCTATTCGCACCTCGCGGGCGAGCTGCTCAAGTCCCGGACCGGCGCCGACTTCACGCCCATCCCCTACCAGGGCAGCGCGCCCGCCCTCAACGACCTGCTCGCGGGCCAGACCCAGTTCATCTTCAACGAGGTCGTGACCGCGATCCCCTTCGTCAAGGCCGGCACGCTCAAGCCGCTGGCCGTGGCCTACCGCAGCCGCGCGCCCTGGCTGCCCGAGGTGCCCACCGCCGCCGAGGCCGGCCTCGGCGACTTCGAGGTCACCTCGTGGTACGGCGTGGTGGTGCGCAGCGGCACGCCCGCGCCGCTGGTGCAGCGCCTCTCGCGCGAGCTGCGCGAGATCGTGCAGTCGGCCGACTTCCGCAAGCGCTACGACGACATCGGCGCCTTCACCGTCGGCAGCTCGCCCGAGGAGTTCGCGCGCTTCATCCAGGCCGAGACCGTCAAGTGGACCGCGGTGGTGAAGCAGGCCGGCATCCAGCCGAACTGACGATGAGCGCGCACGACCGCCCCACCCTCGACGCCGCGGCGCTGCATGCGCTGCTGCTGGCCGCCGACGGCCCCGAGCTCGCGCTGCTCGACGTGCGCGAGACCCGCCACTACGTCGCGCGGCATCCGAACCTCGCGCGCAATGCGCCGCTGAGCGGCCTCGAGCCGCAGGTCGTCACGCTGGTGCCGCGCCGTTCCACGGCGATCGTGCTCTACGACGACCGCGCCGCGCCCGGTGGCCCCGCGCACGAGGCCGCGGCCGTGCTCGAACGGCTGGGCTACACCGATGTGCGCCTGCTGGCCGGCGGCATCGAGGCCTGGGCCGCGCAGGGGCTGCCCGTCATCGACGGCTACGGCACGCTGGTCAAGGCCTTCGGCGACCGCGCGCGGCTGCATTTCGGCACGCCCTCGGTCGGCGTCGAGGCGCTGCGCGAGCGGCTGCGCGACGGCCGGCCCACCACCCTGGTCGATGCGCGGCCGCGCGCCGAATTCGAGTTCCTCTCCTTGCCCGGCGCGCGCAATCACCCCGGCACCGAGCTCGCATTGCGGCGCTTCGAGGCGCCCGCCGCTGCCGACCATCTCTGGGCCATCAACTGCTTCAGTCGCACGCGCGGCATCGTCGGCGCCACCACCCTGCGGCTGCTGGGCCGCGCGCGCGACGCGGTGTTCGTCGAGGACGGCGTGATGGACTGGGGCCTGCACGGCGGCCCCGTGGTGCAGAACGCCGCGCCGGCCGACCTGCTGCCGGCCGAGTCGCCCGAGCGGCTGCGCGAACTGGCCGACGGCCTGATCGCGCGCCACCGCCTGCCGCTGGCCGATGCCGCGCAGCTCGCGCGCTGGCAGGCAGACCCGCGGCGCAGCCTCTACCTGTTCGACGTGCGCCCGCAGCCCGACCCGGCCTTCGCGGGCACGGCCGTGCAGCAAGTGCCGGGCGGTCAACTGCTGATGCATTTCGAGAACCTCGTGGGCACGCGCGGCGCGCGCATCGTGCTCATCGACGATCCGGCGCACCGGCTGCGCGCCGCCATCACGAGCTTCTGGCTCACGCAGCTCGGCCAGGCCGAGGTGCATGTGTTCGATGGCCCGCTGCCCTCCCAGGGCCTGCCGCCGGCCCCTTCGGCCGCGATCGCCGATGCCCCGCCCGCCATCGATGCCGAGGCGCTCGAAGGCGCCACGGTGGTCGACGTCGGTCCGAGCCTCGACTACGAGCGCGGCCACCTGCAGTGCGCGCTCTACCTGCTGCCGGCCTCGCTGGCGCCGCTCTCTCCATGGATCGTGCCGGGCCGCACGCTGGTCTTCACCTCGCCCGACGGCATCGCGGCGAGCCGCGTGGCGCGCGATGCGCAACGCCGCTGGCCCGGGGCCGGCGCGCGCTTCGGCTGGCTCGCGGGCGGCACCCAGGCCTGGAAGGCCTCGGGGCGGCCGCTGTCGACCACGCTCGATCCGGCGCGCCTGCTGACCCCGTTCGACGACGACTGGGGCTCGGTGATGCGCGTGTTCGGGCCGCGGCGCGACCCGACCTGGGCCGACTACCTGGCGTGGGAGCGCGCCCTGTCGGCGCGCGTGGTCGCGGACCCGACGGTCCGCTTCCGCTTCTTCGAGCGCTGACTCAGCGCGCCGGCGTGGGTGCCGGGTCGGGCAGCTCGATCTTGATGTCGAGCACTTCGAGGTTGTCCTGGGTTTCCAGGTGGACCTTGATGTCGTCGGGATTGATGGCCACGTACTTCGAGATCACCGCCACCAGCTCGCGCTGGAGCTCGGGCAGGTAGTCGGGCCGCTTCTTGCCGCTGAGGCTGGAACGCTCGTGGGCGAGGATGATCTGCAGGCGCTCCTTGGCAACGCTTGCAGTCTTCTTCTTCTCGCCAAGGAGGAACGAGAGGAACGACATGCCTTATCTGCCTCCGAAAATCCGCTTGAAGAAGCCCGGCTTCTCGGCCTCGACGAAACGCATCGGCTTGTCCTCGCCGAGGAAGCGCGCCACCACGTCGCTGTAGGCCTGGGCCACGTCCGTGTCCTTGTCGTGGATCGCGGGCACGCCCTGGTTGGAGGCATGCAGCACGCTCTCCGACTCGGGGATCACGCCGATCAGCGGAATGCGCAGGATGTCCTGGATGTCCTCCAGCGAGAGCATCTGGCCGCCCGCCACCCGGTTCGGGTTGTAGCGCGTGATCAGCAGGTGTTCCTTGACCGGGTCGCCGCCGTCCTTGGCGCGCTTGGTCTTGCTGCTGAGCATGCCCAGGATGCGGTCCGAGTCGCGCACCGACGAGACCTCGGGATTGGTCACCACCAGCGCCTCGTCGGCGAAGTGCATGGCCATCATCGCGCCGGTCTCGATGCCCGCGGGCGAGTCGCAGACGATGTAGTCGAAGTCCATCGCGGCCAGGTCGGCCAGCACCTTCTCCACGCCTTCCTGCGTCAGCGCTTCCTTGTCGCGCGTCTGCGAGGCGGCGAGAACGAACAGGTTCTCGCACTGCTTGTCCTTGATCAGGGCCTGGCTCAGGTTGGCCTCGCCCTGGATCACGTTGATCAGGTCGTACACCACGCGGCGTTCGCAGCCCATGATCAGGTCGAGGTTGCGCAGGCCCACGTCGAAGTCGATCACGGCCGTCTTCTTGCCCGCGAGCGCGAGGCCCGAGGAGAAACTGGCGCTCGTGGTCGTCTTGCCGACGCCGCCCTTGCCCGAGGTCACCACCACTATCTTGGCCATGGCCATTCCTTCTTGTTTCGATTCGGTTGTTGCTGGATCGCTGCCGCGTTGTCCCGGCTTGCCGTCAGGCAATGGGCTCGATCACGATTTTCTTGCCATCGAGCCGGATCTGGGCTGCCTTCGCGAGCACCGTGTCGGGCAGCGGCACTTCCGAGGTCCGGTAGATGCCGGCCACCGCCACCAGCTGGGCTTCGAGGCAGGTCGAGAAGATCCGCGCCTCGGTGTTGCCGCGCGCGCCGGCGATCGCCTTGCCGCGCAGCGGCGCGTACACGTGCACGTTGCCGTCGGCGATGACCTCCGCGCCATGGCTCACCACGGCCGTCACGATCACGTCGCCGCCGCGGGCATAGACCTGCTGGCCCGAGCGCAGCGGCCGGTCGATCAGGAGCGTGCCGTTGGCCGGCACCGGCACCTCGCGCACGATCTGCGGCGCGGGCGACGGGGCCGCCGGCGGCGGCTCGGCCGGGCGCGGGGCCGGGGCGGCGGGCATGTCGGTCACCACCAGGCCGGCGGCGCGGGCCGCGGCGTGCTGGGCCTCGCTGCCGCCGCGCACCGCGATCGGCTGGGTCTGGTGGCGCGCCAGCAGGCCGCGCAGCGCCTCGAAATCGAGTGCCCCGGCCTCGGCGGAGGCTTCCGGCAGTTGCGAGAGATCGATGACCACCGGTTCCTGCTCGAAGAAATCGGGGGAATCCGCCAGCTGGGCGTCGAGCGCCTCGGCCAGCACGCCCAGATCGGTCGTCTTGAGGATGACCGCGATCAGCGGCAGCGTGGCGCTCTTGAATTCGAATACCGCCTTGGTGCGCGCGGCGGAGACATCGGCCATTGGGGAAACGTCTGGAAAACGTCGGTGCGAAAAGCCTGGGAGTCTAACGGGCGCGGGCCGCGCGGCGGTGGTGCGCCGCGGCCCGGGCCGCCCTGGAAGCACATTTATTGCACGAGGTTTCACTTTGGGGGCTTGCACAGGCCCCCGGAAGCGGCTCAGTTCTTCGTGCGGCCCAGCAGTGCGTAAAGAATGATGGCGCCGAAGGTGGCGGTGCCGATGCCGCCGAGCGCGAAGTCGCCGAACTTCAGCGTGAAGTCGCCGGTGCCGATGATCAGCGTGATCGCCGCCACGATCAGGTTCTTGTTCTGCGAGAAGTCGACCTTGTTGTCGACCCAGATCTTGGCGCCCGCCACCGCGATCAGGCCGAACACCACGATGCTCACGCCGCCCATCACCGGCAGCGGGATGGCCTGGATCAGCGCGCCGAACTTGGGGCTGAAGCCCAGCACCAGCGCGATCACCGCCGCCACCACGAACACCGCCGTCGAGTAGATGCGGGTGGCGGCCATCACGCCGATGTTCTCGGCATAGGTGGTCACGCCGGTGCCGCCGGCCGCGCCGCTGACCACCGTGGCGATGCCGTCGCCGATGAAGGCGCGGCCCATGTAGCCGTCGAGGTTGCGCCCGGTCATGGCCGTCACCGCCTTCAGGTGGCCCAGGTTCTCGGCCACCAGGATGATCGCCACCGGGGCGATCAGCAGCATCGCGTTGGCCGTGAACACCGGCGCGGTGAAGGCCGGTGCGCCGAACCAGGCCGCGGCGGCGATGCCGCCGAGGTCCACCGGCTTGCCCAGGCCCATGCCGTTGGTCAGCACGGCATAGACGACGGTGGCCAGGATCAGCCCCACCAGGATCAGCAGCCGCTGCACCATGCCGCGCGTGAACACCGCCACCAGGCCCACGCAGAGGAAGGTCAGCGCCTGCATCCAGGCGTCGAAGTTGCCGGCCGCCATGTTCTTGATCGGCACGTTCGCGAGGTTGAGCCCGATCACCGCCACCACCGCGCCGGTCACCACCGGCGGCATGAAGCGCTCGATCCAGCCCGTGCCCACGGCCTGCACGATCGCGCCGATCAGGATGTAGACCACGCCGCAGGCCACGATGCCGCCCAGCGCCACCGCGATGTTGGCGTTGGGCCCCTTGCCGGCGTAGCCGCTGGCCGCGATCACCACGCCGATGAAGGCGAAGCTCGAGCCCAGGTAGCTGGGCACCTTGCCGCCGGTGATCAGGAAGAAGATCAGCGTGCCGATCCCGCTCATCAGGATCGCGATGTTGGGGCTGAAGCCCATCAGGATCGGTGCCAGCACGGTGGCGCCGAACATCGCGATCACGTGCTGCACGCCCATGAAACCGGTCTGGACCCAGGGCAGGCGTTCGTCGGGCGCGACCACGCGCCCCTCGGTGGCGGCGACTTCGCGCCAGGTGAATGGATTGCTCATGGCTTGTCTCCTCGTGTCGTGGTCCAGGCTTGTAGGCTGCCGGTCGTGCTCAGCCCTTGGGCTGGAGCACCGCCATTGTGATGCGCGAAACGCAGGTCAGCTCGCCCGTCTCGTTGGTCAGGTCGATCTGCCAGACCTGGGTGCTGCGCCCGCGGTGCACCGGGCGGGCCGTGCCGATCACCCAGCCGCTCGAGGCCGAGCGGATGTGGTTGGCGTTGATGTCCAGGCCCACGGCGCGGTCGCCCTCGGGCGCCGAATAGTGGGCGCCGCACGAGCCCAGCGTCTCGGCCAGCACCACCGACACGCCGCCGTGCAGGATGCCGTAGGGCTGGCGCGTGCGGTTGTCGACCGGGCAACGTGCGCGGATGAAGTCGTCGCCGACCTCGAGGAATTCGATGCCCAGGTGTTCCACGGTGGTGCCGACGTGGCTTTGGGTCAGGGCTTCGACCGAGATGTCTTTCTTCCAGATGCGCATGGCGTGCTCGTCTTTCGTCTTGGTGTGCTTCGAAAAGGGTGGCGGAAACTAGGGCCTGTTAACTCTATAGAAGGGGTCGCGAAGCTTGCCATAGCCCGCCCATCAAGGCGCGCGACGACGCGTGTGCGTCCGCACACGCTAGGAGCGCAACGCCGAGGGGCGGGCTTTGGCGAGCTTCCCTCCGGGTTGCCCCGCAAAGGGGCCGTCTGCGGCGTTGCCCGCGCTTGCAAGGCGGACGCCTTGCTGCGCGCGGGCGCCTTGCATCCAGCCCCTTGGCGAAGCAGCGCGACCCCTTCTATAGAGTTAACAGGCCCTGGCGACGGCGGCTGACATCGGTAGTCGCCCAGGCGTGCTACGTTGGGCCCATGAAATCCCCCTCCCGGCGCGTCCGGTTCTGGCTCGCCGGCTCGGCCCTGGTGCTGCTGGCGGGCGCCCTCGCGCTGTGGGGGGCGGCGCGCTGGCTGCTGCCCAGCGATGCCGAGGTGTCGCAGCGCATCGCCGAGGGCTTCGAGAAGCACTACGGCATCGGCCTCAGGATCGGCGGCGCCCATTGGTCGCTGCTGCCGATGCCGGTGCTGGTGCTGACCGACGTCGCCACCGACCAGCCGCGCCCGGTCACCGTGCACCGCATCGCGCTGCGGCTGCAGCTCGCGCCGCTGTGGAAGCGCGTGGTCGCGGCCGACTCGCTCGAGGTCGAGGGCGCGGTGCTGCCGGGCGAGGCGATCCGGGCCTTCCGCGGCCGCGCGCCCGAGACCATCGAGAAAGGCCGGATCGCCCTGCCCGCGCCTTGGACGCTGGCCGAGACGCCGCTCGAGCGGCTGCGCTGGCGCGACGTGCGCTGGATCGACCGGCGCGACATCGAGCTCGCCTACGACGGCCAGATCGACTTCGACCCCGGCTGGCGCCCGCGCCATGCGCTGGCCGAGCGCGCGGGTGCCTCGCCGCCGGCCCGGCTGCGGCTGGACCGCGAGGGCCGCAACGACCGCTGGCAGACCCGCATCGACGTGGCGGGCGGCAGCTGGAACGGCGTCAGCCGCTTCGAGTCGCTGGACAACGGCCGCCTGCGCGTGTCGGCCGAGCTCGTGCCGCGCGATGTCGACATCGAGGCGCTGGTCCAGACCTTCGGGCGCCGCACCTTCGTCGCCGGCAAGCTGCACGGCCAGACCACGCTGACGGCCGAGGCCGACAAGGCCGGCGCCCTGATGCGCGGCCTGCGCACGCGCACCGTGTTCTCGGTCAGCCCGGCCACCCTGACCAAGCTCGACCTCGCCAAGGCCGTGAGCACCGCCGGCATCAGCCGCGGCGGGCGCACCGTGCTCGACGAGCTCAGCGGCACGCTCGACACCGAGGCCACGCCCGACGGCACCGTGCTGCGCTACACCGGCCTCAAGGCGCGCTCGGGCGTGCTCACCGCCAGCGGCAACGTGCGGCTGTTCAACCGGCGCATCCAGGGCGATGCCGCGGTCGACATCGTCGACGGCGTGGTCGGCGTGCCGCTCAAGATCGGCGGCACCATGAGCGATCCCGAGCTCTCGCTGACCGGCGGCGCGCTCGCGGGCGCGGCCGTCGGCAGCGCGGTGCTGCCGGGCGTGGGCACCGCGATCGGCGCGCGCGTGGGGCAGCAGGTGGAGCGGCTGTTCGGGCTCGACGAGCCGCCCGGCTCGAAGAAGAAACCGAAACCCTAGCCGATCGCCTTCAGCACCGCCGGCACCGTCAGCACCGCCGTGTAGTAGCCCATGAACTGCACCCCGGTGTTGAAGCCGATGGCGCGCGACAGCAGCCCGCCGAGCAGGCCCATGGTGAGGATCACGAACAGCCCCAGCAGCTGCCCTTCCCAGACGCTGATCACCACGATCAGGCCGACGAAGGTGGCGATGATCGCCTCGTGGCTGACCTTGCGCGAGACGAACAGCGCCGCGCGGCGCGCGAAGTTCATGGTGAAGGGATAGGCCACCAGCGCCGCGAGGACCACCGCCAGCATGCCGTAGCCCAGGAACTCCCAGTGGCTCAGCAGGTTGTGCAGGTTGTGGGTCTGGCCGGTGGCGGCGTCGATGGTGAACACCGGCGGTGCGTTGAACAGCGGCGCGGCCGGCCCCGCGGCCACCGGGCTCAGCGGCAGGCCGATCGCGATCAGCGGGATCAGCGCCTCGGCCACGTAGGTGGCCTCGGTCACGCCGTTGCGCGCGGCCAGCGTGGTGGTGAGCCGGTGGTAGGCATGCTTGATGCGCGAGCCGACCAGCTCGCCGAGCACCACCGTCATCGCGACCGGGCTGAACACGAAGGTGGCGCTCGAAATGGTGGCGGTGGCCAGCGTCCACTTCACCTGGCCGCGGTCGAGCACCTTGAAGGGGTTCGGGAAGTAGCCGCTCCAGCCCTTCACGTCGGGCGCCAGCGAGAAGGTGCGCACCTTCTCGCGCGCCATGCGCGCCCTGGCCGTCGGCGACAGCACCGAGAACAGGTCGGCCACGAGCGGCCCGATCGCGATGCCGAGGAAGTAGCTGATGCTGAGCTTCACGCCGTACTTGGCGGTCAGCGACTGCAGCGCCACGATCACGATCACGAACGGCACCAGCGTCGCCACCGAGGCCCAGCGCCCGCTCGAGAACCAGGCGATGGCGACCGCCGCCACCACGAAGATCCACGGCGCCGCCTTGGTGATGGCCGCGCCGTAGGGCGCGAGCAGCACCGCGAACAGCACGGCCAGCGGCACCGCGACGAAGGCCGCGATGATCGCGCCCGACACCATCTTGCGCAGCGCGATGTGCGGCACGCCGAGGTTGCGCAGCATGTTGGCGTCCTGCAGCAGCGGCGTGGCCATGGTGTCGCCCGGAATGCCCAGCAGCGCGGTCGGCACCGCGTGCGTCATGTGCTTGGCCACCGCGGCCGCGAGGAAGAAGGTGAACACGCCCGCGGGCGGCACGCCCAGCAGCACCACCAGCAGGGTCAGCGGCGCGAGCGTGGTGGTCTCGTCGGTGCCCGACACGAGGCCGATGGCGGCGAACACCACGGCGCCCACGAGGCCCATGCCGGTGGCGACGAGGATCTGGTTCAGCAGTGCGGCGTCGATCACGAGGCGGCTCCTTCGGCGGCGGCGCGGGTGCGCGGGCGGTGGTTGGCGAACAGGTCGTGCAGGCCCAGCTCCTGGAGCTCGCGCAGCGCGGCGGGCGGCAGGTCGCTCATCGCGCCAAGTTCGCCGTGCTCGCCGGCCAGTTCGGCCAGCACCTCCTCGCGCCAGCGCGGATCGGCCGCGCCGCCTTCGACCACCTCGCGCTTGGGCGCGAACAGCAGCGCGCAGATCAGGCCCGCGATCACGCAGCCCGCGAGGCCCGCGAGCATCGCGTAGGCGCGCGCCAGCTCGGGCGAGCGCACGGCGCCCGCGAGCAGGCGGTTGGCCAGCAGGAAGCCGGCCAGGCTCACGGCGATGCCGATCGCGATCGCGCCCGCGAGATGGCGCAGGTCCGCCGTGTCGCCCCAGATTTCCACCAGGCGCCATCGCGCCTGCGTCGTGCCGTTCGGGTTCATTGCTTGTCTCCGTTCTTGCTGGTGTGACGGCACGCGCCCCGCGTGCCGCCGCGGTATCGGCCGCGGTCCGTGGTGCGGGACCTTCCCGCGATCCGTGAGATTCAGTTTTTGGCGCGCAGGGCTTCGAGCAGCGCCACCGCGCGATCGGTGCGCACGTCGTGCTCGGTGGCCATCTGTTTGGCGACCGCATCGATCTCGTCGCCCGTGGCACCTGCCACCAGCGCGATGTTTCGCGCATGCAGCGCCATGTGGCCGCGCTGGATGCCCTCGGTGGCGAGCGCGCGCAGCGCGCCGAGGTTCTGCGCCAGGCCCACGGCCACCGCCACCTCGCCGAGCTCCTGCGCCGACTGCACGCCGAGGATCCTGAGCGCCAGCCGCGCGAGCGGATGGGTCTTGGTGGCGCCGCCGACCAGCCCCACGGGCATCGGCATCTCGATGGTGCCGACCAGCGCGCCGCTCTTGTCCTTCTCCCAGGTGGTGAGCGAGCCGTAGCGGCCATGGCGGCAGGCATAGGCATGCGCGCCCGCCTCGACCGCGCGCCAGTCGTTGCCGGTGGCGACGATCACCGGGTCGATGCCGTTCATGATCCCCTTGTTGTGCGTGGCCGCGCGGTAGGGGTCGACGGCCGCGAAGGTGTAGGCGTCGAGCACGCCCTCGACGATCTCCTCGCCGCTGCGCTCCGCGGTCTTCAGCACCGCGGGAGTGAGCCGCACGCGGGCGCGCGCCAGCCGCAGGTCGGCCAGGTTCGAGAGGATGCGCAGCCGCACCGTGCCGCCCGTGAGCTGCTCGACCAGCGGCGACACCGCCTCGGCCATGGTGTTGACCGTGTTCGCGCCCATCGCGTCGCGCACGTCGACCACCAGGTGCAGCACCACCATCGCACCGCGCGGCGTGTCCTCGAACACCTGCACCTCGATGTCGCGGCAACCGCCGCCCAGGCCGATCAGCACCTTGTCGCGGCTGTTCGCCACCTCGAGGATGCGATCGCGCGCGCGCAGCAGCGCCAGCCGAGCGCCGTGCGGATCGCCCAGGCCCAGCAGCTGGACCTGCGCGCGCATCAGCGGCTCGCTGCTCGAGGCCTCGAAGCCGCCGCCCTCGCGCGCCAGCTTGGCCATGAAGGAGGCGGCGGCCACCACCGAGGGCTCCTCCACCGCCATCGGCACCAGGTACTCGCGGCCGTTGACCGTGAAGTTGCCGGCCACGCCCAGCGGCAGCTCGAAGGTGCCGATCACGTTCTCGACCATGCCGTTGGCGCGCTCGATGCCGAGCGCGCCGGGCGCGGCGAGCAGCGCCTTCTCCTCGGGCGTGAGCGCAGCGGCCTGCGCGATGTGATCGAGGCGCTGCGCGGGTGTCAGGGCTCGGAAATTGGGGAGGCGGGCGTCGGCGACCATCGTTCGTGCTTCGGTTCGTGCAAGGGGTGGATTCGGAAGCGTGCGAATCTAGGCCCGCTGTACCAGCCTCGGCAGGCACAGTTTCGCGGGACAGTCGGGACAGTGCGGCGCGTCCAGTGCCCGCTGTGTCACAGTCGCCGGTCATGAGCGCACTCTCTCGAAGCGGCCCGCGCGCCGCCCCCATCGCCGATTCGCTCGCCGAGGCCCTCGCGCGCCAGATCGCCAGCGGCGCCTACAAGGCCGGCGACAAGCTGCCCTCGCTGCGCGAGCTCGCGCAGCTGCACGGCTATGCCAAGAACACCGTGGTGGCGGCCTTCGAGAACCTGGTCTCGCGCGGCCTGGTCGAGCCGCGCCGGGGCTCGGGCTACTTCGTGCGCGCGCAGCCGAAGCCCGCGGGCGCGAAGCCGCCCGAGGACGATGCCGGCAGCCTGGGCCGCGCGATGGACATCGTGTGGCTGATGCGCGAGCAGCTCAAGACCGAACCCGACGCGGTGGCCGTGGGCGACGGCTTCCCGCCGGTCGAATGGCTGGCCGACGTGCGGCTGGACAAGTACCACCCGAAGGTGGTGCGCACGGGGCTCGGCGCGCTGTTCCGCTACGGCAGCCGCTTCGGCTATGGCCCGCTGCGCGAGCACCTGGTGCGCAAGCTGGCCGACTTCGGCATCGGCGCCGAGCCGCGGCAGATCGTGCTCACGCACGGCGCCAACGAGGCCATGGACATCGTCATCCGCTACTTCGTGCCGCCCGGCGGCAAGGTGCTGGTCGACGATCCCGGCTACTACCCGCTGTTCGGCAAGCTCAAGCTCGCGGGCGCGCAGATGCTCGCGGTGCCGCGGCTGGCCGACGGGCCCGACCTCGAGGTGCTCGAGCAGCTGCTGGTGGCCGAGCGGCCGCGCCTGTTCTTCACGCAGTCGCTGGCCCACAACCCGACCGGCTCCGACATCTCGCCGGCCAAGGCCTTCCGCGTGCTGCAGCTGGCGCAGAAGCACGACCTGCTGATCGTCGAGAACGACCCGCTGGCCGACTTCAAGCCCACCGCGCTGCCGCGCCTGGCGGCGCTCGACCAGCTCGAGCGCACCATCTACATCGGCAGCTTCTCCAAGTCCTTCTCGGCCGCGCTGCGCGTGGGCTTCGTCGCCTGCGGCGCCGACCTCGCGAGCGACCTCGCCGACCTCAAGGCGCTGATCCACGTGAGCAGTTCCGAATACGCCGAGCGCACGGTCGACGTGATCCTCAGCGAGGGCCACTACCAGCGCCACCTGAACCGGCTGCAGAACCGCCTGGGCGAGGCCACGCGCGAGGCACTGCGCTTCTTCGATGCGGTGGGCGCCGAGGTGTTCGCGCGCAGCCCGCAGTCGCTCTATGTCTGGGCCGCGCTGCCGGGCGTGGCCGACTCGCTGGCCTTCGCCAGGGAGCTGCTGCCGCGGCGCATCGTGATGGCGCCGGGCCGCATCTTCAGCGTCGACTCGACGCAGCTCTCGCGCTGGTCGCGCTTCAACGTCGGCGCCATGGCCGACCCGCGCTTCGCGAAGGCGATGCGCGCCACGCTCAAGCGCGTGGGCGGCTGATCAGCCCCGGTGGCGCTGGCGCAGCGCGCGCCGATTGAGCTTGCCGACCGCTGTCTTCGGAATCTCCTCGGCGAAGATCACGCGCTGCGGCTTCTTGTACGAGGCGAGCCGCCCGGCCACGTGCGCGATCAGCGCCGCCTCGTCGACGGCCTGGCCCGCGCGCGGCACCACCACCGCCGTGACCACCTCCACCCACTTCTCGTGCGGCAGGCCGATCACCGCGCATTCGCGCACCGCGGGGTGCGTCATCAGCGCATCCTCGACCTCGCGCGGGTAGACGTTGTAGCCGCCGCTGATGATCATGTCGGAGGTGCGGTCCTTCAGGTGCAGGAAGCCGCGCGCGTCGAACACGCCGACGTCGCGCGTGCGCACCCAGCCGCCCGCGACGAAGGTCTCGGCATTGAGCGCGGGTGCATCGTGGTAGCCCGCCACGGCCGAGGGCGCGCGCACCGCGATCTCGCCCGGCGTGCCGGCGGGTACCTCGTTGCCGGCCTCGTCGACCAGGCGCATCTCGACCTCGAGCGCGGGCTGGCCGCAGGCGCCCAGCAGTTCGTCGACATGGTCCTCGGGCCGCAGCACCGCGAGGCACAGCGGCACCTCGGTCTGGCCGTAGTACTGCCAGAAGCGGTGCCGGCCCCAGGCCGCCATCGCGCGCTGGATCACGCTGCGCGGCATCGGCGAGGCGCCGTAGATCACGTAGCGCAGCGCGCTCACGTCGGTGGCCGCCAGCTCCGGGTGCTCGAACAGCATCTGCAGCATGGTCGGCACCAGGTTGATCGCCGTGATGCGCTCGGCCTGCAGCGTGCGCAGGAACAGGCCCGGCTCGAAGCCCGGCAGGATCACGGTGCGGCCGCCGCGCAGCCAGAACGGCAGCACGAACACGCCGCTGGCATGGATCAGCGAGGCCGCGTGCAGCATCGCGTCCTCGGGCGTGGCGTTCAGCAGGTTCAGCAGCACGTTGCGGCAGATCGCCGCGTACGAGGCCTGCGTGTGCTGCGCGGCCTTCAGCGTGCCGGTGGTGCCCGAGGTGAAGAGCGTGAGCACCACGTCGTCGGGCGAAGGCTCGAAGTCGGGCGCCGTGGCGGGCAGCGTCGCCGCCCGCGCCAGCAGGTCGGGCGCGCCCTCGAGCGCCGCGCCGATGCCCAGGCAGGCCAGGCCCGGTGCCGCGTCGCGCAGCGCCGCCGCGCGCTCGGCCAGGTCGGGGCCGAACACCAGGTGGGTGCAGCCGGTGTCGGCCAGCATGCGCGCATGCTCGGCCAGCGAGAGCCGCGCATTGAGCGGCACGCGGTTGATGCCGGCCTTCACGCAGGCGAAGTCCAGCGGCACGCTGTGCAGGCCGTTGTTGAGCAGCAGCGCCACGCGCGTGCGCGGCGCCGCGCCGGCCGCGTGCAGCGCCTGCGCGAGCCGGCTGCTGAGCTGGTCGACCTCGGTGAAGCTCAGGCTGCGTTCGCCGAACACGATGGCGGTGCGCGGGCCGTGCTGCAGCGCGCCGCGGCGGATCAGTTCGAGGTAGGTGGTTTGGTGCAAGTCCGTGTCTCCTGTGTGTTCTTCGGGTGGGGGCGCGCTCAGCGCCCGAACTCGCCGTGCCGGCCCGCGCCGCCCGCGAAGCGCGCGGCGCCCGCCTCGCCCTCGGCCGCGACGATCGGCACGCCGCGCGCGCCCTCGCGGCGCAGCGCCTCGGCCAGCGGCAGGTCCCATTGCTCGAAGGCCGAGCGGCGGTCGGCCAGCATGCATTGCTGCGGGAAGGCGGCGATCTGGCGCGCCAGTTCCTGCGCCGCGGCCAGCGCGCCGCCGGGCGGCACGACGCGGTTCGCGAGGCCCATGGCCAGCGCCTCGGCCGCGCCCACGGGGCGGCCGGTCAGGATCATGTCGAGCGCGCGGCCCATGCCCACCAGCCGCGGCAGCCGCACCGTGCCGCCGTCGATCAGCGGCACGCCCCAGCGGCGGCAGAACACGCCGAACACCGCGTCCTCGTCGGCCACGCGCAGGTCGGCCAGCAGCGCCAGCTCGAGCCCGCCGGCCACCGCGTAGCCGTTGATCGCGGCGATCAGCGGCTTGGACAGCGCCATGCGCGTGGGCCCCATCGGGCCGCTGCCGCCGCCCGCGGGGTCGAGCTCGTTGCGCCGCGCGGGGTCGCCGACGGCAGTGAGGTCGGCGCCGGCGCAGAAGTGGCCGCCCGCGCCGGTCAGCACCGCCACGCGCAGGGCGTCGTCGGCCTCGAAGCGCTCGAAGGCCGCGCGCAGCTCGGCGGCCACCGCGCCGTCGACCGCGTTGCGCCGAGCAGGCCGGTCGATGGTGACGGTCAGGATGGCGCCATCGGATTCGGCGCGTACACAGGGGGTTTGTTCGGATGCCATGGACGGGCTCCTTCGGACACAAAATTACGGAATGGATCGGTCCCGGTCATCGTAGGAAACATTTCATCATTTCGCAAACATGGACAAGATATGTAATGTCTCCGTCAGCCTGCCGAGCGCGCCCGACCTGATCCTCGACCTGCTGGTGGCCGACGGCGGCACGCTGAGTTCGCAGGCGCTGTGCCGCGCGGGCGCGTTGCTGGGCATCGGCGAGACCACGATGCGCGTGGGCCTCACGCGGCTCGCGGCCGAGGGCAAGATCGCGCGCGGCGAGCGCGGCAACTACCGGCTCGAGCGCGAGGGCCCGGCGCTGTCGCGCGCGGTCGACGGCTGGCTGCACAAGCAGGCGCAGGCCGTCGGCTGGCGCGGCGACTGGCTGGCCGTGCACGACGCCGGCGTGGCGCGCGCCGACAAGACCGCCTGGCGCCGCCACGGCCTCGCGCTCTCGCTGCGCGGCTTCGCGCCGCTGCGGCCCGGCCTGCAGATCCGGCCCGACAACCTCGCGGGCGGCCTCGAGGCCGAGCGCCGCAAGCTCAAGGAACTGGGGCTCTCGCCGGGCGCGCCGGTGTTCCGGCTCGCCGACCTCGACGAGGTGGCGCAGGCGAGCGCGCGCCGGCTGTGGGACGTGCGCGCGCTGGCCGCGCAATGCCGCCGCCTGCAGGCCGGCCTCGAGCGCAGCGAGCAGCGGCTGCGCACGCGGCCGCTCGAAACGGCGGTGCGCGAGTCGCTGCTGCTGGGCCGCGCGGTCATCGCGCACCTGATCCGCGACCCGCTGCTGCCGGCCGAGCTGATGCCACCCGAGCCGCGCGCCGAGCTGCTCGCGGTCACGCGCCGCTACCAGGACACGGCGCGGCAGCTGTGGCGGCAGTGGCTGGCGCTGTCTTGAGGATCGGGATCGGACAGCCGAACGCAGAAGGAAGACCAAAGCGCGCAGAGGTCGCAGAAGGAGAACTCCAAAATTTGGCTGTTCCTTCTGCGACCTCTGCGAAACCTTCGCGCCCTCTGCGTTCGGCTGTCCGATCCCGTTTCAGCTCAACCGCACCACCTGCGCATCTCCCGCAACGCGCGCATGCAGCCGCTGCACCTCGGCCGCGCGCCGCACCAACACCGCGCGCTGGTTGATGTAGCCCTTGTCGGTGATCTCGCCCGCATCGAGGCTCGGCGGCTCGCTCAGCACCAGCGCGCAGGCCGGGCATTGCGAGGAGCCCGCGCCCTCCGCGCGCAAGGTGCGCAGCACGCCCGCGATGCGCTCGGCCATCGCCTCGGGCGCGAGCGCCGCGCCCTGCGGGCTCGCGAACACCAGCATGCCGATCTCGTCGCGGTCGTGGCCCGTGAGCACCACGTCCTGCGCATGCGGCGCCAGCAGCGACACCAGCTTCACGCGCAGCGTGCCCACCGAGACCCAGGTGCCGGTCGAGAGCTTGAAGTCCTCGGCCACGCGGCCGTTGAAGATCACGCCGCGCACCGGATCGGCGGGGTCGGCCAGGAAGCCCGCGTCGCCGAGCCGGTAGTAGCCCTCTTCGTCGAAGGCCTGCGCGGTCTCGCGCGGCGCGCCACGGTAGCCGGGGAACACCGACACGCCCTTCACGCGCATTTCGAGCTTCTCGCCGTTGGGCACGAACTTCAGCTCCAGCCCCGGCAGCGGCGCGCCGATGCAGCCCGCGCCGTCGAGCTTCCAGTGCGCCGAGGTGATCGCGGGCGAGGTCTCGGTGGCGCCCCAGGAGGTGGTGAGCCACAGCGGCCGGTCGGGCCGCACGCGCCGCGCCACCGCCTCGAGCCGCTGCCAGGTCGAGGGCGCGAGCGCCGCGGCCGCGTAGAAGGCCAGCCGCAGGCGCGAGAACACTTCGGTGGCGAGCGCGTCGTCGGCCTCGAGGAAGGGCAGCAGCATGTCGTAGCCGCGCGGCACGTTGAACAGCAGCGTGGGCTTGACCTCGCGCAGGTTGCGCACCGTCTTCTCGATCAGTCCCGGCGCGGGCCGGCCCTCGTCGATGTAGAGCGCGCCGCCGTTCGCCAGCACCATGTTCAGGTCGTGGTTGGCGCCGAAGGTGTGGCTCCAGGGCAGCCAGTCGACCAGCACCGGCTTCTCGTGCGCGAGGAAGCGCCAGGTCTGGGCCATCATCTGCTGGTTGGCGCACAGCATGCGGTGGGTGTTGATCACCACCTTGGGCTTGCCGGTCGAGCCCGAGGTCAGCAGGTACTTGGCATGGGTGTCGGGCAGCACCGCCTCGAAGGCCTGCATCACGGCGGGCGTCTCGACGCTGGCGAGCAGTTGCGCGAAGGCCAGCGCGCCGGGGTGCGCGTCGGCGTTGCGGCTGAACACCGCGACCGCCTCCACGCCGCTGCCCGCGAGCGCGGCGCCGTAGGCCCTGGCGTCCGATGCATAGACCAGCCCCGGCCGCAGCGCGCGCAGCATCTCGTGCAGCCGCGAGGGATCCTTGGCCATGCGCGAATAGGCGCTCGACAGCGAGCAGGCCGCACGGCCGATGTGCATCGTGGCCAGCATCAGCACCGCGTGGTCGATCGCGTTGTCCGACAGGATCACGACCGGCGCGTCGGCCGGCAGGTCGAGGTCGAGCAGGCCCTGCGCCACCGCGCCGACGGCCTGGCGCAGCGCGCGGTAGTCGAGCCGGCGCCAGTCCGCGCCGCTGTCGTCGCGCTCGGCGAAGGCCAGCGCATCGGGCGTCTCGCGCGCCCAGCGCTCGATCCATTCGCCGATGCAGCGCGCATAGGGCTTCAGCGCCTGCGGCGAGCGCAGCGCGAAGGAGCCGTCGTCGAAGTCGATGCGCACCGTGCGGGGCGGGGCGATCAGGCTGTCGTCCTGGAGGAAGTCGGTCATGGTCAATCGAGTGTGCCGGTGCCGGCCTTGGCGCGAATCAGGTTCAACAGCAGGGTGTCGCGCGCGGCCTCGAGCTCGGCCGTGCGGCGCGCGCCCAGTTCCTGCGCCACGCCCTCGCTCACCTGCGCTTTCAGCGCCGGCGTCATCGACGGCGCGCCCAGGTCCCGCCACCAGTCCTCGATCGGCCCGCCGAGGTGCGCGAGCACGTGCGCGATGCCGCCCGCGCCGCCCGACAGGTGCAGGTTCATGAACGGTCCCATCACGGCCCAGCGCAGGCCCGGGCCGTGTGCGATCGCGGTGTCGATGTCGGCCACCGAGGCCACGCCCTGCTCGACCAGGTGGAAGGCCTCGCGCCACAGCGCGGCCTGCAGCCGGTTCGCGATGTGGCCCTTGACCTCGCGCTTCACGTGGATCGGCCGCTTGCCGATGGCCGCGTAGAAGGCCAGGGTGCGCTCGATGGCGTCGGCCGAGGTGAGCTCGCCGCCGATCACCTCCACCAGCGGGATCAGGTGCGGCGGGTTGAACGGATGGCCCAGCACCACGCGGCCCGGATGCGCGCAGCCCGACTGCACGCCGCTGATCGCGAGGCCCGAGGAGCTCGAGGCCAGGATCGCGTCTGGCGGCGCGGCCGCGTCCATGCGGCGGAACAGCTCGATCTTGAAGTCCATGCGCTCGGGGCCGTTCTCCTGCACGAAGTCGGCCACGGAGACCGCGTCTTCCAGGCTGTCGTGGAAGCGCAGCCGGTCGACCGAAGCGCCCGCGGCCAGCCCGAAGCGCTCGAGCGTGGGCCAGTGCTGCGCCACCGCCTGGCGCAGTCTTTCTTCGGCGCCCGGCGAGGGATCGGTCGCGTTGACGTCGAGGCCCTGCGCGAGGAAGTAGGCGGTCCAGCTCGCGCCGATCACGCCGGTGCCGACCACCGCGACGCGCCGTACGCCGTGCGCCGCGCTCATGACTTCCACCGCGCGCAGCGGCTCTCGGCCTTGGTCGTCCAGGCGGCCTCGCCGCGGATCGCTTCCACCACCTTGTAGTAGTCCCAGGGCTCCTTCGATTCCTCGGGCGACTTCACCTGCATCAGGTGCATGTCGTGCACCATCAGGCCGTCGTCGCGCAGCCAGCCGCCCTTGACGAACATGTCGTCGAACTTCGTCTTGCGCAGCTGCGCCATCACCTTGTCGGCATCGTCGCTGCCCGCGGCCTTCACGGCCTGCAGGTACTGCAGCGCGGCCGAGTAGTCGCCGGCATGGAAGGAGGAGGGCATGCGCTTGTGCTTGTCGAAGAAGCGGCGCGCCCAGGCGCGGGCCTCGGGGCTCTGGTTCCAGTACCAGCTGTCGGTCAGGTACATGCCCTGCGAGGCCTTCAGGCCCAGTGCATGCACGTCGTTGATGGTGATGATCATGCCCGCCAGCTTCATGTTCTTGCCGATGCCGAACTCGGCCGCCGACTTGATCGCGTTGACCGTGTCGCCGCCCGCGTTGGCCAGCGCCAGCACCTGCGCCTTCGAGCTCTGCGCCTGCAGCATGAAGGACGAGAAGTCGCTCGCGCCCAGCGGGTGCTTGACCGAGCCCGCCACCGTGCCGCCGTTCGCCAGCACCGTCTTGGTCGCGTCGTTCTGCAGCGCGGCGCCGAAGGCATAGTCGGCCGCCACGAAGTACCAGCTCTTGCCGCCGGCCTTGACCACCGCGCTCGCGGTGCCGCGCGCCATCGCCACCGTGTCGTAGGCGTAGTGCACCGTGTAGGGCGAGCAGTACTCGTTGGTGAGGCTCGACGCGCCCGAGCCCACCACGAAGTAGGGCTTCTTCTTGTCCGCCGCCACGCCGGCCATGGCGATGGCCGCGCCCGAGTTGACGCCGCCGATCAGCATGTCGACCTTCTGCACGTCGAACCATTCGCGCGCCTTGGCGGCGGCGATGTCGGGCTTGTTCTGGTGGTCGGCCGTCACCAGCTCGATCTTCTTGCCGCCGATGGCGCCGCCCATGTCGGCGATCGCCATGCGGATGGCCTCGGCGCCGGCCGGGCCGTCGTAGTCGCGGTACAGGCCCGACATGTCGCTGATGAAGCCGATGCGGATCGTGTCGTCGGACACCTGGGCCGATGCGCTTGCGGAAAAGGCGGCGCCGAGCGCGAGGGCCAGGGCGGTGCGGGAAAGCTTCATTCGATCTGTCTCCGTTCGTTGTTCTGGCGGGTGCGGGTTCAGCCGAGCGCGAACTCGGGCCGCGGCGTGCCCACGCGCGGCAGGCCCATGAGCTGGCGCGCCTCGGCGGGCGTCGCCACTTCCATGTCGAGCTCGCGGATCACGCGCACGATGCGCTCGGTGAGCTGCACGTTGGTGGCCAGCTCGCCCTGGCGGAAGTAGAGGTTGTCCTCCAGGCCGACGCGCGCATGGCCGCCCAGCAGCAGCGCCGCCACGTTGGCCTCGAGCTGCGAGGTGCCGATGCCGCTGACGCCGAAGATGCTGCCCTTGGGCAGCGTGTCGACCATCATCTGCAGGAAGCGCGGCGAGTAGGGCATCGCGTTCTGGAAGTTGCGGTGCACGTTCATCACCAGGTTGATGAAGTAGGGCTCGTCGTCGTGGCCCTCGCCGATCAGCGTGGTCGCGTCCTGCAGGATGTGCGTGGGGCTGAACACCTCCCACTCGGGCTTGATGCCGCGCGCCTTCATGCCGGCGGCGAGCTCGCGCCCGCGCGTGATCGGCGTGTCCATCAGGATCTGCCTGCCCTCGAAGCTGAGGTTCAGCGTGGTGGCGTCGAGCGTGCACATCTCGGCGCCCGCGTCCATGCCCTTGATGCGTTCCTCCCACGCGATCTCCCAGCGGTCGCCCGCCAGCGGCTTGACCATGTCGCCGTGCACGCCGCCACCGGTGGAGTTGTTGAGCACGATGTCGCAGCCGCCCGCGCGGATCCGGCTGTTGATCTCGCGGTAGACCCCGGCGTCGCAGGTCGCGCCGTCGTCGGGGCGGCGCGCATGGATCGCCGCCACGCTGGCGCCGGCGTTCCAGCAGCGCAGCACGTCGGCCGCGATCTCGGCGGGCTGCGTGGGGAGGTGAGGGTTCTGGGACTTGTGCGCCATGCCGCCGGTGGGGGCGATGGTCACGATCACTTTGCGCTTCGACATGGCGGGGTTCCTGGAGTCCTTCGTGGAGCGCGCCATTATTTTTGGCGCGGGCAGCGCACTCAGTCATCGCGACGACATTCGGGGGCAGGGTTTACGCGGCGTGCAGAGGCTACAGTCGCCCCTGTCGTTCGCATTCATCCACAACAAGGAGCGCTCATGAAACTGTCATCGCTGGTCCTCGCGGCCGCCGCGGTCCTGGCGTCGGGCCAGGCCTTCGCGCAGGGCGGTCCCGAGGCGGGCTGCGCCGCCAAGCGCGAGGCGATCTCGCGCGATATCGAAGCCGCCAAGGCCGAGGGCCAGGACCACCGCGTGCGCGGCCTCGAACGCGCGCTGGCCGAGGTGCGGCGCAACTGCAGCGATGCCAGGCTGGCCGCGCGCCATCAGGAGCGCATCCGCGGCGAGGAGCGCAAGGTCGCGCAGCGCGAACGCGAGCTGGCCGAGGCGCGCCGCAAGGGCGATCGCGACAAGATCGCGCGCCGCGAGGACAAGCTGCGCGAAGCCCAGGCCGAGCTGCAGCGCGTCAAGGACCTGCCCTGAGCCTCGAGAGAAGATGCCCGCTGCCCGGCCTGTTCCTCCCCCCGCCTCGCTGACCCTGGCTCAACTGCTGCAGGGCTCGGCCTGGTTTCCGCAACTCGGCGTGGCCGCCGGCGAGCGCGTGCTCGAGGAGATGCGCGAGGTCGAGGTGGCGACCGGCGCCGCGCTGTGCCGCTGCGGCGACACCCCGCTGCACTGGTACGGCACCATCGACGGCCTGCTCAAGTGGTGCGTGAGCTCGCCCGACGGGCGCTCGGTCACCCTGGGCGGCCTGTCGACCGGCAGCTGGTTCGGCGAAGGCACGCTGCTGCGCGGCGTGCCCCGCACCGCGGACATCATCGCGCTGCGCCCCAGCCGGGTGGCGCTGATGCCGCTGGAGACCTTCGACTGGCTGCGCGCCACGCACCGCAGCTTCGACGACTTCCTGCTGCGCCAGATCAACGAGCGCATGCACTGGTTCCTCGGCAACTTCGCCGCCCACCACCTGCTGGACACCGACAGCCAGGTCGCGCGCGCGCTCGTTGGCCTGTTCCACGAGTGGCTGCATCCGGGCAGCGATCCGCACCTGGAGGTGTCGCAGGAGGAGATCGCCAACCTCTCGGGCCTGTCGCGCCAGCGCTGCAACGCGGCGTTGCGGCGGCTGGCATCGGCCGGACTGCTGCGCATCGAGTACGGCGGCATCACCGTGACCGATCTGGACGGCCTGCGCCGCCGCATCGACGGCTGAGCGCCTCGCGCCTCAGCGCCGGTGGTGCGAGGGCGCGAGCTCGTACACCGGCGTGTCGAGCCCTTCGGCGCGCGCCTTGAGCTGCAGCGCGAGGAACTGCGAGTAGTGGCGCGACTGGTGCAGGTTGCCGCCGTGGATCCAGAGGTTCGGCACCTGCGTCGGCTTCCACATGTTGCGCAGCTCGCCTTCCCACGGGCCCGGATCCTTCGGCGTGTCGGAGCCCAGGCCCCAGCACTTGCCGACCCGGTCGGCGACCTCGGGCGAGATCAGGTCGGCCAGCCAGCCGTTCATCGAGCCGTAGCCGGTGGCATAGACCAGCAGGTCGGCCGGCAGCTCGCTGCCGTCGGTCAGCGTCACCGAGCGTTCGTTCACGCGCTCGATGTTCACGCCGCTCCTGAGCTTCACGCTGCCGTTGGCCACCAGCTCCGAGGCGCCCACGTCGATGTAGTAGCCCGAGCCGCGCCGCAGGTACTTCATGAACAGGCCCGAGCCGTCGGCGCCGAAGTCGAGCATGAAGCCCGCTTTCTCCAGCCGCGCATAGAGGTCGGCATCGCGCTTCTTCATCTCGTCGTAGACCGGGATGTGGAAGGTGTGCATCACCTGGTAGGGCACCGAGGCGAAGATCAGGTCGGCCTTGTGGTGGTCGATGCCGCTCTTCACCGCCTGCTCCGAATACAGGCCGCCGAGCGCCAGTTCCATCAGTGAGTCGGAGGGCGCGATGTGGGTCGACGAGCGCTGGATCATCGTCACGTCGGCGCCGTGCTCCCACAGCGCCGCGCAGATGTCGTGCGCCGAGTTGTTCGAGCCCAGCACCACGCACTTCTTGCCCGCGTAGGCCTCGGGCCCGGGGTGCTTGCTCGAATGGTGCTGGTCGCCCTGGAAGTTCTCGGCGCCCGCGAGCACGGGCACGTTCGGATAGCCCGACACGCCGAGCGCGAACACCAGCTGCTTCGGCCGCAGCACCACCTCCTTGCCCTCGCGCTCCACGCGCACTTCCCAGCGCTGCGTGGCCTCGTCGAAGCGCGCCTTCTTCGCCGTGGTCGAGCTCCAGTAGTTGAGCTCCATCACCTTGGTGTACATCTCGAGCCAGTCGCCGACCTTGTCCTTGGGCGCGAACACCGGCCAGTCGTCGGGGAACGGCATGTAGGGCAGGTGGTCGTACCAGACCGGGTCGTGCAGGCACAGCGACTTGTAGCGGTTGCGCCAGGAGTCGCCCGCGCGCGCGTTGCGCTCGATGATGATCGTGGGCACCCCGAGCCGGCGCAGCCGCGCGCCGAGCGCGATCCCGCCCTGGCCGCCGCCCACGATGACCACCTCGGGCTGCTCGGTGTAGCCCAGCGTGCGGGCTTCCTCCTCGCGCTTCTCGAGCCAGCTCTGGCGTCCCTTGTGCACGCCGTGCTCCGCGCCCTTGATGCGGTTCGCGCCGGTCTTCTCCTCGAAGCCCTTGAGCTCGGTCATGGTGGTCAGCAAGGTCCAGGCCTTGCCGCCGCGCAGCCGCAGGTGGCCGCGGCCGCGCGCCACCCGGGTCTCGAAAGTGAACCAGGCCTCGGTCACGCCGTCGGCCTCGCTGGCCTCGCCCTCGAGCGCGAAGTTCGAGGGCTGCGTGTCGGCCAGCCGCGCCGCCAGCATCGCGCGGATCGCGCCCGCGCCTTCCTGCGTGCGGATGTTCCAGGTGAAGGCCACGAGGTCGCGCCAGAAGCCCTCGGCCTCGAACAGCGCGACCGTGGCCTCGACGTCGTTGCGCGCGAGCGCGGCGCCGAAGTCGGCCAGCCAGGTGGCGGCAGCCCGCGTGGGGGCGGCGGTGGATGCGGTCATCGAATGTCTCCGTGTATGAATGGATGAGAACGAACGCTGCGCCGCGGACGGCGCGGGTTGCGTGGCGCAGCTTTCGTGCCGCATGGCGGCGCACGGTGAATCAGGGACTTGGCGGGGGTTTTGTCGCGGGCGTGATGCGTTGTCTCACTGGCTGCGAAACAGGGTGAGACAGCCGTGCGACGGTGGCGGCCTATCGCGCGGCCGGCCTCGTCAGCGCGCGGTCCGCGGGCGCGGTGGCAGCGTTGCGGGCTTGCCGCTGGCCGGCGTCGGCGCCAGCACGTCGTCATAGGCCTGCAACTGCCACACCGCGCGCGGCGTGCGCACCGTGTAGCGCTCGCGGTATTCCGACGGGCTCATGCCGGCGATGCGCTTGAAGGTGCGCCGGAAGGTCGAGACGTCCGCGTAGCCCGAGGCGTCGGCGATCTCGTGCATCGAGCGCCAGGTGGCCTCGAGCCACATGCGCGCGCGCTTCACGCGCAGCTCGTGCAGGAACTGGATCGGCGAACGCTCGATGTGGCGCGCGAACAGCCGCACCAGCGTGCGTTCGCTGACCGCCGCGGCCGAGGCCATCTCGGCCACCGTCAGCGGCCGGCCCGCGTTGGCCTCGATGAAGGCAATGGCGCGGTGCAGCGGCGCATCGCGCGAGGTGCCCACCACCTGCTCGGGGATGTCGAGCACCAGGTGCTGGCGTTCGGGGTTGGCGAGGAACTTGTCGCGGCAGGCCGCGGCGAGGTCCGACAGGCCGACGCCGTCGAGCAGCTTGAGCACCATCGCATGCATCAGGTCGGGCGTGGCCGCCAGCACCATGTGCGGGCCGAGCGTCAGCGGCGTCTCGCTGTGGATCGGCGTGTCGGGGAAGTCGTGCGCGAAGCCCGACTGGTAGAGCCACGACAGCGGCACCGGCTGGTGCGCGAGCAGCCCCGCGCGCCCGGCCAGCCACAGGCCGGTGCCGCAGGCACCGATCCAGTCGCCGGCCGCGTGGCGGCTCGCGAGCTGCGCACAGAGCGCGGCGTTCTGCGCCACCAGCCGGCGCAGGCCCGGGATGGTCACCATCATCAGCGGCGGCACCACCGCGAGCGCGGTGGCGGGCGCGCGGCGCGAGCGCTTCGCCTCCTCGTCCGACTGGAACGCGAGGCGCCGCATCGCATGCGGTCCGCCGTCGGGCCCGAGCAGCCGCCAGGCCACCGGCGCGTCGATGCGCCGCCCCGCGCGCGCACGCGCCAGCGAGTTCGCCTCGCGCAGGATGTCGATGGCACCGAAGACGCTGCCGGGCAGGCCGCCATGCGGCAGGTAGAGGTCGAAGCGGATCATGGGCTTGGCGGATTGTGTACCCCGAGTGGCCGAAAAGGTCCTGTGCCGCGCGGGACCGCGTTTGTAGCATCCGCTCCCACGTCAACCACAGCCGGAGTTCGAGATGAGCCTGACATGGATCGCGCGCCGCCTGGCCATCGGCCTCGCGGTGCTTCCCCTGGTCGCGGGTGCGCAGGCCTGGCCCGCCAGGCCGGTGAACTGGGTCGTGCCCTATCCCGCGGGCGGCCCGGCCGACGTGATCGCCCGCGCCATCGCGCCGCGCATGGCCCGCGAGCTGGGCCAGCCGGTGCTGGTGGAGAACCTCGGCGGCGTGGGCGGCGCGCTGGCGGCGCAGAAGGTGCTGAACGCGCCGGCCGACGGCTACACGGTGCTGCAGGGCTCGCCCAACGAAGTCATCCTCGCGCCGCTCGCGCGCGCCGCGGTGAAGCTCAGGCTCGAGTACTTCGTGCTGGTCTCGCCGGCCACCAACAACCCGCTGGTGCTGGTGACGCGCAAGGCGCTCGCGGCCGACGACCTCGATGCCTTCGCGGCGCTCGCGCGCTCTTCCGCCGCGCAGCCGCTGACCTACGGCAGCGTGGGCGTGGGCTCGATGTTCCACCTCGCGGCCGAGGACCTGGCCGCGCGCATGGATGCGAGGGTCATGCACGTGCCCTACAGCGGCGGCGCGCCGCTGATCCAGGACCTGGGCGGCGCCAACCTCGACTTCGCGCTGATGCCCTTCACCACCGGCTACCTGGGACTGGCCGAGACCGGCCGGCTCAAAATCCTCGCGGTCGCCTCGAAGCAGCGCCTCGCGCAGATGAAGAACGTGCCGACCTTCGCGGAAAGCCGCGTCGCCGCCGGTTTCGAGGCCGGCGCCTGGGCCGGGCCGATGGTGCGCAGGGGCACGCCCGAGGCCGTGGTCGAGCGCCTGCACAAGGCGCTGCAGGCGAGCCTGGCCGACCCGCAGGTGCGCACGACCCTCGAGGCCTCGGGCTCGCAGGTGTCCGAGCGCATGAGCCTGGCCGAGGCCACGCGCTTCCTGGCCGCGGAAGCCGAGCGCTACCGCACGCTCGCGCGCCGCATCGGCGTGCGGCCCGAATGACCATGACGCAAGGGACATCGGCATGAGCTTCGTGCATTCCGGCGGCGTCGACATTTACTACGAGCGCACGGGCCAGGGGCCGGCGCTGCTGTTCTGCCACGGCGCGGGATCGAATGCCGCGACCTGGTGGCAGCAGATTCCCGCGTTCTCGCAGCGCTTCACCTGCATCGCGTTCGACGCGCGCTGCTTCGGCCGTTCGCTCGCGCCGCTCGAGGCCTTCGGGCACGAGGCCCTGGTGGCCGACGCGCTCGCGGTGCTCGATGCCGAGGGCATCGACAGCGCCGCGCTGGTGTGCCAGTCGCTCGGCGGCATGACCGGCGCGCGGCTCGCGCTGCGCCATCCCGAGCGGGTGTGGGCCTTCGCCTGCTGCGACTCGCCGCTGGCGATCGACCATCCGCGGATGCTGGCCAACGTCGCGGCCTTCCTCGGCGAGGTGGCGGCGACCGAGCTCGAGGACCGCGCGCTGAGCCCGGCCTTCGTGCGCGAGCGGCCCGCGATGGCCTGGCTGTACCGGCAGATCAACCAGTTCAATCCCGCGGTGCACGGCGCCGCGGCCGGCCGCGGCGGCCCGGGGTGGGGCGAGCGCCTCGCATCGCTGTTCGCACCGGGGCAGCTGCTCGCGCTCGACGACCTGCGCCACCTGCGCTGCCCGACGCTGTTCGTGGTCGGGGCCGAGGACCGCGTGGTCACGCCCGCGGTGGTGCGCGACATCGCGCGCCAGGTCGAGGGCAGCCGCGTGGCCGAGATCGCGGCCGCGGGGCACTCGCCGTACTTCGAACAGGCGCAGAACTTCAACGCCGCGGTGCTGGCCTTTCTCGTCGACGCCTGGGCCGGCGCGCGCCAGGGTTTTCCAACTGC
Organism: Variovorax endophyticus; assembly: GCF_025376855.1. Taxonomy (NCBI): domain Bacteria; kingdom Pseudomonadati; phylum Pseudomonadota; class Betaproteobacteria; order Burkholderiales; family Comamonadaceae; genus Variovorax; species Variovorax endophyticus. Next base: position 120,200 of record NZ_JAHUTH010000016.1, read on the forward strand.
AGGAGCTTGAGATGCGATTCGAGAACGCTTCCTTCCTCGGGCGTCGCGCGATGCTCGCCATGGGCCTGTCGGCCGTCGGCGGCGTCGGCGCGGCCGATGTGCCCGCACCCGCACCGGCCGTGGGTCGCATCGACGGCGAGCCGCCCTCGGTCGGCGACCTGCGCGCGATGGCGCTCGCCAACTACGGGCACTTCAGCACCATGCGCATCCGCCGGCGCAGCGTGCAGGGCCTGGACTTCCAGCTGGCCCGGCTGGACCGCAGCACGCGGCTTTTGTTCGGCAGCGAGCTCGAGGGCGAGCGGGTGCGCCGGCTGGTGCGCGAGGCCGTGCCCGACGACGACCGGACCTGGCTGGTGCGCATCAACGTCTTCCCGCGCGTGGCGGGCTTCGCCGATCTCACCAGGCCGATGCCCGCCGGCGTGTTCGTCACCCGGTCGCCGCTCGCGGCCGAGGCGCCGCCGCCACGCGCCGTGCGCTCGGTGCAGCACGAGCGCGTGCTGCCCGAGGTCAAGCACGTCGGCACCTTCGGCCTGTTCCACCACCGCAAGCTCGCGCAGGCGGCGGGTTTCGACGACGCGCTGTTCCTCGACGCGCGGCGCAGCATCTCGGAGGGAAGCACGTGGAACGTCGGCTTCTACGACGGGCGCCGGGTGGTGCTGCCGACCGCGCCCGCGCTGCCCGGCGGTGCGATCCACCTGCTGCGGCTGGGCATGCGCTCGCATGGCATTCCCTTCGTCGAGCGCGACATCCGCATCGACGAGATCAAGGATTTCGAGCTGGCTTTCTGGACCAACGTGCCCGACACCGTGCGGCCGCTGCGGCGCATCGATGCGACCGAGTTCCCGGTGACGCATCCGCTGCACGAGCGCCTGAAGGCCTGCTACGAATCGAACGCATGGACCGCGCTGTAGCGGTGTGCGATCAGCCGCGCCGGGGCGCGACGATCCCGAGCCGCTTCATGTGCCGGTACACGGTGGCGCGGCTCAGGCCCAGCGCATCGGCCGCCTGCGCGACGCGCCAGCGGTGCTGGCGCAGTGCCGCGAGCAGCCGGTCCGATTCGGCGGCCGTGTCCTCGGCCGCGTCGACCACGGCCGCCGCGGGCATCGCCACCGCAACACGCTCCGGCAGCCGAAGATCCTCCATCCTCACTTCGCGCCCCGTGCACAACGCCAGCGCGAGCCGCAGCACGTTGCGCAGCTCGCGCAGGTTGCCGGGCCAGCGGTGCGCCATCAGCGCCTCGATCGCTTCGGCCGAGAGCCGCGCGTTCGAATCCACGGCGGCGGCCTCCTCGGCGAACAGGCTGTCGATCAGATGGCGGCGGTCGCGGCGTTCGCGCAGCGGCGGCAGCTTCAGCACGGCGCCGCACAGGCGGTAGTAGAGGTCCTCGCGGAAGCGGCCTGCCGCGACGAGTTCGCTCAGGCCCCGGTGCGTGGCGGCCACCACCGCGAGGTCCATGCGCTGCGGTGCGTCGCCGCCCAGCGGCAGCACCTCGCCTTCGGACAGCACGCGCAGCAGCCGTGTCTGCAGGGCCATCGGCATGTCGCCGATCTCGTCGAGGAACAGCGTGCCGCGGTCGGCCTGCGCGATCAGGCCCTTCATGCCCTTGCTGCGGCCGCCGGTGAAGGTGCCGGGCAGGTAGCCGAACAGCTCGCTCTCGATCAGCGAATCGGGAATGGCCGCGCAGTTCACGGCCACGAACGGCAGGGCCGCGCGGCGGCTCGCGTCGTGCAGCGCGCGCGCCAGCACCTCCTTGCCGCTGCCGGTCTCGCCCTCGATCAGCACGTGGATGCCGCGGTCGACCAGCCGGCGCGCCTGCGCGAGCAGCGACTGCATCGCGGGATCGTCGCCCGCGATGCGCTCGAGCGGCGGCAGCCGGTCGACGCCATGGAGAGGCTTGCGCTCGGCGGGCGGCACCGGCGCGGCCGTGCGGCGCGCCACGCGCGGCGCGAGCAGCGAGGCGTGGTACTCGCCGCCGTCCGGCAGCAGCACCGTGTGGGCGAAGGGCATGGCCGATGCGCTCGCGCCCAGGCGCCAGATCGCATCGAGCGGCATGCGCAGCAGCTCGGCCACGCCGGTGCCGACCGGATGGGCCGCGAACAGCCGCCGCGCGCTGCTGTTCGCGCCGACCACCGTGCCGGCCTCGTCGAGCGCGAGCATCAGCTCGCCGGCCACGTCGACCAGGCCGAAGGCGCTGCCCAGCCGCAGCACCCAGTGGCCGCGGAAGTGGCGCAGGAAATCGGCGTCCTCGATCATGCGCGCGTAGATCGCGACCAGGTGCCGCACCAGGTGCTGGCTCTCCTTGGCCTCGGGCGAATGCAGCGCCGACACGTCGAGCACCGCCGTAAGCCGCCCGCCATGGTCGAACAGCGGCGCGGTGGTGCAGGTCAGCGCGATGTGGGTGGCGTCGAAGTGCTCGGTCTGGTGGCAGGTCATCGGTGCCTGCTCGACCAGGCAGGTGCCCACGCCGCAGGTGCCCGCATGCGCCTCGTTCCAGTCGGCGCCGAGGTAGAGGCCGGCCTTGCGCAGCTGGTCGTCCCAGGCCGGGTTGCCGATGTAGTCGACCGTGATGCCCTCGGCATCGGTCAGCAGCACCATGTAGCCGAGGTCGGCCACGCGGCGATAGATGTCCTCCATGCCCGCGCGCGCGGTGCAGAGGAAGTGCTCGAGCTGCTGCTGGTGCGCGCGCACCTCGTGCGCCGGCAGGATGCGCGCGGGCGTGGGCCGCGAGGGATCGAGGCCATGGTCGCGCACGCAGCGCGCCCACGACTTGTGGACCAGGCTGGTCGCCGGATCGGCCAGCGCGGTGCCGGTGGCGATCGAATAGACGTTGTCGATGTGGCGCGATTGCAGGGAAGGCATGCTCGACCTCGCGATGGCACGCGGCCGCCGGAAGATCGGGGCGCGGCCGCGCAGCCGGACATCATTCGGCTGTCGCGCTGTCGCAGCACAGAGGTGAAACCCGGTGCGCCACCGGACTTTCACCGGGACGCGCTACGCTTCGTTTCCACCGGAGACCGATGCATGCACACCTTCCAGCTCTTCGCCGACTACTTTCAGTTCTACATCCAGGACGAATCCGCCGAAGGCGATCTTTCCGATGCATGGAGCGACGAGGCCGTGGAACGCATGCTCGCGACCGCGCCCGGCGTGGTCGGCATCGGCACGGCGCGCAACATGAACGTGCCGGTCACGCTCGAGATCCTCGAGGCCGCGCCGCCGCTCGCTGCCGATGCCTGGGACCACGTGGTCGAGTGCACGCTCGCCACGACGAGCGGGCGCCTCGCGATCGCGGGTTGCACCGATTACTTTCCCGATGCGGCGCGCATGGCGATCGCGCCGGGCACTTACCGCGTGCGTGCCTGCTACGCGGGGCTCGCGACGCTGTCCGAGGACGGGCTCGAGGGCGAGGACCGCTACCACCTCGCGCTGTGGCCGGCACCGGCCATCGAGCCCACGGTGGTCAAGCGGCGCGTGGCCTGAGCACACCGCTCAGCGGCAGGCGAAGCTCTCCGCCTTCGAGGTATCGCCGCCCAGGTACGCGATCTTCTTCGGATAGGTGCACAGCGGCCGCGCGAGCGACTTGTCGCTGTTGCTCAGCACGATGTTCTCGGGCGGGATGCCCTTCTCGACCCAGTCGGTGAGCGCGGTGAACAACTGGTTCGGCGCGGGCAGCGGCGGGTTGGCCGCGGGGCTGGTGCCGGGCAGGCCGTCGACCGAGCCCACGCCCAGGCAATGGCCCATCGCGGGGATCTCGAGGTAGCGGTAGAACTTCTGCAGCGCATCGATGCCGCCCATCGCGCCGGCCGCGCGCTCGTAGTAGTGGGCGGTGCCCGAGTTCGGGATCAGCTGGTCGGCCAGGCCATGGTAGGTCAGCATCTTCGCGCCGCGGTCGCGGAAGCGCGCGAGGTCGGGGTTGTCGGTGTCGATGTTCGCGAACGCGTGTTGCAGCGCCTTGCCGCGGTCGCCGGCATTGGCGAGCTGCGCGTAGCCCAGGCCCTTCCAGCGGTCGGCGCCGTTGCCGGTGGCGTTGATGAAATCGGGCGTGGCGAGCGTCGGGTCCTGCAGGTTCAGCGCGACCTGGTGCACGGCGACGGGGAAGGGCGCGGGCACGCCGCCGGCCGAGCCGGCCAGGCCCGAGAGCGCGGTGCCGCGCGGGAGGCCGTACCAGAGCTGGTTCGACGCCAGCACGGGGCCGTAGCCGATGTCGGCCGCGGCCGGCGGCACGCTGCCGTCGCGGGTCTGGCCATACCAGATCTTGTTGACGGCCTGCGCCTGCGCGGTGCTCAGGCAGGCGGCGGTGGCATTGCTGCCGCCGCTCGCGGTGCACAGCACGGCCTTGTCCTGCACCGGGTCGTAGCGGCAGGCGGCGGGGTCGCTGATGAAGCCCTCGTGCTTGCCGGTGAGCTGGCTGTCGCAGGCGCTGACCGCGGCCGAGGACACCAGCGTGGCCTGCGCGGGCGTGAGCGGCGTGCCGCCGAGGTCGCGCTGCATCACGACCTGGGGATAGAGCTCGGCCGTGATGAAGCGGGTCCAGTTGATCGCGCTGTTGCCCGCGAGGATGCCGTCGAAGTCGTCGGGATTGGCCTGCGCCTGCATGTGGCCCTGGCGGCCGCCGGTGGAACAGCCGTCCCAGTACGAGTACTTCGGCGCCGCGCCGTAGAAGCCGGCCGCGAGCGCCTTGGCCTTGACCGCCATCTCGTGGATGCCGCGGCTCGCGAAGTCGGTCCACAGCGCGGTGTTGATGGTGCCGTCGGGGTTCATCGCGAAGGAGCCGTCGGCGCCGGCCACCGGGTTCGACGAGGCATGGCCGGTGTCGGTGACGGCACTGACCGACCCCTCGATGCCGGCGACGAGCGCGGGCGAGTTGAGGCCGGTGGAACTGCCGGTGCGGTCGAGCGCGCCGATCGAGGGCTCGCCCGCGAAGCCGCCGCCGCCGAGCACGCGCACGCGCTGGTTCCACGCGGCCCTGGCCGGCAGCCAGACCTCGATGCCGATGCCCGGCGAAGTCGAGGGCGCGCCCGCGGGGCCTGGGTTGCCCGGCCCGACGTTGAGCTTGACCATGCACAGGTCGCTGGCCGCGAGCGTGCCGGTGGCCTTGCCGTCGAGGTTGAGGTCGTCGCCCTTCCTGAACTGCTTCACCAGCCGCACGGTGGTGTTCGCATCGGGCTTGAACGCGGTCTTGAGGCTGTCGTCGCAAGTCAGCGCGAGCGGTGCGGCGGGTGGCGGCGCGGCCGGCACGATCGGCAGCACGGTGCCCGACGAGCCGCTGCCGCCGCAGGCCGAGAGCGCGGCGGCCGCGGCGAGGCACAGCAGGGCGATGGAGGGTGGAACGGAACGGGTGTGGGATCTGTTGTCGTGGCGCATCTTCTGTCTCCTGTGTTGGCAGACATCGAATGTGCCGAGCGTGCCTCGCACGGTCTATCGACATGCGATCGGCGCTTGCAGGATTCCCTCAACCGGCCTTCGGACTTACCCGCGATGCACGCGTGCGCGCGGGCGTGCTGCCCACGAGCTGGCGGAACACCTGCGTGAAATGCGCCTGGCTCGAGAAGCCGACCGCCTGCGCGATCTCGGCCAGCGCGAGCGGGCCGTCGAGCAGCGCCAGCGCCTGCCGCACGCGCTGCTCCATCACGTAGCGATAGGGCGTGGCGCCGGTGCTGGCGCGAAAGAGGCGCGTGAAGTGCACCGCGCTCAGCTGCAGCTCGGCCGCGAGCGCGTCGATGCCGAAATCCTCGGCCAGGTGCGCCATCACCCAGTCGTAGACGCGGCGCAGGTCGGCCTGCGAGAGCCGGCCGCGCGGGCGCTGCGTGCTGCGCGCGCAGCCGTAGCGGCCCTGCAGGTAGCTCGCGAGCGCCATCGACAACCCCTGCGCATGCAGCCGGCCCGAGCTGCAGCCGCGCTCGATCTCGTCGCGCATGGCGGTGGCCAGCAGCTGCAAGGTGGCGTCGGTGGTCGACAGCTGGGTCTGCAGGTGCAGCTCGCCGTCGCTCTCGGGCATGAGGCTGCGCAGCGCCTCGGGGCGGATCTCGATCGCGATCATTTCCTCGAGGCAGCCGGTCCAGCTCGCGCGGTCGACCTCGTAGCCCCGCTCGAAGATGCTCATGCTGCCCGCGCGCGTCTCGATGCGGTGCGAACGCCGGCCCTGCGTCATGACGCCGTGCACATGGCCGCGCACGCACAGCGCGATCAGCGGATGCGGGTTGTAGCAGGCCGGGTTCTCGCCGTCGCCGATCATCGAGCGGACCTCGAGCGCGAAGCCCTGCCACGCCGTGGCGCCGGCGTTCAGCAGCAGCCGGCCGTCCATGCGCAGCGGCTTGCCCGCGGTGTCGAGCAGGCTGATCTCGCGCGTCATGGCACGTTCTCAGACCCCGAGCAAGGCCTCCAGCGCCTGCGGCTGCGCGAGCAGCGCGCCCGAGGCGCCCTGGCGCACGATCTGGCCCTTCTCCATCACCACCGCGAGCTCGGTGTGGGCCAGCACCTTGCGGTAGTCGCGGTCCACGATCAGAGTGGCGATGCCGGTCTGGCGGATCTGCTCGATCACGCGCCAGATCTCGGCCACGATCAGCGGCGCGAGGCCCTCGGTCGCTTCGTCGAGGATCAGCAGGCGCGGGTTGGTCATCAGCGCGCGGCCGATCGACAGCATCTGCTGCTCGCCGCCCGAGAGCTGCTGGCCGCCGTGCGACAGCCGCTCGGCCAGCCGCGGGAAGGTGGCCATCACGCGCTCGAAGGTCCAGGCGCGCTGGCCGTCGATGCCCGCGCGCTCGCTCATCACGAGGTTCTCGCGCACCGAGAGGTTGGGGAAGATGCCGCGGCCCTCGGGCACGTAGCCGATGCCCAGGCGCGCCATCTTCTCGGGCGGCAGGCCGGTGACCGTGCGGCCGTCGACCTGCACCTCGCCCGAGGCGGGGCGCACGTAGCCCATGATCGTGCGGATCAGCGTGGTCTTGCCCATGCCGTTGCGGCCCAGCAGGCCGACCGAGGTCGCGGCCGGGATCTCGGCATGCACGCCGCGCAGGATGTGGCTGTTGCCGTAGTAGGTGTTGAGGTCTTTGACGTTGAGCATCAGTGTTCCTCTCCCAGGTAGGCGGTGCGGACTTCGGGGTTCTCGCGGATCGCGTCGGGGCTGCCGGTGGCGATCACCGTGCCGTTGACCATCACCGTGATGCGGTCGGCCACGCGGAACACCGCGTCCATGTCGTGCTCCACCAGCAGGATGGCGTGCGTGGCCTTGAGCTGCGCGAGCAGGTTCAGCATGCGGTCGGTCTCCTCCGCGCCCATGCCGGCCAGCGGCTCGTCGAGCAGCAGCACGCGCGGATGCGTGGCCAGGCACATCGCCACCTCGAGCTGGCGCTGCGCGCCGTGGCTCAGCGTGCCGGCGATGCGGTGCGCTTCGGCGGCGAGGCCCGCGGCCTCGAGCGCCGCGTCGGCCGAGGCCGAGCTCGCGGCGCAGCCGCGCGACGACTGCCAGATCGCCCAGGGCCGCGGCATGGCCGCCTGCGCCGCGAGGCGGCAGTTCTCGTGCACGCTGAACTCCGGGAAGATGGTGGTGCGCTGGTAGCTGCGGCCCACGCCCGCGAGCGCGCGGCGGAACTGCGCGCGCGTCGTGATGTCCTCGCCGTCGAGGCGGATGCGGCCGGCCGAGGCCTCGATTTCGCCCGAGAGCATGTTGATCAGGGTCGACTTGCCCGCGCCGTTGGTGCCGATCACCGCATGCACCTCGCCCACGTGCAGGTCGAGCGTGACCGCGTTGACCGCGACCAGGCCGCCGAAGCGGCGGGTCAGTCCCTCGACGGACAGCAGCACCGAATCGTTCATGCCCCGCTCCTCGGCGACAGCCGCTGCACCAGCCCGATCAGGCCCTTGGGCAGCAGCGCCACGAACACGATGATGGTCAGCCCCAGCGTGAGCTGCCAGTGGTCGGCCAGCGGCCCGAGCAGCGCATGGGTCGAGAAGATCTCCTTGAGCAGCGTGAAGGCGATGGCGCCGATCACCGCGCCGCGCAGGTGGCCCAGGCCGCCGAGGATCACCATCAGCAGCACCTCGCCCGAGTTGTGCCAGGCCATCAGCTCGGGGTTGACCACGCCGTCGCGCGAGGCCAGCAGGAAGCCCGCGAGGCCGGCCAGCGCACCGGCCAGCACGAAGGCCGCGAGCTTGTAGGCGTAGGTGGGGAAGCCCGCCGCGCGCATGCGCTGCTCGTTGACGCGGATGCCCGCGAGCGCCGCGCCGAAGCGCGAGCGGCGCAGCAGCGCGAGCAGCGCGTAGGTGAACACCAGCGACGCCAGCACCACGTAGAACAGCACCGTGCGGTTCTCGAGGTCGAGCGCGCCGAGGGCCGGGCGCACGTAGAGGTAGATGCCGTCGCTGCCGCCGCCGACCTTGGTGTCGTGGAACACGAAGAAGGCCATCTGCGCGAAGGCCAGCGTCACCATGATGAAGTAGACGCCGCGCGTGCGCAGGCTCAGCGCGCCGACGAACAGGGCATAGAGCCCGGCCGCGCCCATGGCCGCGGGCAGCAGCAGCGCGAAGTTGCCGCCCTCCGCGCCCGAGGCCAGCACCGTGACGTAGGCGCCGATGCCGTAGAAGGCCGCGTGGCCCAGGCTCACGAGGCCGGTCATGCCGACCAGCAGCTCGAGGCTCAGCGCGAAGATCGACAGGATCATCACCTTGACGATGAAGTCCGAGGCGTAGTTGCCCAGCAGCGGGCCGGCGATGCCGATGGCCAGCGCGCAGGCCAGCGGCAGTGCCGCGCCGCCGAACGAGCCGGCGTTCCGGGCGAGTGAAGAAGAGGGCGTGGAGGCAATCATGCGCGTGGAGGTCCTGGGGATCGAACTCATGGACGCCGTCCCATCAGCCCCTCGGGCTTCCAGATCAGCACGATCGCCATCAGCAGGTAGATGCCGATGCCGCTCAAGTCGGCGAAGAACACCTTGCCGAAGGTGTCGACGAAGCCCACCAGCAGCGAGGCGACGAGCGCGCCGGTGATCGAGCCGATGCCGCCGATCACCACCAGCACGAAGCAGATGATCAGCACGCTCGCGCCCATGTTGGGATAGACCGAGGACATCGGCGCGGCGATCATGCCGGCCAGCGCCGCGAGCGCCACGCCGGCCGCGAAGACGATGCGGTAGAGCCGCTTCACGTCGATGCCCAGGCCGCGCACCATGTCGCGGTTGCTCGCGCCGGCGCGGATCATCATGCCCAGGCGCGTGCGGTTGACCACCCAGTACAGCGCCAGCGCCAGCACGATGCAGGCGGCCGAGGCGAACAGGCGATACCAGGGATAGCTCATCACGCTGCCCAGCGCGAAGCTGCCGTCGAGCCAGGCCGGCACCTTCACGCCGTGCACGTCGTTGCCCACCAGGATCGAGCGCAGTTCCTCGAACACCAGGATCAGGCCGTAGGTCATGAGCACCTGCTGCAGGTGGTCGCGCTGGTAGAGGTAGCTGAAGAAGGCCCACTCGAGCAGGTAGCCGAAGATGGCGGCGAGCACCACGCCGGCCGCCAGCATCAAAAGGAACTGGTCGCCGAACAGCGGCGCCAGCGAGAACGCCATGTAGGCGCCGATCATGTAGAAGCTGCCGTGCGCGAGGTTGATCACGCCCATGATCCCGAAGATCAGCGTCAGGCCCGAGGCCACGAGAAAGAGCAGCAGTCCGTACTGAACCGAGTTCAGGCACTGGACGAGGAAGGTGCCGAAGTCCACGTTAGGTCATCCGGGTTGGGCTGGAGAAGCGGGCGCGAAGCGCCGCGATGTTCGGGAGACACCGCGGATCCGGCTTGGCCGGTCCGCAGGTGTCGCCCCCTCGAGGGGGGAGTCGAGCTACACGAAGTGAGCGAGGGACGGGGGTGGGTTACATCCTGCAGCCGCGCGCGGGGTCGGCCAGCCCCTTGATCGCCGTGCTCACCAGCTTGTTCTCCTTGCCGTCCACCTTGCGCAGATAGATGTCCTGCACCGGGTTGTGCGACTTGCTGACCGTGAACGCGCCGCGCGGGCTGTCGATCTTCGCCTTCTCGACCGCGGCCGCGAAGTCGGCCTTCTTCGTGATGTCGCCCTTGGTGGCCGCGAGGCCCACGCCCAGCATCTGCGCGGCGTCGTAGCCCTGCACCGCGTACACGTCGGGCTGCAGCTTGAAGGTCTTGGCGTAGGCGGTGCGGAAGGCGTTGTCCCGCGGCGTGTTCAGGCCGTCGGCGTAGTGCAGCGTGGTGAGCATGCCCTGCGCCGATTCGCCCTGCGCCTCGAGCGTGCCGTCGGTGAGGAAGCCCGGGCCGTACAGCGGGATGGTCTTGTTCAGGCCCGCGGCCTGGTAGTCCTTGACGAACTTCACCGCACCGCCGCCCGCGAAGAAGGCGTACACGGCATCGGGCTTGGCCGCCGCGATCTCGGTCAGCAGCGCCTGGAACTCCACGTTCGGGAACGGCAGCGTGAGCTGCTTGTCGACCTTGCCGCCGGCCTTCTCGAAGCCTTCCTTGAAGCCGTTGACCGACTCCTCGCCGGCCGCGTACTTCCAGGTGATGGTCATGACCTTCTTCTTGCCCTGCTGCTTGGCCGCCACCTCGCCCATGGCGTAGGCCGGCTGCCAGTTGCTGAACGAGCTGCGGAAGATGTTGGGCGCGCACATCGGGCCGGTGACGGCGTCGGCGCCGGCGTTGGGCACGATCAGCACGGTGCCGCTCTCCTTGGCGGCCTTGGCCATGGCCATCGCCACGCCCGAGTGCACGGTGCCCACGATCACGTCGACGTTGTCGCGCTTGATCAGCTTGTTGACGTTGTCGGTGGCCTTGGCGGGATCGGACTCGTCGTCGACCTTGAAGTACTCGATCTCGCGGCCCGCGAGCTTGCCGCCTTGCTCGTCGACGTAGAGCTTGAAGCCGTTCTCGATCGCCACGCCGAGCGCGGTGTAGGTGCCGCTGTAGGGCAGCATCAGGCCGACCTTGAGCTTGCCCGTGCCCTGGGCCGAGGCGGCCGTGCACAGCGCGGCGAAGGACAGCGCGGTCAGCGCGAGGCGGGTGGTGTGGCGAATGGTCATGAGGTTTGTCTCCTGTTTTTGGTGATGAACGAAGTGGCCGCGACGATGACACGATCCGGCTGATCGCGATGCGGGGAATGCCCGCATTCGGGGATCTCGAGCAGCTCGCAGCCGGGCACGCGCGCGGCGATGCCGCGGATCTGCGCGAGGCTGCCGTACTCGTCGCCGAGCCCCTGCACGGCGAGCACGGGGCAGCGGATCGTGTCGAGCTCGGCCTCGATGTTCCAGTCGCGGAACGGCGGATGCAGCCAGATGCGGTTCCAGCCCCAGAAGGCCGAGTCGGCGCTGTCGTGGTAGCGGCCGAGTTTCTGCGGCAGGTCGGTGCCGAGGTAGGCGGTGCGCGCGAGCTCGATGTTCGCCACCGTCACGTCTTCCACGAAGATGTGCGGCGCCAGCACGACCAGGCCCGCGACGCGGTCGGGAAAGCGCGCGGCATACAGCAGCGAGATCGAGCCGCCGTCGCTGTGGCCGAACAGCCAGGGCTGCTCGCCGTCGAGCGCGAGCGCGGCGAACAGCGCGGGCAGCACCTCGTGCGCCTGGCGGTGCATGAAGTCCACGTCCCAGATCTCGTCCTCGGCGCGCGGCGTGGAGCAGCCGTAGCCGGGACGCGAGAACACCAGGCCGCGCACGCCGGCGGCTTCGCACAGGCGCGCGGGAAAGTCCTTCCACATCGCGACCGAGCCCAGGCCCTCGTGCAGGAACACGAGCAGCGGCGCGTCGGCGCGCTCGGGCGCGATCCACTGGCACTCGATGCGCACCGCGCGGCCGCGCCAGTCGATGGTGGCGAAGTCCGGAAAGCTCATGCCTGCTTCTCGCGCTCGCGCAGCCGGAAGCGCTGGATCTTGCCGGTCGCCGTCTTCGGCAGTTCGGCCACGAACTCGAGGAAGCGCGGGTACTTGTAGGGCGCGAGGCGTTCCTTCACGAAGGCCTTGAGCTCGTCCTCGGTGGTGGCACCGCCGTCCTTGAGCACCACGAAGGCCTTGGTCTTCGTGAGGCCCTCGCCGTCCTCCTTGCCGATCACCGCGGCCTCGAGCACGGCCGGGTGCTGCATCAGCGTGGCCTCGACCTCGAAGGGCGAGACGTAGATGCCGCTGACCTTGAGCATGTCGTCGCTGCGACCCGCATAGGTGAAGTAGCCGTCGGCGTCGCGCGTGTATTTGTCGCCGCTCTTGGTCCAGCCGCCTTGGAAGGTCTCGCGCGACTTCTCGCGGTTGGTCCAGTACATCAGCGCCGAGCTCGGGCCGCGGATGTAGAGGTCGCCGACCTCGCCGTCGGGCACGGCGCGGCCGTCCTCGCCGCGCAGCTCGACCTCGTAGCCCTCGACCGGCTTGCCCGTGGTGCCGTAACGCACGTCGTCGGGCCGGTTCGAGATGAAGATGTGCAGCATCTCGGTCGAGCCGATGCCGTCGATGATGTCGCAGCCGAAGTGCGTCTTGAAGCGCTGCGCGATCTCGCCGGGCAGCGCTTCGCCGGCCGACGAGCACATGCGCAGCGCCACCGCCTCGCGCGCCGGCAGCTTGGGCGAGGCGAGCATGCCCGCGAAGCCGGTGGGGGCGCCGAAGAAGACGGTGGGCTTGTGCTCCACCCAGCGGCGGAAGGTGGCGTCGGGGGTAGGCCGTTCTGCCATCAGCACCACGGTGGCACCGACCGACAGCGGGAAGGTCAGCGCATTGCCCAGGCCGTAGGCGAAATACATCTTGGCGGCCGAGAAGCAGACGTCGTTCTCGCTCAGGCCCAGCACCGGCTTGCCGTAGAGCTCGGCGGTCCACCAGAGGTTGGCCTGCGTGTGCACCGTGCCCTTGGGCTTGCCGGTGGAGCCCGAGGAGTAGAGCCAGAAGCCCGGATCGTCGGAGGCCGTGAGCGCGGGCGCGGCCAGCGGCTCGGCGGCGGCGAGCGCGGCCTCGAAGTCCCGCGCGCCCTCGGGCAGCGCGCCCGCCGGTTGCGACACCAGCAGCGTGTGCAGCTCGTGGCCGCCGCGCGCCATCGCTTCCTGCAGCACCGGCAGCAGCGCGCCCGACACCAGCGCGGCCTGCGCGCGGCTGTGGTCGAGCATGTAGGCGTAGTCCTCGGGCGTGAGCAGCGTGTTGACGGCCACCGGCACGATGCCGGCATAGAGGCAGCCGAGGAAGCTCACGGGCCAGTCGTTGCCGTCGAGCATCAAGAGCAGCACGCGTTCCTCGCGGCGCACGCCCGCGGCCTTGAGCGCCGCGGCCAGGCGGCGCGCGCGTTCCTCGAGCTGGCCGTAGCTCAGCGTGCCGCGGTCGTCGATGTAGGCGGTGCGCGCGGCGCGTTCGCGGTTGAGCGCGAACAGGTGCTCGGCGAAGTTGAAGCGGGGTGGCAGGCTCATCGTGTGTCTCCTTGGGGCCTCTGTGGGGGCGCTGCGTCGGTATCTAGATAGAGGGGCGGCTACAGCCCCAGGGCGGCGAGCACGCCGTTGCTCGCCTGCACCGCGCTGCGGCGGTGGTAGAAGTCCAGCGCGCGCAGGCCGCCGAGTTCGGCGCCGCCGCCCGCGCGGCCCGGGCCGCCGTGCAGCGACATCGGCATCACGTTGCCGTGGCCGGTCTGGGCCTGCGCCACCTCGGGTGTGATCACGTGCACGCGGCCATGGCTGGCCGCGAGTTCGACCGCCGCCTGAGCGAGCGCGGTTTCGTCGGCGCCGTAGAGCGAGGTCACGAGCGAGCCCTGGCCGCGGTGGGCGAGGGCGAAGGCATGGGCCGTGTCGCGGTAGGGCAGCAGCGTGGCGACCGGGCCGAAGACCTCGATGTCGTGCACCTGCCGCGCCGCGTCGGCGTCGCGCGCGCCCAGCAGCACCGGGCCGATGCAGGCAGCCACGGCGGGGTCGGCGTCGACCAGCGGGCGATCGCGGCCGTCGTGCAGCACCTGGGTCTGCGCGGCGAGCGCATCGAGGCCCTCGCGCACCGCGGCGAGCTGCGCGCGGCTCACCAGCGAGCCCATGCGCACGCCCTCGTTGCGCGGGTTGCCCACGCTCACGCCCGCGAGCTTGGCGGCGATCGCCTCGGCGGCGGCGTCGTAGAGCTCGGCCGGCACGAGGATGCGGCGGATCGCGGTGCACTTCTGGCCCGCCTTCACCGTCATCTCGCGCACCACCTCTCGCACCAGCAGGTTGAAGGCCTCGCTGCCGGGCGCGGCGCCGGGCAGCAGCAGCGCGCTGTTGAGGCTGTCGGCCTCGATGTTCACGCGCACCGAGCGCCGCGCCACGGCGTCGTGCGAGCGGATCAGCGCGGCGGTATCGGCCGAGCCGGTGAACGAGACCACGTCGAAGGGCTGGAGCTGGTCCATCAGGCCGGCCGAGCTGCCGCAGATCACCGACAGCGCGCCCGCGGGCAGCACGCCCGCGTCGACCACGTCCTTGACCATGCGCTGCGTGAGCCAGGCGGTGGCGGTGGCCGGCTTCACGATCACCGGCACGCCCGAGAGCAGCGCGGGCGCGGCCTTCTCCCACAGGCCCCACGAGGGGAAGTTGAAGGCGTTGATGAACAGGGCCACGCCATGCGTGGGCACCTGCAGGTGCTGCGACTGGAACAGCGGTTCCTTGCCGAGCCTGGCGGCCTCGCCGTCGCGTAAAGCGCGCACGTCGCCGAGCGCGTCGCCCCATTTCGCGTACTGGCCCAGCGTGAAGATCGCGCCGTCGATGTCGACGGCGGAGTCGTTCTTCACCGTGCCCGAGTTCGCGGTCGCGATCTCGTAATAGGCATCGCGGTTCGCCTGCAGCACCTTGACGATGGCGGCCAGCAGGCCGGCGCGCTGGCGGTAGCCAAGGGCGCGCAGCGCCTGGCCGCCCTGTTCGCGGGCGAACGAAAAGGCCCCGGGCAGGTCCAGCCCGGTGGCGTCGACGCGCACGAGCTCGGTGCCGAGCACCGGGTCGAAGAGGGGCGTGCCGGCGCCCGAGCCGCTTTGCCAGCGGCCGGCGACGTGATTGGCGAGGAGTTCGGTCATACGGTGAACTTGATCTGCCCTTCGGGCAAGAGGTAGAGAACGAGCGCGCGGCCTTGCGCGACGGTCGGGCGATGCGCGCTGCCGGGGCCGTAGACGCACCAGCCCGCGGGGCGGCCGTCGAAGGTGGCGCCGGGGCTGTCGTCCAGCGGCATGATCAGGTCGATCTCGCCCTGGGGATGGGTGTGGTGCGGGCCGGCGATGTCCTGCATGTCGACCACGTCGACCGAGAAGCGGTGCAGCGCGTCCTCGGCCTTGAAGACGCGGCCGTACTTGATGCCGCCGCCTTCGCGCTCGCACAGCCAGCCTTCGGCCACGCCCTGGCGGCAGGCGGCGCCGAGCCGCGCGAAGCTGGGGCTGCCGGCGCCATGGTTCGCGTTGAGCCAGCGGTCGAGCTCGGCGTCGAGCGGTCGGCCGGCGATCTCGGCGGTCAGGCCGGCAATCAGTTGGTGGAAGGCTTCCTTGCCGCTGGGGCTGGCAGGGTGGCTGCTGTCGGACATCGTGGGCCTCGAACTTTGGTATTGCCTTGCAGGAATGCTGCACGTGCAGTATCTTGCGTGTGGCCGAACAATAAGCATCGAGACAATCAGTGTCAAGCAATATAGTGCATCTATGGTGTTTACCCTGAGCGCGCACAATGCCGGCGAAACAAGAGGAATGGCATGAATGAGCATGTAGACGCGGTGCTGGCCACCGCGCCGGAAGGCGCCGCCCCCGCCGCGCCCGGGGAGGTGAAGAACCCGCTGCTGGTCGCGCTCGGCGAGCGCGTGCGCAACCTGCGCGCGCAGCGCGGGCTCACGCGCAAGGCGGTGGCGATCGCGGCCGAGGTGTCGGAGCGCCATCTCGCCAACCTCGAGTACGGCATCGGCAACGCCTCCATCCTGGTGCTGCAGCAGGTGGCGGGCGCGCTGCACTGCTCGCTGGCAGAGCTGGTCGGCGACGTGACCACCAGCTCGCCCGAGTGGCTGTTGATCCGCGAGCTGCTCGAGCACCGCAGCGAGGCCGACCTGCGCCGCGTGCGCGTGGCGCTCGGCGAACTGCTGGGCACGGCCTCGGTCGACCCGGCGCGGCACCGGCGCATCGCGCTCGTGGGCCTGCGCGGCGCGGGCAAGTCCACCCTGGGCCAGATGCTGGCCGACGACCTCGAGGTGCCGTTCGTCGAGCTGAGCCGCGAGATCGAGAAGCTCGCCGGCTGCAGCGTGCGCGAGATCCACGACCTCTACGGCACCAATGCCTACCGCCGCTACGAGCGCCGCGCGCTCGAGGAGGCGATCCAGATCTACAGCGAGGTGGTGATCGCCACGCCCGGCGGCATCGTCTCCGACCCCGCCACCTTCAACGAGCTGCTCGCGCACTGCACCACCGTCTGGCTGCAGGCCGCGCCCGAGGAGCACATGGGCCGCGTGGCCGCCCAGGGCGACACCCGCCCGATGGCCGCCAGCCGCGAGGCCATGGACGACCTGCGCCGCATCCTCAACGGCCGCGCCGCCTTCTATTCGAAGGCCGATCTCACGGTCGACACCAGCCGCCAGACCCTGCCGCAGAGCTTCCAGAACCTGCGCGCCGCGGCCCGCCAGGCGATGGGCCTGAAGGCCTGACCCGGCCGGCGCCGCCGCGCGCCGGAACGGGCTTCGGTCACATCCTCGAAAAAAAACGCATCAGGCATTGACGTGCCCGTAAACATGCAGCATGATGCATGTCATCGCCGCAGGAAAGTGCATTATTATTCGTGCATCGACCTTGTCCCGCGGCCTTTCAAGCCCACGGAAGACCCAGGAGACCCCGCCATGACCGAAACCACCGCATCCACCGCCGCCCCGCGCGTCGACTACCGCATCGAGCCTTCCCAGTACCGCCACTGGTCGATCGGCTTCGACGGCGAGATCGCGCGCCTCACGCTCGACATCGCAGAGGACGGCGGCATCCGCCCCGGCTACAAGCTCAAGCTCAACAGCTACGACCTCGGTGTCGACATCGAGCTCAACGACGCGCTCAACCGCATCCGCTTCGAGCATCCCGAGGTGCGCAGCGTGATCGTGACCAGCGGCAAGGACCGCATCTTCTGCTCGGGCGCCAACATCTTCATGCTGGGCGTCTCGAGCCACGCCTGGAAGGTGAACTTCTGCAAGTTCACCAACGAGACCCGCAACGGCATGGAAGACACCTCGAAGCACTCGGGCCTGAAGTTCCTCGCGGCCGTGAACGGCGCCTGCGCCGGTGGCGGCTACGAACTGGCGCTGGCCTGCGACGAGATCCTGCTGGTCGACGACCGCTCCTCCTCCGTCTCGCTGCCCGAGGTGCCGCTGCTCGGCGTGCTGCCCGGCACCGGCGGCCTGACCCGCGTGACCGACAAGCGCCACGTGCGCCACGACCTGGCCGACATCTTCTGCACCAGCGTCGAAGGCGTGCGCGGCCAGCGTGCCGTCGAATGGCGCCTGGTCGACGCGGTCGCCAAGCCCGCGCAGTTCGCCGCCGCCGTGCAGGAACGCGCCTCGCAGCTCGCGGCCGGCAGCGACCGTCCCGCCGGCGCCAAGGGCGTGGCCCTCACGCGCCTCGAGCGCACCGACAGCGCCGACGGCATCGCCTACTCGCACGTGAACGTGCAGATCGACCGCAGCAAGCGCACCGCCTCCATCACGGTGAAGGCGCCGAGCGGCGCGCAGCCGGCCGACATCGCCGCCATCGAAGCCGCGGGCGCCGCGTGGTGGCCGCTGGCCGTGTGCCGCGAGCTCGACGACGCGATCCTCAACCTGCGCACCAACGAACTCGACATCGGCACCTGGCTGCTGAAGACCGAGGGCGACGCCCAGGCCGTGCTGGCCTCGGACGCCGTGATGCTCGCGAACAAGGACCACTGGCTGGTGCGCGAGACCCTCGGCGCGCTGCGCCGCACGCTGGCGCGCCTCGACGTGTCCTCGCGCAGCCTGTTCGCGCTGGTCGAGGCCGGTTCCTGCTTCGCCGGCACGCTGGCCGAGCTGGCCTTCGCGGCCGACCGCACCTACATGCTCGCGCTGCCCGACGACGCCGAGCGCGCGCCCAGGCTGGTGCTCGACGAGTTCAACTTCGGCTTCTTCCCGATGGTCAACGACCAGAGCCGCCTGCAGCGCCGCTTCTACGAAGAGGCCGCGCCGCTCGAGGCCGCACGCGCGGCCGCCGGCAAGCCGCTCGATGCCGACGAGGCGCTCAAGCTCGGCCTGGTCACGGCCGCGCCCGACGACATCGACTGGGACGACGAGATCCGCATCGCGATCGAGGAACGCGCCGCCATGTCGCCCGACTCGCTGACCGGCCTCGAGGCCAACCTGCGCTTCGCGAGCAAGGAGAACATGATCACCCGCGTCTTCGGCCGCCTCTCGGCCTGGCAGAACTGGATCTTCAACCGCCCCAACGCCGTCGGCGAGAAGGGCGCGCTCAAGGTCTACGGCACCGGCGAGAAGGCCGGCTTCGATCTCAACCGCGTCTGAACCTGCAGCCCGTACAACCCAAGGAACAACGATGAGCACGATCAACTACAGCGAGAAGATCCCCAACAACGTCAACCTCGGCGAAGACCGCACGCTGCAGCGCGCGCTCGAAGGCTGGCAGCCCAACTTCATCAACTGGTGGGACGACGTCGGCCCCGAGGGCTCGATCAACCACGAGGTCTACCTGCGCACGGCCGTGAGCGTCGACCCGCAGGGCTGGGCCCAGTTCGGCCACGTGAAGATGCGCGACTACCGCTGGGGCATCTTCCTGAATCCGGGCGACGCCAACCGCGAGATCCACTTCGGCGACCACAAGGGCGAGAAGGCCTGGCAGGACGTGCCCGGCGAGCACCGCGCCAACCTGCGCCGCATCATCGTGACGCAGGGCGACACCGAGCCCGCCTCGGTCGAGCAGCAGCGCCACCTGGGCCTGACCGCGCCCTCGATGTACGACCTGCGCAACCTGTTCCAGATCAACGTGGAAGAAGGCCGCCACCTGTGGGCGATGGTGTACCTGCTGCACAAGCATTTCGGCCGCGACGGCCGCGAGGAAGCCGAGGCGCTGCTGCAGCGCACCTCGGGCGACGAGAACAACCCGCGCATCCTCGGTGCCTTCAACGAACGCACGCCCGACTGGCTCGCGTTCTTCATGTTCACCTACTTCACCGACCGCGACGGCAAGTTCCAGCTCTCCGCGCTGGCCGAGAGCGCCTTCGACCCGCTGGCGCGCACCACCAAGTTCATGCTGACCGAGGAAGCGCACCACATGTTCGTGGGCGAGAGCGGCGTGTCGCGCGTGATCGCGCGCACCGCGCAGGTCATGAACGAGCTGAAGACCGACGATCCGCAGAAGGTGCGCGCGGCCGGTGCCATCGACCTCGGCACCATCCAGCGCTACCTGAACTTCCACTACAGCGTGACCATCGACCTGTTCGGCGCCGACCAGTCGAGCAACGCCGCCATCTTCTACAGCTCGGGCCTCAAGGGCCGCTACGAGGAAGGCAAGCGCACCGACGACCACGTGCTCAAGGGCCAGACCTACAAGGTGCTCGAGGTCAAGGACGGCCAGCTCGTCGAGAAGGACGTGCCGATGCTCAACGCGCTCAACGAAGTGCTGCGCGACGACTTCATCAAGGACTCGGTGGCCGGCGTCGGCCGCTGGAACAAGGTGCTCGAGAAGGCCGGCATTCCCACCCGCCTGGTCGTGCCGCACAAGGCCTTCAACCGCCAGATCGGCGCGCTCGCCGGCATCAAGATGTCGCCCGAGGGCCGCGTGGTGAACGACATGGAATGGGCCGCCAAGCGCGACGAATGGCTGCCGAGCGCCGAAGACTTCGCTTTCGTGGCATCGTTGATGGGCCGCGTCGTCGAGCCGGGCAAGTTCGCGGGCTGGATCGCGCCGCCGGTGATGGGCATCAACCGCCAGCCGGTGGACTTCGAGTACGTCCGCTTCGGCTGAAAGCCTGGATATGAATCCCTCGTCCCCACGGCGAGGGGATGGAGAACAACATGGACATGGCCGTTGAAGCCGGGGTCATCAAGCAGCACCTGATCGACCCCGAGATCTGCATCCGCTGCAACACCTGCGAGGCCACCTGCCCCGTCAACGCGATCACGCACGACGACAACAACTACGTCGTGCGCGCCGACGTCTGCAACGGCTGCATGGCCTGCATCTCGCCGTGCCCCACGGGCTCGATCGACAACTGGCGCACCATGCCCGTGGTGCGCGCCTATTCGATCGAGGAACAGCTCGGCTGGGAATCGCTGCCGGCCGAACTCACGCCCGAGGAGCTCGAGGCCGCGGGCGTGACGGCCGACGCGGCCGATGCCGCCGAGGTGGCCGAAGCGGCACCGGCGCAGGCCGCGACCGCCGAAGCGGCCGAACCGGTCTTCCACTCGGCCCAGTACGGCGCCACCGTGCCGCCCTGGTCGGCCGCGCACGCCTACACCAACCTGTTCCCGCCGAAGACGCCGACCACCGCCACCGTGGTGGGCAACTTCAACTGCACCGAGGCCGGCTTCGACAGCGAGACCCACCACATCGTGCTGGACTTCGGTGCCATCCCGTTCCCGGTGCTCGAGGGCCAGTCGATCGGCATCGTGCCGCCCGGCGTCGACGCCATCGGCAAGCGCCACCATGCGCGCCAGTACTCGGTGGCCAGCCCGCGCAACGGCGAGCGGCCCGGCTACAACAACGTCTCGCTCACCGTGAAGCGCGTGACCGAGGACCACCAGGGCAACCCGGTGCGCGGCATCGCCTCGAACTATGTCTGCGACCTCAAGGTCGGCGACACCGTGCAGGTGGTCGGCCCGTTCGGCGCCTCGTTCCTGATGCCGAACCATCCGAAGTCGCACATCGTGATGATCTGCACCGGCACCGGCAGCGCGCCGATGCGCGCCATGACCGAGTGGCGCCGCCGGCTGCGCAAGAGCGGCAAGTTCGAGGGCGGCAAGCTCATGCTGTTCTTCGGCGCGCGCACGCAGCAGGAGCTGCCGTACTTCGGCCCGCTGCAGTCGCTGCCCAAGGATTTCATCGACATCAACCTCGCGTTCTCGCGCACGCCGGGAAGCCCCAAGCGCTACGTGCAGGACCTGATGCGCGAGCGCGCGGCCGACCTCGCCGCGCTGCTCAAGGACGGCGCCAGCCACTTCTACGTCTGCGGCCTCAAGAGCATGGAGGAGGGCGTGGTGCTCGCGCTGCGCGACGTGGCGAAGGAGGCGGGCCTGGACTGGGACACCGTGGGCGCCGCACTCAAGCGCGAAGGTCGGCTGCATCTCGAGACCTACTGACCCTCGCTCGGGTGCCGGGTAGGCTGCGCCGATGAAGTTCGCCGATTTCCATGCCGGCCAGGTCATCGAGGCCGGCCCCTACCTGCTCAGCGAGGAGGAGCTGGTCGGCTTCGCCCGCAGCTACGACCCGCAGTGGTTCCACACCGACGCCGAGGCCTCGCGTGAGAGCCCCTTCGGCGGCCTGATCGCGAGCGGCTGGCACACCTGCGCGATCGCGATGCGGCTGGTGGTCGAGGCCGCGCTCGCGGGTTCCGAATCCTTCGCCTCGCCGGGCCTCGAGCACGTGCGCTGGCCGAACCCCGTGCGCCCCGGCGACGCGCTGCGGCTGGTGGCCGACGTGATCGAGGTGCGCCGTTCCGAGAGCAAGCCCACGCTGGGCATCCTGCGCTGGCGCTGGCGGCTGTTCAACCAGCGCGAGCTGATGGTGCTCGATGTGGAAGTGACGAGCCTGTTCAGGCTGCGCGAAGACGCTTCGAACTGAGCGCTTGCGAAAAAGGCCCGTGGCCTCGAAGGGCCACGGGCCTTGTCGCGCCGGGAGGGGCGTGCTTACTTGCCCAGCTTCACGCCACCGCTGCCACCGGCCTGGCCGGCCGCGCCGGCCCCGGTGCCGATCGGCTTCAGCGCGCCGCCTGCCGAGCCGGCCGCGCCGGTGACGCCATTCACCGCGCCGCCCACGGTGCTGGTCGCACCGCCGAGCGCTCCGGTCGCGCCATTGGCCGTGCCCGCCACGCCGCCGACCGCATTGGTGGCACCGGTCACGGCCCCCGTGGCGCCGCCGACCGTGTTGCCGACATTGCCCACCGCGCCGGTCGCGCCGCCGAGCACGCCGCCCACGGCATTGCCGAGGCCGCCGCCATTCGCGTTGCCCGAGGCATTGCCGCCCGCGCCGGCGTTGCCGGCCGCACCCGCGCCATGGCCGTTCGCATGGCCCGCCGCGGCCGCGCTACCGCCGGCGTTCGTGCCGGCATTCACGCCGGTGCCGCCGGCATTGGCGCGGGTCTGCGCCGCGGCATCGCCGCGCGCGCCGGCCTGTGCGCCGCCCGCGCTGCCGCCGCCCGAGGCGCCCACTCCGGCGTTCACGCCCACGCCCACCCCGACGTTCGGGGTGGAGACCTGCGCGCCGGCCTGGATGCCCGCGGTGGCCAGCAGCCCCGCAAGCAGGGCGCCGAAGACGATGCGATGGTGTTGTTGTTTCATGGCTGGGATTCCTTCCTTTTCGAGTGATACGGGGATCGCTGAAAACACAGAGCCGGCAGGGTGCCGGCTCGGAATGAAACATAGGGAAGGGCGGGGTGGGGGCCGTGAGCGCCGGGGCCGCGCCTGGCTGTGGGAGCTGTCCGTCGGCGGAATCTGGAGCTCGTGCGTTAGCGCGTTCGAAGCGGAAATGACGGCATCAAGGCAGGAGATGGCGGCTGAAGAAGGAGGTTGTCGCGGTTTCTGCAGCGCGCACCGCTGCCCGGTCGAAGCCCGGCGGGTCGTTCAACAGGTCGCCGATCAGCCCGTCGAGCGCCGGCGGCTGGGGCGACAGCAGCGAGCCGTGGCCGCCGAGCGCCAGGTCGGCCAGCAGTTCGCAGCGCGGCCGGCAGGCCGCCAGCACGGCGTCGCCGTGAAAGCGCGGGATCAGCCAGCGGTCCTGCCGGGCACCGATCAGCGCCAGCGGGATGCGCGGCGTCGCGAGCGAGGCCAGGTCGAAATCGGCCGCGCCCGGCACGCCGGCCACCGCGGCGGCGATGCGCGGGTCGTGGTCCTCGCGCACCCGCGTGTCGGCCGCGAAGCGGTGGTGGATCACCGTGCGCGCGCCCCAGCGCTTGAGGCCGTCGAGCGGGCCGCCCGTGAGCCGCGTGATCAGGCCGACGCAGAACTGGAAATCCTCGTCCAGGTGGGCGTCGCAATGGCGCGCGAACGCCGCCGGCGACCAGCGGCCGCCCGCGAGGCTCAGCGCCGTGTGCCCGCCGGCCGAGATGCCGTAGAGGCCGACCCGGTCGAGCCGCAGCAGCGGCGCGAAGCGCGGGTCGCGGCCCACGGCGTCGATCGCGCGCGAGACCTCGGCCGGCCGCTGCGTCCAGCTGTCGGGGCCGGGGTCGCTGCCGTCGCGCGCGTTGTCGGCGCGGTGCTCGGGCATCGCGACCACGAAGCCAGCCGCGACCAGGCTGCGCGCCTGGTCCACGTGCACCCACGGCGCCCCGCCCGAGCCGTGCGACACCACGACCAGCCGGCCATTGCCGCGCACGGGCGCCGCGCCGGAGGCGGCGTCGAAGGCGAAGGGGCCGCGCTGCACGCGCTGCGACGGCGACTCGGCGGGATAGAACAGCGTGACCGGACCGTCGGTGGGGGTGGCGGGAAGCTGGTCCAGGCCCAGCGTGGCGGCCTGGGCCAGGCCGGTGAGGAAGGCGAAGAGCGCCAGCATGCCGGCGATCCGGCCGAGCGATGAGCAACGGTGAAGCAAGAGAACTCCTGGTGATGGAACGAAGCCGGCACGATGCCGGCGCCACCCGGGCCGCGTCTCGCCGAAAACCGCGAGGGCGGCTTCGGGCCCGGCGATTTCAGGAATCGGCCAGCTTCTGGCGCCGGAATTCGGTCGGCGTGAGCCCGGTGGCGGCCTTGAAGGCGCGGTTGAACGGGCCGATCGACTGGAAGCCGGCCTCGAGCGCGATGCTCAGCACCGGCCGCTCGCGCCTGGCCGGATCGGCCAGCGCCGCCAACGCTTCCTGCAGGCGGAAGCCGTTGATGTAGGCGTTGAAGTTGCGGTGGCCGAGCCGCTGGTTGATGAGCCTGCGCAGCCGGTACTCGGGCACCGCGAGCCGCGCGGCGAGCTGGGCGATGCCCAGGTTCTCGTCGCGGTAGGCGCGTTCGGCCGTCATGAGGCGGTGCAGGGCGTCGGCGAGGCGGTCCTCGGCGGGATCGACGTCCGGCGCCGGCTCGGGCGGTGCCGGAGGGGCGGGCGCGGGTTCGGGGCGTGCGAGCGGAGGAGACTCGACCGTCGGCGCCGGCGCGATGTCGGGCACCGGCGCCAGCACCGCCTCTGGCAGCGCCGGCCTCGGCGCTGCCGCCGGGAACAGGTCCGACCCCGCGAGCCGCAGCATCCGCCAGGCGACCACCGCCACGATGGCCAGCAGCAGCGCCACGTCCAGCGTTGCCATTGCCCCGCCGAGCTGCCAGCGCGGCGACTGCCAGCGCGCGCCGATCATGGCGATGCTGTAGAGCGCGCCGGTCCCCACGATGAAGGCGCGCAGCCGGCGCCGCCGCTCCACCAGGTCGACGCGCCAGCGCGCGGCCGCCGCGGCCATGGCCAGCAGCGCGAACACCAGCGGCGCCGCGCGCTGCAGGCCCAGCGCGAGGGGCGCGATCGCCAGGCCGCTTCCGATCAACACGGCGCAGTTGGCGCCCGCGAGCAGCGCCACCGCGGCCCAGGCCACGGCGTGCCGCAGTCGTGGCGCGAAGTCGTCGTCGAACAGGGCCCGCGCGAACACCCAGAACAGCACCGCATTGCCCGCCGCCACCGCCACCAGCGGCGCCTGCCACAGCCGTGGCGCCCAGGCCTCGAAGGAGGGCGTCGAGCCCGCCACCTGCAGCGCGAGGCCCAGCGCCAGGGCCACCCCGACGCGTGCCGCCGGCAGCCGCGGCCGGTCGCGGCCGAGCACCAGCGCCAGCACGAGCAGCAGGGCCATCAGCACGCCGCGCAGGGCGGCATCGAGCAGCAGGGGGGCGGGATCGGAAAGAGGCATGCGGGCGCGGCGAAGGTGGGGCGCCGCGGGCCGGACGATAGCAGCGCGTGCAAGACAATGCCGCATGCGCATCCTTCCCTGGGCCGATGACTCCCTGCCGGCCGGCATCGAGCTGTTCCGCCTCGAGCTGGACCTGGCCACCGAACCCACCGCGCTGCGCGCCGCGCTGTCGAGCGAGGAGGACGCGCGGCTGCAGCGTTTCGTACAGCGCGCCGATCGCGTGCGCTTCGCGGCCGCGCGCTCGGCGCTGCGCGGCCTGCTGGCCGAGCGCATGGGCCGCGATCCGCTCGGGCTGCGCTTCGAGGCGGGCCCGCAGGGCAAGCCGTTCGTGCGCGGGGCGCCGCGCTTCAACGTCGCGCATTCGGGCACGCAGGCGTTGATCGCGCTGGCCGACCCCGCCCTGGGGCTCGAGGTGGGCGTGGACATCGAGCACCGCAGCGAGGACATCGACATCGAGGCCCTGGGCGAGCTCGTGTTCACGCCCGCCGAGCGCGCCGCGCTGCGCGCGGCCGACGACCGGCTCGCGGCCTTCTACCTGCGCTGGACCGGCAAGGAGGCGGTGCTCAAGGCGATCGGCGTCGGCATCGCCGAGCATCTGCAGTCGCTCGACATCGCGGCCGGTGTCGGCGCGGCGATCGACATCGTCATGCGCGTGCCGGCCTGGCGGGCGGTGCGCGCGATCCGGCTCGACGCGCCCGCGGGCTACGCCGCGGCGCTCGCGTGGCATCCGGTGTCCTGAGCCGCGGGTCGACGCAACCCAACCGTTTCCCGTGAAGGGGCATTGGCCGGGCTCCGCCGTGCTTTTCATTTCAAGCAACTCATAATGTTGCATGAAACGAGACAGCAAGCTTTCCGCCATCCTGCACGTGCTGCTGCACATGGCCGAGATGGACGAGCCCGCGACCTCCGAGTCGCTCGCGCAGGCGATGCGCACCAATCCGGTGGTGGTGCGCCGCCTCATGGCCGGGCTGCGGCAGGCCGGCTTCGTGAGCTCGGCCAAGGGCCATGGCGGCGGCTGGGTGCTGTCGTGCCCGTTGTCGGCGGTGACGCTGGCCGACATCCACGCGGCCGTGGGCGCGCCCGCGCTGCTGGCCTTCGGCAACCGCACCGAGAGCCCGGGCTGCATCGTCGAGCAGGCGGTCAACACCGCGCTCGACGGCGCCTGCCGCGAGGCCGAGGCGCTGCTGCTCGCGCGCCTGGGCCGCATCACGCTGGCCGATCTCTCGAAGGATTTCCACCGCCGCATGCACGAAGGCGGCTTCACTGCCAAGGACATTGCCCATGCCTGATTCCACGAGTTCTCCTCTTCCCTACGACGCGCTGATCGTCGGCGGCAGCTTCGCGGGCCTGTCGGCCGCGATGCAACTCGCGCGCGCACGCCGGCGCATTTGCGTGGTCGACGCGGGCCAGCCGCGCAACCGCTTCGCCGAGGCCTCGCACGGCTTCTTCGGCCACGACGGCGCGGCGCCGCTGGCATTGCGCGACCAGGCGCGCGCGCAACTGCTGGCCTATCCCTCTGTCGATTTCGTCGCCGACGCAGCACAGACGGCGCGCGTGCTGCCGGCCGAAGAGGGCGACACCCGCTTCGCCGTCACGCTGGCTTCGGGCCAGACCCTGGTGACGCGCCGGCTGCTGCTGGCCACGGGCGTGCACGACCTGCTGCCCGAGGGCATCGAGGGCCTCGCGCCGCGCTGGGGTGCCAGCGTGCTGCACTGCCCCTACTGCCATGGCTACGAGTTCATCGACCGCCGCCTCGGCGTGCTCGGCAGCGGCGAGCTGTCGGTGCACCAGGCGATGCTGGTGGCAGACTGGGGGCCGCTGACGCTGTTCACGCACGGCATGCCGCCGCTCGATGCCAGGACGCGCGCGCAGCTCGATGCACGCGGCATCGCGATCGACCCGGGCCGCGTGGTCGCGCTCGAAGGCCCCGCGAACGCGCTCGAGGCGGTGCGCTTCGACGACGGGCGCCGCTTGCCGCTCGACGCACTGTTCGTGGCGCCGGCCCAGCGCCAGGGCAGCACGTTAGCAGCGCAACTCGGTTGCGCCTTCGACGAGGGGCCGCTGGGCCTCGTGGTGCGCACCGATCCGATGATGAAGACGAGCTCGGTGCCCGGCGTGTTCGCGGCCGGCGACGCGGCGCTCGCGATGCAGAACGCCACGCTGGCCTCGGCCGATGGCGTGCGGGCCGGGGCCTCGCTGCACCGCTCGCTGATCTTCGTCGACTGAGAAAGGTCCGGGGTCTCAGCCGCGCGCCGGCAGCACCGTGCCGCGGCTCTCGCCGAAGCCGATGCGCGCGTGGCCGGGCTTCTCGCACCAGCCGCGCAGCAGCACGGCGTCGCCGTCCTCGATGAAGCTGCGCTGCTCGCCGCTGTCGCCCAGCGCCACGGGCGTCTGGCCGCCGCGCGCGAGTTCGATGATGGCGCCGGCCTCGCCCTCGCCGGGGCCCGAGATGGTGCCGCTGCCGAACAGGTCGCCGGGGTTGAGCTGGCAGCCACCCACCGTGTGGTGCGCCACCATCTGCGCCACGCTCCAGTACTGGTGGCGGAAGCTGGTGGACGACAGGCGCGACGGCCCGCGCTTCTCGGCGCGCGCCTTCTCGCTCTCGAGCCAGACCTCGAGCCGGATGTCGATCGCGCCGGCCTCGCGGTTGGCCGCGTCCTCGAGATAGGCCAGCGGCTGCGGATCGGTGGCCGCGCGCGTCCAGGGCTGGCGGTAGGGGGCGAGCGCTTCCATGGTCACGGTCCACGGCGAGATCGTGGTCGCGAAGTTCTTCGCGAGGAAGGGACCGAGCGGCGCCATCTCCCAGAACTGGATGTCGCGCGCCGACCAGTCGTTGAGCAGGCAGATGCCGAAGATGTGTTGCTCCGCGTGCTCGAGCGCAATGGCCTCGCCGTGCGCGTTGCCGGTGCCGATCCAGACGCCGAGCTCGAGCTCGTAGTCGAGCCGCGCGCAGGCCTGGTAGGTGGGCGCCTTCGCGCCCGGCGCCATCGCCTGGCCCATGGGCCGGCGGAACTGCTGGCCGCTCACGCCGATGGTCGACACGCGCCCGTGGTAGGCGATCGGGATCCAGCGGAAGTTCGAGGTCACGTCGCCGCCCGGGTTCAAGAGGCGCGTGATGTTGAGCGCATGGTCGATCGAGGTGTAGAAGTCGGTGTAGTCGCCGATGCGCGCGGGGATCGCGTACTCGGCCTCGGCCTGCGGCACCAGGCAGGCGCGCACGGCCTGCACCGCGGCCACCGGCGCATCGTTCTTCAGCAGCGCGAACAGCGCATGGCGCAGCGTCTTCCAGGCCGCGGGGCCGAGCGCGAAGAAGTCGTTGAGCGCGGGCTGCGCGGCCGCCGTGGCGGCCTCGAGCGCGAGGCCGTCGAGCTGCCGCGCATGCACCAGCGCGGCCAGGTCGAGCACCTGGTCGCCGATCGCGACGCCGCCGCGAAAGGCCTCGCTGCCGCCGGCGCGGCGAAACACCGCATGCGGCAGATTCTGGATCGGGAAGTCGCTGCCGGTCGGGGCCGTGGGGTTGGCCGATTCGACCCAGCTGCGGGCGTGGACGTCGTGCGTGTGGTTGAGCGTGTGCATGAAAGAGGACTCCTCAGACCGAGGCCATCAATGCGTCGTCGAAGATCGCGACCGCGCGCGTCCAGCCGGCCGAGGCGCCGCGGATCTTGTGCGGGAAGCAGCTGATGAAGAAGCCCGTGGGCGGCAGCACCTCGAGGTTGTGCAGCTTCTCGATGTGGCAGTAGCCGATGTCGCGGCCGGCCTTGTGGCCTTCCCAGATCAGCGAGGCGTCGTGCGTCTCGCCGTACTTCTTCGCGGTGTGGACGAAGGGCGCGTCCCAGCTCCAGGCATCGGTGCCCGTGAGGCGCACGCCGCGCTCGAGCAGGTACATCGTCGCCTCGTAGCCCATGCCGGCGCCGGCCGAGACGTAGTCGGGGTTGCCGTAGCGCGAGCCGGCGCGCGTGTTGATCACGACGATCTCCAGCGGCTTGAGCGTGTGGCCGATGCGCTTGAGCTCGGCCTCGACGTCGGCCGCGCGCACCACGTAGCCGTCGGCGAAATGGCGGAAGTCGAGCTTCACGCCGGGCTGGAAGCACCAGTCGAGCGGCACGTCGTGGATCGCGATCGCGGGCTTCTTCTCGCCGAGCGCCTTGTCCATGGTCGAATGGAAGTGGTAGGGCGCGTCGAGGTGGGTGCCGTTGTGCGTGGACAGCTGCACCATCTCCACCGCCCAGCCTTCGCCGTCGGGCAGGTCTTCCTTCTTGAGGCCGGGGAAGAAGGGCTCGATCTGCTCGTAGGTGTTGTCGTGCGTGAAGTACTGGATCTTCGGCGCGAAGGCCGGCGGGTCGGAGAGCACGTCGTTCTCCAGGAAGATCGAGAGGTCGACCAGTTTGCGTGGCATGGGTGGGGTCCTTGTGGGGTGTTCGTTCGAGCGGAGAGAAAAGAGAAGAAGGGAGGAATCAGGGCTGCTGCCAGCGCAGCAGGCGCCGTTCGGCCTGGGCCAGCAGCGCATTGCTCGCGAAGCCGACGAGCCCGAGCAGCACGATGCCGGCGAACAGCTCGCTGGCGCGGAAGGCGCGCGCGGCCAGCAGGATGGCCTGGCCCAGGCCGCTCTGCGAGGCGATCATCTCGCCCACCACCGCGACGATCAGCGCGATGGTCAGCGCGAGCCGCATGCCGGCCAGGATGTCGGGCATCGCGTTGGGCAGGCCCATCTTCCAGACATAGGCCGCGCGCGACATCTGCAGGCAGCGCGCCACCTCGGCCAGGCGCGGTTCCACGGCCGCGAAGCCGTGCACCGTGGCCAGCAGCACCGGCCACATTGCGCCGAAGGCGACCACGAACAGCACCATGCCGGGGTTGAGCCCGAAGATCGAGATCGCCAGCGGCAGCAGCGCCGAGGCCGGCAACGGGCGCACGAACTCCAGCGTGGGCTGGACCCAGGCACGCACCGCGGGCGAGACGCCGATGGCCGCGCCGAGCAGCACGCCGGCCAGCGAGGCGAGCAGCCAGCCCTGCACCATGCGGCCCACCGTGGCGCCGGTGAAGGCGAGCAGCTCGCCGCCGCCTTCGCCCGACAGGTTCAGTCCTTCGCGCAGGCTCGCGAAGGTGGCTTGCGGCGTCGGCAGGAACACGCGGCTGACCCAGCCCGCGTTGCTCGCGACCCACCACAGCGCGACCAGCGCCAGCAGCACGCCCAGCGCGCCGAGCCGCTCCAGGCCCTGGCGTTCGTCGTGGCCGTTCATGGCGCGGCTCCCATGCGGCGCGACACGCCGCGCTGCAGCCACAGCATGGCCGCGTTGATCGCGAAGCCCACCACGCCGATCCAGCCCAGCCAGGCCAGCATCAGCGCGGGGTCGAAGCTCTGCTGCGCGATCATCATCGCGTAGCCCATGCCGTTGGGATTGGCCGCGATCTCCACCGTCACGGCCACCACCAGCGCCACCGCCACGCCGAGCCGCAGCGCGACGAACAGGCGCGGCACGATGGCCGGCAGCACGATCTTGAAGGCCCGCTCGCGCGCCGACAGGCCCAGCACGCGGCTGACCTCGAGCAGCCGCGGCTCGACCTGCTGCACCGCCGCCTGCACCAGCACCAGCAGCGGCCAGAAGGTGGCGAAGGCGACGATCGCGAGCTCCATGCGCACGCCGAAGCCGAAGCCCAGCATCGCGAGCGGGATCAGCGCGACCGAGGGCACGGGGCGCAGCACCTCGATCGTGACCGAGCCGAGCCGGGCCGCGCGGCGCGACAGCCCGAGCACCAACCCCAGCGCGATGCCGAGCACCGCGCCCAGCAGCAGGCCCAGCGCGGCGGTGCCGAGCGTGAAGCCGGTGGCCTGCCACAGCGAGCCGTCGAGCGCGGCGCCGGCGAAGGCCCTGGCCGCGGCGCTCGGCGGCGCCAGCGCATCACTGCCCAGCGCCGCCGCGCGGCGCGCGTACCACTCGAAGGCACCGATCAGCAGCGCCGGAAACACCCAGGGCCGCAGCCCGCGCACGAGCCGGTTCTCAGTCATGGCCGTGCTCGATGAAGGCGAACAGCTCGCGCCGCAGCCGCAGGTAGTCGGGATGCTCCTTGGTCGTGAGCTGGTCGCGCGGGCGCGGGATCTTCACGTCGATCATGCGCGCGAGGCTGGGCCGCCCGGGACCGGGGTTGGCCTGCAGCGCGATCACGCGGTCGCCGAGGTAGATCGCCTCCTCGAGGTCGTGCGTGACGAACAGCACCGTGAGGCCGTCCTCGCGCACCAGCCGCGCGAGCTCGTCCTGCAGGCTCTGGCGCGTCAGCGCGTCGAGCGCGCCGAAGGGCTCGTCCATCATCATCAGCTCGGGCTTCTGCGCGAGGCAGCGCGCGATCTGCGCGCGCTGCTGCATGCCGCCCGAGAGCTGCACCGGAAACTTGTGGGCATGCTTCGCGAGCCCGACCTTGGCGAGCACGTCGGCGATGCGCGGCGCGCGCTCGGCCGCGGGCACGCCGCCGGCCTCGAGCGCGAGGCTCACGTTGCCCTCGACCGTGCGCCAGGGCAGCAGCGCGCGGCCGTAGTCCTGGAACACGAAGGCCACTTCGCGCGAGGGCTCGAGCATCTTCACGCCGTTGCGCCGCACCTCGCCCGCGCTGGCCGCGACCAGCCCGCTGGCCGCGCGCAGCAGCGTGGTCTTGCCGCAGCCGCTCGGGCCGACGATGCAGACGAACTCGCCGCGCGCCACGTCGAAGGAGGTGGGCGAGAGGATCTCGCGGCCACCGAGGCGGATGGTCACGCCGTCGAAGCGCAGGAAGGGCGCGGCGTGCCGCGCGGGGCCGCTGCCCGGCAGCGCGGCGCCCGACGGCAGCGCGCTGCGCGCCGGGTTTGGAAGGGGCGTCGCGATCATGGCGCCAACAGCTTCGCCACGTCGATGTCCGAGCGCAGCATGCCCTGGTCCTTCATCAGCCCGCTCCAGTAGGCGAGCTGCTTCTCGCTCACCACCGGGCCCGGCGGCGAGACCTGGATCTTCGCGAGCACGTCGGCCGGCAGCCGGGTGTACTTGCCGATCGAGGCGCGCACCTTCGCATCGTTCCTCGGCTGCTGCATGAAGGCCGCGGCTTCGACCAGCGCCTCGCGGAAGGCGCGTGCCGCGCCCGGGTTCTTCGCCACCCATTCGCGCTTGGCCGCGTGCACGATGGTCTGGTTGTTGTCGGGCAGGAAGGTCGAGTAGTACGAGGCCACGTAGCCCGCGCCGCTCTCGGTGATGCGGGTCATGAACGGATCGGTCGACACGACGGCATCGACCGAGCCGCCGCGCAGCAGGTCGGCATGCTGCGGGAAGGCGGCCTCGACGAAGTTGACCTTGCGGTGGTCGACGCCGCTGTCCTTGAGCCAGGCGCGGAAGGTCACGTGCAGGAACGCGCCCAGGCCCGGCACGCCGATCTTCTTGCCCACGCAGTCCTGCGCGCTCTTGATGCCGCTGCCCGCGCGCGCCACCAGGCCCGTGCTCGTGAGGGTCTTCGAGGTGAGGCCGCCGCCGGCCACCAGCACCAGGTCGAGGCCGCCGTCGACCGCCTGCAGGAACACCGAGGGCGTGGGGCCGCCGATCTGCAGCGAGTCGGACTGCAGCGCCGCGGGAATGGTGGAGTTGAGCGGGATGAACTTGAGCTCGACCTCGAGGCTGCGCTTCCTGAAGAAGCCCTCGTCGGCCGCCACGAACACCGAGCCGAAATCGGTCACGGCCGTGTAGCCGAACACGATCTTCGGCTGGGGCTGAGCGCGCGCGGGCAGTGCCGCGGCCGTCGATGCCGCGGCCAGGGCCGACAGCAGGGTGCGTCTCTTCATCATGGTTTTTCTCTCCTGAGGGGTGCTTTCTTCTGGGGTGACTTGGCGCTCTTCGGCCGTGGCAGCGCATGGCGCAGGCCGCCGACGATGAAGTTCACGAGCATCGGCGCCATGGCCGGATCGCCGGGCGTGTTCTCGCCGCGCGACAGGCGCGCGATGCGGCTGCTGTTCAGGTGGTTCATGAGCGCGCCGAGCGCGAACTGGTAGCCCCAGGCGACCTCGCCGCGCGTGGCATGCGGCAGCACGAGGTGCAGCGCATCGATGAAGGCCTCGGCCAGCGGATCGAAGTAGGCGCGCAGCACGCGGTCGGCCTCTTCGGTGGTGTTGGCGAGTTCGCGCGCCACCAGCAGCGCGTAGTACTCGCCCTCGGAGCTCGCGCGCAGCGCCAGCACCGGCGCGATGAAGGCCTCGATGATGCGCGGCAGCGTGCGCGCGTCGTCGGGGTCGAGGTTCACCGCCGCCAGCCCCGCGAGCCGCGCCTCGATCGAGTGGGCCCAGTGCTCGAAGATGGCGTGGAACAGCTCGTGCTTCTGGCCGTGGTAATAGCCCACCAGTGCCAGCGGCACGCCGGCCTCCTCGGCGATCTGGCGGATCGTCACCGCGTGGTAGCCGTGCTGCGCGAACAGCTTCTCGGCCGCCAGCAGGATCGCCTGCTTGCGATCGGGCCGCGCCGTCTCGATGGCGACAGCGGCGGCGGACGATGCGCTCGGACGCGCGGCGCGGCGCTTGGCGGTGGGTGTGCGGGTGCTCATGGAGGTGTATTGAACGCTTGTACAAAAATGTTGAACACACGTACAAACCCTGAGGTCAACCCCCCTTGAGCGCACTCCGTCACGGCGCTACGCTCGGTCCATGCCCGCTCCCAACATTCCCCAGATCCGCCTCTACCAAGACTGGCTGCGCGACACGCGCGGCCTCGCTTTCGACCACTACGACGCCCTGTGGCGCTGGTCCGTCACCGAGCTCGATGCCTTCTGGCAGAGCATCTGGGACTACGCCCGCATCGAATCGCCCACGCCGCACACGGCCGTGCTCGCCGAATCGCGCATGCCGCTCGCGCGCTGGTTTCCCGGCGCCCAGGTCAACTATGCGCGCGAGGTGTTGCGCCACGTCGACGCGGCCCACGCGGCCGGCATGCCCGCGATCGTCAGCGACAACGAGCGCGGCGAGGTGCGCGAGCTGTCGTGGCCCGAGATGCGGCGCCAGGTCGCGTCGGTCGCGCTCACGCTGAAATCGCTCGGCGTGAAGCGCGGCGACCGCGTCGCGGCCTACATGCCCAACGTGCCCGAGACCATGGTGGCCTTCCTGGCCTGCTCGAGCATCGGCGCGATCTGGAGCGTGTGCGCGCCCGACATGGGCACGGCCGCCGTGGCCGACCGCTTCCGCCAGATCGAACCCACCCTGCTGATCGCGGTCGACGGCGTGCACTACGGCGGCAAGCCGCTCGACCGCAGCGCCGTGCTGCAGGAACTGCGCGGCCAGCTGCCGAGCGTGCGCCGGCTGCTGCTCGTGCCCTCGCCCCATGCCACGGGCCAGGTGGCGCACGACGTCGACTGGGCCCGGGCCACCGCGCGCGACGACGCCGAGGTCGCCGCCTTCGAACCCGAGTGGCTGCCGTTCGACCATCCGATCTGGATCGTCTACTCGAGCGGCACCACCGGCCTGCCCAAGCCCATCGTGCACGGCCAGGGCGGCATCATCCTCACCATGCACGCCTGCGGCCTGCACAACGACGTGGGCGCGAGCTACGGTGCCAACAACTTCGGCGAGCGCTACCACTGGTACAGCTCCACCGGCTGGGTGATGTGGAACTCGCAGCTCTCGGGCCTGGCCTTCGGCGCCACCATCTGCATCTACGACGGCAACCCGGCCGGCAGCAAGGAGAAGCCCGACTGGGGCGTGCTGTGGCGCTTCGTCGCGCGGCACCAGGTCACCTTCTTCGGTGCGGGCGCGGCCTACTTCAGCAACTGCATGAAGGCCGGGCTGGTCGCGAAGGACTGCGGCGACCTCTCGCGCGTGCGCGCGCTCGGCAGCACCGGCTCGCCGCTGCCCGAGGAGGTGCAACGCTGGGGCACGCAGCAGTTGCGCGAGGCGGGCTCGAAGGACGTGTGGTGGTGCAACATCTCGGGCGGCACCGATTTCTGCGGCGCCTTCGTCGGCGGCCACCGCGAGCTGCCCGAGGTGCCGGGCCAGATGCAGTGCCGCGAGCTCGGCCATGCGGTCGAGGCCTGGAACGAGCAGGGCCAGCCGGTGATCGGCGAGGTCGGCGAGCTGGTCTGCACCCAGCCCATCCCGTCGATGCCGCTCTACTTCTGGGGCGACGAGGGCAATGCGCGCTACGTCTCGAGCTACTTCGACACCTACCCCGGCGTCTGGCGCCATGGCGACTGGATCCGGATCGGCAGCGACGGCGGCTGCATCATCTACGGCCGCAGCGACGCCACCATCAACCGCCAGGGCCTGCGCATGGGCACCAGCGAGATCTACAGCGCGGTCGAGGGCCTGCCCGAGGTGCTCGACTCGATGGTGGTCGACCTCGAGTACCTGGGCCGCGAGAGCTACATGCCGCTGTTCGTGGTGCTGCGCCCCGGCGTCGCGCTCGACGATGCGGTGCGCGCGCGGCTCAACCATGCGATCAAGACCTCGCTGTCGCCGCGCTTCGTGCCCAACGACATCTTCCAGGTGGCCGAGATCCCGCGCACGCTCTCGGGCAAGAAGCAGGAGCTGCCGATCAAGAAGCTGCTGCTGGGCCAGCCGATCGAGAAGGTGGTGAACCGCGAGGCGATGGCGAACCCCGGCAGCCTCGACTGGTACGTGGCCTTCGCGGCGCAGCGCGCGTCCGTATGATGGCGCGATGCTTTCCAGACGCAACATCCTCCTTCTCGCGATCGCCGGCGGCGTGGCCGGCGCCACGCTGCTGAGCGCCTGCGCCACCTCCTCCACTCCCGCACCCGCACCCGCACCCGCGGCCGCGCCGCTCGTCGTGAGCGGCACCGTGAGCTATCGCGAGCGCATCGCGCTCGATCCCGCCGCCGAGGTGCGCGTGCAGCTGCTCGACGTCTCGCGCATGGACGCGCCCTCGGTCGTGCTGGCCGAGCAGCGCATCCGCGCCGACGGTCGCCAGCCGCCGTTCGCCTACACGCTGCAGGTCGACGCGGCCCGCATCGATCCGCGCATGCGCTACGCCGTGGCGGCGCGCATCGTGCGCGGCGAACAGCTGCTGTTCATCAACGACACGCAGTACAGCGTGCTCACGCAGGGCCAGGGCACGCGCGCGGACCTGGTGCTGGTGCGCGTCACGCCCGCGCCGCCGCCGCGCTGAGCCTCACGAGGTGTGAAGAAACCGTAGCGAGCGCCCCGAGGTCGCGCCGAGGACCGGAGCCGTACCTTGTACGGTGAGGACCGCAGGTGCGAGATCGGGGCGCGCGGCAGGTTGATTCACACCTCGTCAAGCGAGCAGCTCGTAGAGCACCATCTTCGTCTGCCGGCCGCGCAGCTCCACCTGCTCTTCCACGCGGCGCGTCGCGAGCCGGCCCTTGAGCCCGGCATGGGTCACTTCCGACACCAGCAGCTGCGTGCCGAGCTGCTTGTTGATGCCCTCGATGCGGCTCGCCACGTTGATCACGTCGCCGAAGGCCGTGTACGACAGCCGGTCGTTCGAGCCCAGCACGCCCGCGATCACCATGCCCGTGTGGATGCCCACGCGGGTGCGGAACTCGGGCAGCGCCTGGCTGTGCCACTGGCGGTTGAGCGCGCGCATCTCGGCCTGCAGCTCGAGCGCCGCGAGGCAGGCCTTGTACTCGGCATCGGGCAGGTCGGCGGGCGCGCCCCACAGCACCATGATCCCGTCGCCGATGAACTTGTCGATCACGCCGCCATGGCGCGCGAACACGCGCGCCGCGAGGTTGAAGTAGTCGGTGAGCTGGCCCACCAGCACGGCCGGCGGCATCGACTCGGAGATGCTCGTGAAGCCCTCCACGTCGGTGAACATCACGGTCACGCGGCGCGGCGAGCCGTTGGGTGCGAGCGCATGGCCCTGCGCGATGAGCTGGTTGATCACGTCCACCGGCACGAACTTGCTGAAGGCCTTGAGGCTGCGCGCCGACTCGTCGAGCGCCTGGTCCAGGTGCTGGATCTCGAGCACCCGGCTCGGCTCGCGCGGCAGGCTGTCGAGCTCGAGCATGCCGATGCGGCGCGCGATGCGCGACAGGTTCTCGACCGGCGCCGTCACCAGCTTCGACAGCCGCAGCGAGATCGCGAGCGCCACCGCGAGGAAGCCCAGCACCAGCAGCATCGACCACAGCACCGCGCGGCGCAGGCTGCCGAGCAGCACGTCCTCGGGCACCCAGCTCACCAGCTCCCAGCCGGTGGCCTGGATGCGCGAGGTCTGTGCCAGGAAGCGCTGCCCCTGGTAGC
The DNA here is from genome assembly GCF_025376855.1 of Variovorax endophyticus. Classification (NCBI taxonomy): domain Bacteria; kingdom Pseudomonadati; phylum Pseudomonadota; class Betaproteobacteria; order Burkholderiales; family Comamonadaceae; genus Variovorax; species Variovorax endophyticus. Next base: position 157,374 of record NZ_JAHUTH010000016.1, read on the forward strand.
TGAAAGAGAACGCGGTGTCGACCTGGCTGCCCGCCGTGCCGTCGTCCACCATGTGGCGATGCAGTTCGTCGAGCACGCCCGTGCTGGCTTCGAGCCGGTGCTGCACGCCGGGCATGTCGCTGCGCGCGAGCACGCGATAGTCGCGCGTGAGCAGCGCGCTGCCGCCGAAGCCGCTGCTGCTGAACTGCCGCACGAAATCCGAGAGCCGGCCCAGCGACACGTCGCCGGCCACCACCAGCGCCTGCGGCTTGCCGTCGGCGTAGCGGCGCTGGCTCGGCAGCGCGTAGGTCACGCCCAGCTCCTGCGCGGCCGCGAACACGTAGGGCTGGGTCCACACCGGGCCCCTGGCCGTGCGCGCCTCGATGAACCAGCTGCGGGTGCGCGGGTCGTAGCCGCTCTGGAAGGCCTCGAGGCGGATCGTCTCGTAGCGCTGCTGGAAGTCGGCCTCGGCCGCCAGCGGCCGCTTGTACTGCCAGGTCTCGGTGGTGCCCTGCTGCCCGGCCTCGATGTAGCGGACCGCGGGCGCGGGATAGCGCAGCGCCATCAGCATCCGGCCCTCGTCGTTGGCGACATAGAGGCTGTCGAGCTCGGGCGACTGCTGCAGCATGGTCCACAGCATCTCGGCCGTCCATTCGCTGCGGTCGCCCGCGGGCCGCAGGCTCGGCGTGCCCGCGATGGCGCCGACCACCGACTCGGCTTTGGCGAGGAAGGCATTGACCTTGTCCTCGGTGCGGTCGTGGTTCGACTTGTGGGCCGATATCCCGATGCGCGAGACCAGCCGCTGCGAGCCCCAATAGCCGAGCGCGACCAGCAGCAGCGATTGCGTGAGCGCGACCACGCTCACGATGGTGCCCACGTCGACCCGGAAGTGACGGGTACGGCGCCGCGAGGGCGCCGGGTTCGAGGCGGGACCGAGATCCGATGGCCGTGTGACAGAAGCGGCCGCTTCGGAAGACGGCCGCGCGGCCGGGTCCGGCACGCCGGACGGATATCTGTTCATACTGCTCCCTGTCTGCCCACGCGCCTCCGGGGCCGACGGGCCGCGGATCGGCAGCCGGCGGTCTCGCTGTCCGATCAGTGCGTCGGAAATGCTGGCGAGTGCCGGATGCGGGGCGGATTCTCGCTCCACTCCCTCGAAGTGGGCGAAAGCTGTGCCGGGACAGTCGGAGATTCGGCCTTGGCGCGCGCCTATTGGGCGTCGTGGAAGATCAGCCCCAGCGTCTGGCGCCGGCCCGAGCGCACGCGGCTCACGCCATGGCGCATCGTCACGCGGTAGCTGCCGCGCGTGCCCGCCACGGGCCGCTGGTTGACCGCGAAGATCACGGCCTCGCCCTGCGCCAGCGGCACCACCTCGGCGCGCGACTGCATGCGCGGGCGCTGCTCGGTCAGCACGAACTCGCCGCCCGTGAAGTCCTCACCGGGCCGGCTCAGGAGCACCGTGAGCTGCAGCGGGAACTGCAGTTCGCCGTACAGATCCTGGTGCAGGCAGTTGTAGTCGTCCTCGCCGTAGCGCAGCAGCAGGGGTGTCGGCCGCTGTTGCCCGGCTGCGTGGCAGCGCGCGAGATAGTCCGCGTGCGCGGCGGGATAGTCGGCCGGCAGGCCCATCGCCTGGGCCCAGGCATTGGCCAGCGGCGCGAGCCGTTCGTAAAGCGCGGCGCGCCATGCCGCGACCGGTTCGGGCAGCGGATAGGCGAGGTACTGGTACTCGCCCTGGCCGAAGCCATGGCGCTGCATCACGACGCGGCTGCGGAAATGTTGCGGTTCGTCGTACATCGCGGCCAGCGCCGCGCACTGGCGCGGACCGAGCAGGCGGCCGGTGGTGGCGCAGCCGCGCGCGGCGAGGTCGGCTTCGATGCGGGGCCAGTCGAGCGCATCGATCACGGAAGCGGGGGAGGGCATGGGGCGAGTGTGGCCCGGGCGGAGGCTTCGGGCTCGCCGTTTCCGGACGCGGCTTTCAGGCCGCGTTCACAGCGGCGTGCGCGAAGGCCGGCCGGCAGCTCGTCGCGCGGCATAGCCTTCAACCCTTGCGGGCCTGCGCGAGCAGCCAGTCGCTGAAGAACTTCAAGAGCGGCCGCTGGTCGGCGCGCTCGGGCGTCACGAGGTAGTAGGCGCGCTCGCCCGCGAGCGGCCGCGGGCAGGCCACCACCAGCTCGCCGCGCGCGAGTTCGTCGGCCACCAGCATGGTCGGCATCAACGCCACGCCCAGGCCCTGCGAGGCGGCCGCCGCCAGGATCGAGAACAGCTCGTAGCGCGGGCCGCCGCGCGCATTGGGGGCGTCGACCTGCTGCGCATCGAACCACTGGCGCCAGCCGTCGGGCCGCGTGCTCTGCTGCAGCAGCGGCATGTGCGCGATGGCCGTGGGCGAGACCGGCTTGCCGCGCGGCAGCAGCGCGGGGCTGCAGACCGGCACCACGTCCTCCTGCATCAGCGGCAGCGCGTGCGTGCCGGCCCAGTTCTGCACCTGCGCCACCGTGCCCGCGTAGAGCGCGGCGTCGAACTCCGCGTCGGCGAACAGGAAGGGCCGGGTGCGCGTCTCGATGTGCACCACCACGTCGGGCTGCAGCGCCGCGAAGCCCTTGAGCCGCGGCATCAGCCAGCGCGTGGCGAAGGTGGGCACGGCCGCCAGCGACAGCGAGCCGCCCTCGCCCTGGTGGGCCATCGCGTCGAGCGTGTCGCGCTCCATCGCCTCGAGCCGCTTGGCGGTCTGCCGCGCATAGGCCGCGCCGCTCGCGGTCAGCGCCACGCCGTGGCGCGTGCGGCGGAACAGCGCCACGCCGAGGAAGGCCTCGAGCGTGCCGATCTGGCGCGACACCGCGCTCTGGGTGAGCGCGAGTTCCTGCGCGGCGCGCGTGTAGCTCTCGTGGCGCGCGGCCGCGTCGAAGCACACGAGGGTCTGCAGGGGCGGGATCTTGCGGCGCATGTATGCCGCGAGTGTATGACTGGCGAAGGGCTTTCATCAATGAAAGCACGGTTCCGGCAACGCCCAAGACATTCTGGATCCGCATATCTGGGTGAGGATTCATCGTTTGCGCCGCGCCCCCTGCCTCGCTAGGATCGGCCGATCCCCCTCTTTTCCCCTTTTCCGGAGACAGCCGCATGGCCGCCAAAGCTTCCTTCCACTGGGACGACCCCTTCCTGCTCGACCAGCAGCTCACCGACGACGAGCGCATGATCCGCGACGCGGCCAATGCCTACTGCCAGGAGCGCCTGGCACCGCGCGTGCTCGAGGGCTTCCGCACCGGCGAGACCGACCCGGCGATCTTCCGCGAGATGGGTTCGCTGGGCCTGCTGGGCCCGACGATCCCCGAGCAGTACGGCGGCCCCGGCCTCAACTACGTGGCCTACGGCCTGATCGCGCGCGAGGTCGAGCGCGTCGATTCGGGCTACCGCTCGATGGCCAGCGTGCAGAGCTCGCTCGTGATGGTGCCGATCTTCGAATTCGGCACCGAAGGCCAGAAGCAGAAGTTCCTGCCCAAGCTCGCCACCGGCGAATGGATCGGCTGCTTCGGCCTGACCGAGCCCGACCACGGTTCCGACCCCGGCAGCATGGCCACGCGCGCCAAGAAGGTGCCGGGCGGCTACGCGCTCACCGGCAGCAAGATGTGGATCAGCAACTCGCCGATCGCCGACGTGTTCGTGGTCTGGGCCAAGGAAGTCAGCGAGAGCGGCGCCGTCGGCCCGATCCGCGGCTTCGTGCTCGAGAAGGGCATGAAGGGCCTGAGCGCCCCGGCGATCCACGGCAAGGTCGGCCTGCGCGCCAGCATCACCGGCGAGATCGTGATGGACAACGTGTTCTGCCCCGAGGAGAACGCCTTCCCCGAGGTACAGGGCCTCAAGGGTCCGTTCACCTGCCTCAACAGCGCCCGCTACGGCATCTCGTGGGGCGCGCTCGGCGCCGCCGAGGACTGCTGGCACCGCGCGCGCCAGTACACGCTGGACCGCAAGCAGTTCGGCCGCCCGCTGGCCGCCAACCAGCTGATCCAGAAGAAGCTGGCCGACATGCAGACCGAGATCTCGCTGGGCCTGCTGGGCAGCCTGCGCCTGGGCCGCATGAAGGACGAAGGCACGGCCGCGGTCGAGATCACCTCGATCATGAAGCGCAACAACTGCGGCAAGGCCCTCGACATCGCCCGCCTGGCGCGCGACATGATGGGCGGCAACGGCATCAGCGACGAATTCGGCGTGGCGCGCCACCTCGTGAACCTCGAGGTCGTGAACACCTACGAAGGCACGCACGACATCCATGCGCTGATCCTCGGTCGCGCGATCACGGGCATCGCCGCGTTCGCGAACTGAAGCCAGACACGGACTTCCGGACGCAGAGGACGCGAAGGATTCGCGAAGGACGCGAAAGGAAGTCCATCTTCCTTGAAATGAATCTTTTGCGCCCTTCGCGGAACCTTCGCGTTCTTCGCGTCCGGGCAGCCCGAATTCCATCCGCATCGCCATGACCCAAGCAGCCCTCGACGGCATCAAGGTTCTCGATCTGTCCCGCGTGCTCGCGGGCCCGTGGTGCACGCAGATCCTCGCGGACCTGGGCGCCGATGTCGTCAAGATCGAGCGTCCCGGCGTCGGCGACGACACCCGCACCTGGGGCCCGCCCTTCGTGAAGGACGCGAACGGCAACGACAGCGACCAGGCCAGCTACTTCACCGCGTGCAACCGCAACAAGCGCTCGGTCACCATCGACATGGCCACGCCCGACGGCCAGGCGCTGCTCAGGCAGATGGCGGCGCAGGCCGACGTGGTGGTGGAGAACTTCAAGACCGGCGGCCTGAAGCAGTACGGCCTCGACCAGGAGACGCTGCGCCGTGCCAACCCGCGGCTCATCTACTGCAGCGTCACCGGCTTCGGCAACGACGGCCCCTATGCCGAGCGCGCGGGCTACGACCTGATGATCCAGGCCATGACCGGCATGATGAGCATCACCGGCCGCCCCGACGGCGAGCCCGGCGGCGGCCCGCTGCGCGTGGGCGTCGCGCTCACCGACATCTTCACCGGCGTCTACGCGAGCACCGCGATCCTCGCCGCGCTGCAGGTGCGGCACCGCACCGGCGAAGGCCAGCACATCGACATGGCACTGCTCGACGTGGGCATGGCGATCCTCGCCAACCAGGCCAGCGCCTTCCTCAACACCGGCAAGGCGCCGGCGCGCCAGGGCAACACCCATCCGAGCCTCGCGCCCTATCAGGACTTCCCGACGCTGGACGGCGCGATGCTGCTGGCGATCGGCAACAACGGCCAGTTCGCGCGCTTCTGCGAGGCCGCGGGCCAGCCCGGCTGGGCCAGCGACGCGCGCTTCGCGAGCAACACCCTGCGCGTGAAGCACCGCGGCGTGCTGATCCCGATGATGGAGGAGCTCACGCGCACGCGCACCACGGCCGACTGGGTCGCGCTGCTCGAGGACAAGGCCGTGCCCTGCGGCCCGATCAACGACATCGCGCAGGCCTTCGACGATGCGCAGGTCAAGGCGCGCGGCCTCGCGGTCACGCTGCCGCGCGACGCGGGCGACGGCATCACGGCCATCACCGGCGTGGCGAGCCCGCTGCGCCTGTCGGCCACGCCGCCGGTGCTGCGCCGCGCGCCGCCCGCGCTGGGCCAGCACACGCGCGAGGTGCTCGGCGAGATGGGCATCGACGCGGCGCGTTTCGAGGCATTGCGCGCCTCGGGCGTGGTCTGACACACTGGCGGGCATGACCCGCCCGCACGATCCTTCCGATGCCGCGCCGTTCGCGCTGCGGCGCATCGATCACGTGGTGCTGCGCGTGCGCGATGCCGAGCGTTCCATCGCCTTCTATGTCGGCGTGCTCGGCTGCACGGTCGACAAGCGGCGCGACGACCTCGGCCTGGTGCACCTGCGCGCGGGCGCGAGCCTGATCGACCTCGTCGCGCACGACGGCAAGCTGGGTCGCGCGGGTGGCGCGCTGGCCGGCCGCGAAGGCCGCAACCTCGACCACCTGTGCCTGCGCATCGAGCCCTTCGACGAGGCCGCGATCCGCGAGCGCATGGCGCGCCATGGCGTCGAGGTCGATGGCGAGGTGCAGAACAACTACGGGGCCGAGGGCACGGGGCCCTCGATCTACCTGCGCGACCCCGACGGCAACGGCGTCGAGCTCAAGGGGCCAGCGGCCTAACCGCGCCCGAGCACCGCGACCGCGAACACCGCCACGCCCAGCACCAGGTTCAGGCTCACGAGCTTGCGCACCAGGTCGAGCCGGCCCGCGGCCACCGGCCAGGCGCCGTCGTCGACCGCGCGCCGCATCGCGCGGAACACCGAGGCGCGGATGTAGACGTAGATCGCGGCCATCACGATCGCGATGCCCATCATCGCCTCGACGCGCCAGTGCACGCCGCGGAAGCCGCCCGTGGCCAGGATCATCGCCACGCCCGTCACGAACAGCAGCGTGACCGAGGCATCGACCCCGACGAAGAAGCGCCGCAGGGTCGCGGCCATCATGCGCAGGCGCAGCGGCGGCTCGAGCGTGGCGACGGCGGCCGGGCGCACCGCGAAGTGCATGAGGGCCATGCCGCCGACCCAGAAGGCGGCGCACAGCAGGTGGACGAAGAGCGGGAGCAGGTAGGACATGGCGGCGATCAGACCACCGAAGCCCGCTGCGCGCAACGATCTCCCCGCGCGCCCCTCAGCCCGCGCGCGCGCGTGGCGCCGGCTTGCGAACCTTGGCCGGCCCGGCGTCCGCGTAGCGCTTCATGTCGCGCACCACGCAGCGCAGCAGCTCGGCCGCGGCCGGCGACAGCAGGCGTCCGTGGCGCGACACGATATGCGAGCGGCCCTGCGACAGCAGCGGGTTCTTCATCGGCAGCTCGATCAGCTCGGGATGGTCGGCATTCGGCGTCAGCGAGATCCGCGTGCCCAGCGTGTAGCCCAGCCCGGCCGAGACGAAATGGCCGAGCGCGCTGAACGAGGTGGTGGTCAGCACCGAAGGCAGCCGCACGCCTTCGCTGATCTCGGCCGCCTCGATGTGCTGGCGCACGCCGAAGTTGCGGTGCAGCGTGGCGCCCGGGTAGGGCAGCAGGTCGGCGAGCTTGAGCGGCCGGCCCAGCTGCGCGAGCGGATGCGAGCGCAGCACCAGCGCCTGGATCGGCTGCGGATGCGACTGGTGCGAGGTCAGCCGCTCGTCCCGCGGCGGCTGGAACAGCATGCCGATGTGGGCGCGCTCCTCGACCACGCGGCGCACGATCTCGTCGGTGCTGGCCACGTCGAGGTCGATGGTGATCTTCGGATGCGTGGTCATGAACTCGCGCAGGCTGTGGCGCATCAGCCAGTCCACATAGCCCTCGCCCGCCACGATGTCGATGTGGCCGCGCTCGATCTTGCGGATGCTGTCCATCTGCGCCATCAGGTGCTGCTTCTGGCTGTTCTGCCGGCGCACGTAGCCGGCCAGCATCTCGCCCGCGTCGGTGGGCACCACGCCGCGGCCATGGCGCTCGAGCAGTGGCACGCCACACTCCTGCTCGAGGATGCCGATCGCGCGGCTGACGGCCGAGGGGTCCATGTCGAGCACGTCGGCCGCGCCGCGCACCGAGCCGCTGTCGAGCACCTGCATGAAGTAGCGCACGCGGCGCGTGTCGAGCCTGTCGTCCATGCCCGGTCTCCTGAGTGTTGCATTCAATGCATCGAATATCCCGATTTGCGGTCATTGATGCAATAGGCCTACATGGAGAAACTCGCCGCCATCCGCCAGCAAAGGCTTCACCCACGGCTCCAGACCGACGCCCCACCATGACCTCCGCCGCCTCCGTTCCCGTCACGGCCGCGCCCTCCGGCGCTTCCGGAAAACTCAAGCTCGTGGCCGTCACGCTGGCCATCGTGGCCGTGGCCGAGCTGGTCGGCCCGGTGCAGTTCAGCGTCGGCCCGGGCAAGGTGGCGCTGCTGCCGATGCTGTGGGCGCTGCTGATCGCCGCGGTCTGGGGCATCGCGCACCGCCGCGTGCCGGGCGTGGCGCGCGTCGCCACCGCCGAGCAGTCCTTCGCGGGCGGCCTGCTCAACGCCGGCCTGCTGCTGTTCGTGGTGAAGCTGGGCCTCACGGTCGGCGCCGCGCTGCCGCAGGTCAAGCAGGCCGGCTGGGCGCTGCTGTTCCAGGAGTTCGGCCATGCGCTCGGCACCCTGGCGCTGGGCCTGCCGCTGGCGCTGCTGCTGGGCATCAAGCGCGAGGCCGTGGGCGCCACCTTCTCGGTGGGGCGCGAGGGCAACCTCGTGATCATCGGCGAGAAGTACGGCATGGCCTCGCCCGAGGGCCGCGGCGTGCTGGCCGAATACATCACCGGCACCGTGCTGGGCGCGCTGTTCATCGCGGTGCTGGCGGGCTTCATCGCCAGCCTGCACGTCTTCGATCCGCGCTCGCTGGCCATGGGCGCCGGCGTGGGCTCGGGCAGCCTGATGGCGGCCGCGCTCGGCGCCATCGCCGCGCAGCAGCCGGCCGAGATGCTGCCGCAGCTCACGGCCATCGCCGCCGCCTCGAACCTGCTGACCACGGTCGCGGGCTTCTACTTCACGCTGTTCCTCTCGCTGCCGCTGTGCTCGTGGCTCTACGGCAAGCTCGAGCCGGTGCTGGGCCGCTTCTCGAAGCGCGGCGCGACCGATGCGGGCACCTCCGCCATGTCGCAGGTCAGCGTGGCGCATGGCGGCGCGCTGCCGCTGCGCGACACGCTGATCGCCTGGGCCGTGGTGGGCGGCGGCGTGCTGATCGGCAACTCGCTGACCTACAAGGTGCCGCTCCTGGTCTCGCTCGAGGGCATGCTGGCCGTGGTGGCGATCGCGCTGGCGGTCGAGGGCCTCAAGCGGCTGGTGCCATGTCTGCCGATGGTGCTGGTGCTGTCGGTGGTGGCCACGGTGGTGGGCATCCCGGGGCTGCTGCCGTTCTCCGACGCGCTGATCGCGCTCACCGCCAAGCTCAACTTCCTGGCCTTCACCACGCCGGTGCTCGCGCTGGCCGGCTTCTCGGTGGCGAAGGACCTGCCGGTGTTCCGCCAGCTCGGCTGGCGCATCGTGGTGGTGTCGCTGACCGCCACGGCCGGTACCTTCCTCGGCGCTACCCTGATCGCCGAATTCTTCCACTGACCCCACGAGAGAACCCCACCATGTACCGCGACCCCGAAATCGCCGAAGACACCCGCGCGCGCATGCAGGCCTGGCGCCGCGACATCCACGCCAATCCCGAGACCGCGTTCGAGGAGCACCGCACCGCCAACGTGGTCGCCAACGCGCTGATGCTGATGGGCCTGCCGGTGCACCGCGGCCTGGCCGGCACCGGCGTGGTCGGCACGCTTTCGAACGGCGACGGCCCGAGCATCGCGCTGCGCGCCGACCTCGACGCGCTCAACATGCAGGAGCTGGGAACGCAGGCCCATGCCTCGAAGTGCGTGGGCAAGATGCACGCCTGCGGCCACGACGGCCACACCGCGATGCTGCTCGGCGCGGCCGAGCACCTGTCGCGCCACAAGCCGTTCAAGGGCACGGTGCACTTCGTGTTCCAGCCGGCCGAGGAGAACGAGGGCGGCGGCCGCGTGATGGTCGAGGAAGGCTTGTTCGACCAGTTCCCGGCCGATGCCGTCTACGGCATGCACAACTTCCCGAGCCTGCCGCGCGGCCGCTTCGCGATCCGCAAGGGCACCATGACGGCCTACCTCGACACCTTCGAGATCGTGGTCACCGGCAAGGGTAGCCATGGCGCCATGCCCGAGACCGGCATCGACTCGGTGGTGGTCGCCGCGCAGCTCATCAATGCGCTGCAGACCATCGTGAGCCGCCGCACCGGCGCCACCGACTCGGCCGTGGTCAGCGTCACGCAGATCCATGGCGGCGACACCTGGAACGTGATCCCCGAGACCGTGGTGCTGCGCGGCACCGTGCGCACGCTCGATGCCGCGATCCAGGACCAGACCCAGGCCGCGATGCAGCAGATCTGCGAGGGCGTGGCCGCCACCCACGGCGCCAAGGTCGCGCTCGACTACCGCCGCGGCTATCCGGGCGTGGTCAACACGCCGGCCGAGACCGATGCCGCGATCGCCGCGGCCGCCAGCCTGGTCGAGCGCGAACAGGTGCTGACCGACATCCCGCCGGCCATGGGCTCGGAGGACTTCGCCTTCATGCTGCAGAAGCGCCCGGGCGCCTACATCGGCATCGGCGCGGGCGAGGGCCCGAACGATCCGAACGTCCACAACCCCTACTACGACTTCAACGACAACATCCTGCCGCTGGGCGCGGCCTACTGGGTGGCACTGGTCAAGCAGCAGCTTCCGGCCGCATGATGCGCTGATGCTGTCCGCCTTCGACATCTTCAAGATCGGCATCGGGCCCTCGAGCTCGCACACCGTGGGCCCGATGCGCGCGGCGCTGCTGTTCGCGCGCTCGCTCGAGCAGCGGGGCCTGCTCGCGCGCGTCGCGCGATTGCGCGTCGACCTGTTCGGCTCGCTCGGCGCCACCGGCCACGGCCATGCGACCGACCAGGGCGTGATCCTCGGCCTATTCGGCGACGCGCCCGACACGGTGCGGCCCGAGACCGTGCAGCCGCGGCTCGAGGCGCTGCGCCGCACCGGCACGCTGATGCTGCTCGGCACCACGCCGATCGCCTTCGACCGCGTGCGCGACATCGTGTTTCGCGGCGAGGAGTCGCTGCCCGAGCATCCCAACGCGATGCGCTTCACCGCCTTCGCCACCGACGATGCGGTGCTCGCCGAGGGCAGCTATTTCTCGGTCGGCGGCGGCTTCGTCGTCGAGGGCGGCCAGGCCGTGGCCCAGACCGCGGCGGTGGCGGTGCCGCATCCGTTCTCGACGGGCGACGAACTGATGGCGCAATGCCGGGAGAACGGCCTCTCGGTGGCCGCGCTGGTGCTGCGCAACGAATGCGCCTGGCGCCCCGAGGCCGAGGTGCGCGCGGGCCTGCTGCGCATCTGGGGCGTGATGCAGCAGTGCGTGCAGCGCGGCTTCGGCATCGACAACCCGCTGGCCGCCCAAGCGCTGCCCGGCCCGCTGCGCATGCGCCGGCGCGCGGGCGAGCTGCATCGCGAGCTGCTGGCGCAGGACGGCGCGGCCGATCCGCTCGCGGCCATGGACTGGGTCAATGCCTTCGCGATGGCCGTGAACGAGGAGAACGCGGCCGGCGGCCGCGTGGTGACCGCGCCCACCAACGGCGCGGCCGGCGTGGTGCCGGCCGTGATGCACTACTACCAGCGCTTCGTGCCGAATGCGAGCGACGCGGGCATCGTCGACTTCCTGCTCACGGCCGCGGCGATCGGCATGCTCTACAAGACCAACGCCTCGATCTCGGGCGCCGAGGTCGGCTGCCAGGGCGAGGTCGGCGTGGCCTGCTCGATGGCCGCCGGTGCGCTGGCCGCGGTGCTCGGCGGCACGCCGGCGCAGGTCGAGAACGCGGCCGAGATCGGCATGGAGCACAACCTCGGCCTGACCTGCGACCCGGTCGGCGGCATGGTGCAGATCCCCTGCGTGGAACGCAATGCGATGGGCGCGGTGAAGGCCATCAACGCGGCGCGCATGGCGCTGCGCGGCGACGGCAGCCACTATGTCTCGCTCGATGCCGTGATCCGCACCATGAAGCAGACCGGCGAGGACATGAAGTCGACCTACAAGGAGACTTCGCTCGGCGGGCTCGCGGTCAACGTGGTCGAGTGCTGAGCCCGCCCCACACCTTGTCAGGGCACGAACATGTCCCACGGCCCCTTGCCTACTGGCAGGCCGGGCCGCGCGGTCAGCGAGGCCAGCGGCTCGCCGGCCTCGAAGCGCGCGGCCAGGTCCGCGGGGTCGAACACCACGCCCATGAAGTTCTCGGCATAGGCACCGCCCGCGAAGAAGGCATCGACCTCGGCGGCGGTCTCGAACACGTCGTGCTGCAGCTCGAGCCGATGGCCGTCGGGGTCGCGGTAGTACATCGAGATCGTCGGCCCGTGGTTGATGCACCAGTAGGGCACGATGCCGAGCGCGGCCAGTCGCCGGTGGTTGGCGAGCAGCGCGGCCAGCGAGCCGTAGGTGAAGGCGATGTGCTCGAGCCCGGTGTTCGCATCGGCCTCGCGGCCCAGGTCGGGGCGCGCGATCAGGCCGATGCGGTGGTGCTCGTCGTCGTAGCTCAGGAAGCACAGCATCTCGTTCTCGAAGGCCACGCGCGCCTGCAGCACCGCGAGGTACCAGGCGCGCGAACGCGCGAGTTCGGCCACGCGCAGCACCACGTGGGCGAGCTTCACGGGTCGCAGTGCGGAAGAGGCGAGGTCGGGCAGGGCACGCCTGGGGTCGTTCATCGGGCGGTCTCCAGGGGTTCTTGCACCACGCGGTTCTCGATGTGGCCGATGCCCTCGATCTCCACGCGCACGACGTCGCCCGGCACCAGGTAGCGCGGCGGGTCCATCAGGCCGCCGACGCCCGCGGGGCTGCCGGTGCTCAGCACGTCGCCGGGCTCGAGGGTGAAGGCGGTCGTGAGTTCGACCAGCATGGCCTCGATGCGATGGATCATCTGCGCTGTGTTGCCGTCCTGGCGCAGTTCGCCGTTGACCCAGGTGCGCAGCCGCAGCGCATGCGGGTCGGCGATCTCGTCGCGCGTCACCAGCCAGGGGCCGAAGGGGCCATGGGTGTCGAAGGACTTGCCCAGGGTGTGCGTGGGCGCGCGCAGCTGCCAGTCGCGCACGCTCATGTCGTTGATCACCACGTAGCCCGCGACCATGGCCATCGCCTCCTCGGCGCGCACATGGCGGCAGCGCCGGCCGATGACCACGCCGAGTTCGCCCTCGTAGTCGAACTGCGCCGACACGCGCGGCCGGTGCACCTCGTCGAAGGGGCCGGCCACGCACGACACCTGCTTGTTGAACCACACCTGTCCTGGCGGCCGCGTCAGCCCGAGCTTTGCGGCCTCCTCGAGGTGCGAGGCGTAGTTGCCGCCGAGGCCGAGGAACTTGCGCGGCTCGGGCACCGGCGCCGCGAGCTTCACATCGGCCAGCGGCAGCCGCGGTGCCGTCTCGATGGCCGCGCACAGCCAGGCCAGGCCCTCGTCGCCGCGCGCCAGCAGTTCGCGCACGCCGGCCGGCGCGCCGGGCAGGGCGCTGGCGTCGAGCACTTCGTCGTTTCGGACCACGCCGAAGCGAAGGGCACCGCGGTGATGGAAGCTGGCGATTTTCATGGGCGTGGACATTGACCGATATGAGGCGATCGATGATGCTGATGGAACGAAACAACAACAATCCGCCGAAAAAGAACGGATCGTTCTGCCAGCGGAACAGGAGACATGGACGATTTCAACGACCTCGCGCTGTTCGCGCACGTGGTGCAGCAGCAGGGCTTCAGCGCCGCGAGCCGGCACCTGGGCATTCCCAAGTCGCGCCTGAGCCGCCGCGTCGCGCAGCTCGAGGAACGGCTGGGCGTGCGGCTGTTGCAGCGCAGCTCGCGCCGGCTGCTGCTGACCCATGTCGGCGAGCAGTTCTACGAGCGCTGCCAGGCCACAGTGGCCGCGGGCGAGGAGGCCTTCGACGTGGTGCGCCAGGCCGTCGCGCGGCCGCAGGGGCCGCTGCGCGTGAGCGCGCCCTTCACGCTCGCGCAGTTCTGGCTCACGCCGCTGATCCCCGATTTCATGCGCGCCTTTCCCGAGGTGCGGCTCTCGCTGGAAGTGAGCCACCGGCGCGTCGATCCGCTGCAGGAGAACGTCGACGTGGTGCTGCGCGTGCGGCGCCCGCCGTTCGAGGACTCGAGCCTGGTCGCGCGGCCGCTGGGCCGCACGGTCGACGTGCTGCTCGCGAGCCCGGCGCTGCTCGAGCGCCTGGGCACGCCCGCGAGCCTCGACGACCTGGCCGCGTGGCCGATGCTCTCGCTGCCCGACACCGGCGAGCGCCACCTGTGGCGGCTGGAGCGCGGCAGGCAGGTGCACGAACTGGGCTTCGTGCCGCGCCTGGTCGCCGACGACATGTTCGCGCTCAGGCACGTGGCGCTGCAGGGCCTGGGCGTGGCGCTGCTGCCCGAGATCCTGTGCCGCGACGCGCTGCGCGAGGGCCGCCTGGTGCGCCTGTTTCCCGACTGGGCCTGCACCGCGAGCGAGATCCAGGCGGCCTTCGCCTCGCGCCGCGGCATGCTGCCGGCGGTGCGCGCCTTCATCGACCACCTGCTGGCCCATCCGCCCGGCGCGCCGCAGCCGGGCGCTGGCTTATCCTGAACGGCTTCACGCCCTTGCATCGAATTTCATCGAAGAAGGAAGAGACTCCATGACCCCCACGAACCCCACCGTCGCCGAGAAACGCGCGGCCTTCCGCGCGCTGCATGCCCAGGGCTGCTTCGTCATCCCCAACCCCTGGGACACCGGCAGCGCGCGCTACCTCGAAGGCCTGGGCTACAAGGCACTCGCCACCACCAGCTCGGGCTTCGCCTGGTCGCACGGCCAGGCCGACGGCGCCATCGCGCGCGACGCGGTGCTCGCGCACCTGCGCGAACTGGTGGCGGCCACCGCGCTGCCGGTCAATGCCGACTTCGAGAACGGCTTCGGCGCCGATCCGCAGGCCGTGGCCCGGAGCGTGCGGCTCGCGGTCGAGACCGGCGTGGCCGGCCTGTCGATCGAGGACTCGACCGGCAACGCCGATGCGCCGCTGTTCCCCATCGAGGTCGCGGTCGAGCGCATGCGCGCCGCGCGCGGTGCCATCGATGCGGCGGGCGGCGACACGCTGCTGGTCGGCCGCGCCGAGAACTTCTTCGCCGGCCGGCCCGACCTCGACGACGCGATCGCGCGCCTCAGGGCCTATGCCGAGGCCGGCGCCGACTGCCTCTATGCGCCCGGCATCAAGACGCGCGAGCAGATCGCGGCCGTGGTCGCGGCGGTCGCGCCCAAGCCGGTGAACCTGCTGGTCGGCGCGACCAGCGAACTCACGATGAAGGACATCGAGGCGCTCGGCGTGCGCCGCGTCAGCGTGGGCGGCGCGATGGCGCGCGCGGCCTGGGGCGGCTTCATCCGCGCCGCGCGCACGCTGGCCGACGAGGGGCGCTTCGACGGCTTCGCCGACGCCGCGCCCGGGGCCGAGCTCAACGCCTTCTTCAAGCCTTTCGGCCGCTGAAGCGCGTGGAGCCGCTGCTCGCCGAGATCCGCGCCTGCCGCGTCTGCGAGGCCCATCTGCCGCTGGGCCCGCGCCCGGTGGTGCAGGCCGGCGCGGATGCGCGGCTGCTGATCGTCGGCCAGGCGCCGAGCATGACGGTGCACCGCACGGGCGTGCCCTGGGACGACCGCAGTGGCGACCAGCTGCGGCGCTGGCTCGGCGTGGAGCGCGAACTGTTCTACGACGCCTCGCGCATCGCGCTCGTGCCCATGGGCTTCTGCTACCCGGGGCGCGGCACCAGCGGCGACCTGCCGCCGCGCAAGGAGTGCGCGCCGCTGTGGCACGAGCGGCTGCTGGCGCAGATGCCGCGCGTCGAGCTCACGCTGCTGATCGGCCAGTACGCGCAGCGCCGCCACCTGGGCAACCGGGCGCGCGACGGCGTGACCGAGACCGTGCGCGCCTTCGCGGAATTCGCGCCGCGCGTCATCCCGCTGCCGCATCCCTCGCCGCGCAACACCGGCTGGCAGCAGCGCCATCCGTGGTTCGAGAGCGAGGTGCTGCCGGTGCTGCGCGAGCGCGTGCGGCTGGCACTGGGCATGGGCACCGGCGGCTGAACGCTTCGTCGCGGGACGAAGCGTGCGGGGGACGAAGGCCGCACCATCGCGGTCATCGTCATCCACCGCAACAGAAAGATTCCCATGCCCGCGCGCGAAGTCATCCGTGTCGAACCCCTCTCCACCTGGCTCGATCGCTGGAAGGCACCGGCCTCCATCGTCACGCGCCATGGCGACACCGTCTATGTCTCGGGCCTGCCGCCCTTCGATCCCGAGACCGGGCAGGTGGCGGTCGGCGCCTCGGTCGAGCGGCAGGCCGAGCTGGTGCTCGAACAGCTGAAGCTGTGCCTGGAGACGGCGGGCTCGTCGCTCGCGAATGCGCTCAAGTGCAACGTGTACTGCACCTCGGCGGAGAAGTTCGCCGCGGTCAACGCGGTCTATGCGCGCTACTTTCCCGAGTCGCCGCCCGCGCGCATCTTCGTCTGCGTGCCGGCCTGGTTCGGGCCCTTCGACATCGAGATCGACTGCATCGCGGCGCGCGGCTGAGGCCGCTTCAGCGCGCGGCCTTCCTCGGCCGCGCCGCCGGCCGTCGCGGGGGCTTCGCCTCGAGCACCAGTTCGGCGGGCAGGCCGTCGTTCCACGACTCGGCGAAGTAGGCGCGGTCGCTGGGCACCAGCTGCGGCAGCGCTTCGCGCAAGGTGGCCAGCGAGCGCTCGGCCGCCTTCAGGTCGCCCGCATGGGCCGCGTACCACGCATGCTCGAACAGCAGGCTGCAATGCTGCAGGCCCGGGTAGCGGCGCCGGCCGGCCTGGTGGTCGGCCAGCCGCGCCTGCGCCACCTCGACCCAGCGCGCGGGCCAGTGCGTGGCGTCGAAGGCATCGGCGAGCGGACCGGCCAGCGCCGAGATCGCGGCCGGGTCGAGCGGCGCCTGGGCGCGGAACTGCGCGAGCGTGGGCCGGGGCTCGGCGCCACAGTGGCCGCGCGCGATGCGCATCAGGTAGATCGCGTTCCAGGCCGAGCGGCCCTGGCCGTCGGCCTGGCCGCACAGCCATTCGCTGAAGGCGATCCACTGCACGGCATGGCGCGTGGTGTCGGACGCTGCCGGGGCATCGCCGCGCCGCTTCGGGCCGGCCGCCGGCGCCGAGGGGAGCGCGGGCAGCGCGAGGCCCACGCGGTCGAACAGCCACACCGCCATGCCGAGGTTGGCCGCCACGTGCTGGGCGGCATCGAAGGAATGCGACTCGAAGGCCGCGGTCAGCGCGTCGCCGAAGCGGCGCAGCGATTCCTCGGCGAGCAGACGGGCGGCCGGCGCATCCTCGGCCGCGAGCGCCAGCGCGCGCGAGCGGCAACCGAGCGCCCACAGGTTGCACCATTCGAAGCGCACGTCGGGATGATGGCGCAGCACCACGCTGCGCGCCGGGTCGTCGGCCATGCCGCCGAGCAGCGACTGCGCCAGCGGCAGGTCGCGCGCGGTGTAGGCGCACCAGGCCGAGACGATGCATTCCATCGCGCCGAGGTAGTCGTTGCCCGCCACGTGGTGCGCCAGGCGCTGCTTCTTGAGCACCTCGAGCTGGCGGCGCGCCTGTTCGTTGTCGCCGAGGCGGCGCCACAGCATGGCCTCGTTGAGCGTGACCAGCGCGCGCTGGAAGCCGCTGGCCGCGAGCGCGCCGGCGAGCCGTATCGATTCGAGCGCGCTCGGCTGGCCGGCGCCATCGCCGGCACCGGCGGCCACCGGCGTCATCAGCCGGCCCTGGCGCGCGGCCCGCTGCGCGGACACGAGCTGTTTCCAGAAGGCCGCGTCCTGCAGGTGCACCGCCTCGGGCGGCGCCGAGGCGCCGGCCGCCGCGCCCGTGCGTGCGCGCAGGCCGAGGAACGAGGCGATCTCGGCCGCGCTGGCGGCGCGCCCCTCGACCTCGCAGCGCACGCGCCGCGCCTCGGCCGGCGGCAGCCAGAACGGGCCCTGGCTGCGCCGCTCGGCATTGAGGAAGCGCGGCTCGCGCGTGCTGTCCTCGCCCCAGCCGACCTCGATGCCCCAGGCCTTGAAGTCGCGGAAGGCACGGCTCACGACCATGCGCAGGGTGCTCGCGTCCGACACTTCGCCGCGCAGGTCGGCCAGCCGCACCATCGGGGTCTGGCTGTCGTGCGCATGGCGCATGCGCACCAGCAGCCACAGGGACTGGAAGGCCGCGCGCCGGCCGTCGACCGACTGCGGGGAGGTGAGCTCGACGACGAGCGGGGATGAAGCGGAAGCGGGACTTGGCACGCCCCGCATTGGACCTCAAATCGAGGCCGCGGCAAGGGCCGGGGCGCGCTTCCTTCAGCTTGCGCGGTGGCCGTGCTCGCAGTGCGAGGGCGCGGGCTGCATCAGCCCCGGCAGCTCGCTGCGGCCGACGCCGAGGTCGCGCAGGTCGTGCTCGCTCATGCCGGCGAGCTGGCACGCATCGGCACGGGCCCGGCGGCGATTCGCCGCGTGCCGGCGCCAGCCGCGCAGGGCATGCAGAAGGCGTTGGCGAAAGCTCGGGGACGATGCGGTCTTCACGATGGGCTCCTGGGGGTTGCGGTGTCGGTGCGCTCATCTTCGGCGTCCCCGTGCTATTGTGGAAGTTGAGATTTCTGAGCCTTCTCATCAGCTTTCCTGATTCGACGCCCATGCGCCACCTCAACCTCGACCAGCTGCGCACCCTGATCGCGATCGCCGACCTCGGCAGCTTCTCGGCCGCGGCGCAGGCGTTGCACCTCGCGCAGCCCACGGTCAGCCTGCATGTCTCCGAACTCGAGTCGCGGCTCGATGCCAAGCTGGTGGTGCGCGGCGCGCGCGGCATCACGCCCACGGCGGCCGGCGCGGCGCTGGTGGAGCGCGGGCGCAAGCTGCTGCGCGACACCGACGATGCGCTCGACGCGGTCAAGCGGCAGGCCGAGGGCCGCAGCGGCCGCGTGCGGCTGGGCACGTCGACCGGCGTGGTGGTCGACCTGCTGCCGCAGGTGCTCGAGGCGCTGGGCGCGCAGGACGCGGGCATCGACGTCGAGGTGGCGATCCTCGGCTCGGGCGAGGCGCTGGCGCGGCTGGCCGCGGGCACGCTCGACATCGGCCTGGTGGCACTGCCGCAGCCGCCGCTGCGCGACCTGGTGTTCACGCCCTGGCGCACGCAGCCGATGATGGCCTTCGTGCCGCAGCGCACGAAGGCGCCCAGGCGCGTCACGCCGGCCTGGCTGGCCGGGCAGCCGCTGATCTTCAACGACGCGACCACCCACATGTACCGGCTCACGATGGAGTGGTTCGCGGCCGCGGGCTTCGCGCCGCGCGCGCGCATCGAGCTCAACTACGACGCGGCCATCCGCAGCCTGGTGGCGGCCGGCTATGGCGCCGCGCTGCTGCCGCTGCAGCCGACGACCGACGCGGCGCTCGGCGGGCGCCTGCAGGTCCTGCCGATCGTGCCGAAGCTCACGCGCCGCCTGGGCATCGCGCACCGGCCGCGCACGCTGCTCGACGGCGCCACGCTGCGGGTGCTCGAGGTGCTGGCGGGGTTCCGCCAGACCTGAGAGGCTTTACGACGCCTCGGGCTTGCGCGCGCCGAGCGAGAGGATCTCGTTGGCGTTGACGATGGCGGCCGCGATCTCTTCCATGGTGGCGCGCTTGCTCATCGCCTGCTCGCGGATCAGGTCGTAGGCCTGGCCCTCCGACACGCCATGCGTCTTCATGAGAATCGCCTTGGCCTCCGCGAGTTGCCGCACGCCCAGCAGCTTGGCCTCGGTCTTGCGCAGGCGCCGCGCGAGCGAGCGGTTCTGCTTGTGCGCCTCGCGCGCCACCACCAGCGCCGACAACAATCCGAAGGAGCGCACCGGCGAGGGCAGCACGGCCTTGGCGCCGATCTCGAGCACGGCCTCGACGATGGTCGGGTTCTCGTAGGTCACGACGGCGATGATGGCCGGCGCGTCCTCGCTCTTGGTCCACTCGAAGCGCAGGTTGATGAAGTCGGGCTGTACCGCCATGAAAGCCACGTCGATGCCCTCGGGCAGTGCCTGCACCGGCGGCCAGAAGGCCTGCACCTGGCAGCCGATGCGCTGCAGCTGCTGGGTGAGCTGACGGCCGTCGCTGTCGTCGGGATGGATGACCGCGATCTTCAGCAGGCGCAGTTCTTTGAGCTGCGGTGGGGTCACGCGCAGGGTGTGTCTCTTGGGGGGGCTTTCCACTTTCAGGCCTCTTGTTGTTGGTCTTGAGGCTTTTGTTCGGGGCGCGTGCACAGGACAGCGGGTACTTCCCTCCGCGAATGT